>DASYCK010000166.1:0-21092 GCA_036500205.1 Polyangia bacterium | reverse complement strand
GGCGGATGGCGTGGTGAATCATCGGGGGGAGGTCTGGAACTACCCGGGGCTGTACGTGACAGACGGCGCATCGTTGCCGTCGGCGCTGGCGGTGAACCCGTCGCTGACCATCGCCGCGATCGCCGAGCGCGCCAGCCAGTGGATGCTGTACGGCCGCGAGCGCACGGGGGCCGACAGATAGCGCCTGGCGGCGGGGCGGTGCGGCACCGCGACGGCGCTCACCAGTGGCTTCGGCTGATCCCTTTACAAACACATTGGTGTCGCGACGGGAAGGGATTAGGCTAAGCCGCTCGGATGTACCGGCGCCGCGAGACTCTTCGGTTCATCGCGGGCTACGTCGCGGTCGGGTCGGTCATGGTCCTGGCGGTGACCGGTTGCGACGCGTCGATTGCCCCCATCGACGTCGCCAGCGGTTGTCCGGAGCAGCCGCTGCGCGGCCCCGATGCCTGGGCCAGCGAGCCCGGCGATCAGCTGATCGACGACTTCGAGGACGGCGACCTCTTCCTCGCCGCCGTGGCGGCGCGCAACGGCGCCTGGGTGACGGGGAACGACGAATCGCAGGGGACGCTGCTCGCCGAGGCTTCGTCTCATTGCGCGGCGCGGGGCAACGAGGCGGGGCACTTCTCGGGCTCCGGTTTCACCGATTGGGGCGCCAACTGGACCGCCGTCCTGCGGAACAACAACGGCGGCACGGCCGTGCCGTACGACGGTCGAAACTACGGCGGCATCTCGTTCTGGGCCGCGGTCGGTCCGGGCGCCACGGAGCCGTTCGAGGTGCCGCTGGGAATCACCACCATCGACAACGCGTGGAATGGGGGCGTCTGTTCGACCTGCATGGACTACTACGCCACGACGGTCACCCTGACGAAGCAGTGGCAGCGCCAGGTCGTTCACTTCAGCGACATGGTGCAGTCGGGCTTCGGCGTCCCCCAGATCGCGATGCGCAAGGACCAGCTGGTCGGCTTCATCCTCTGGCCCAAGCACCAGTTCGACATCTGGCTCGACGACGTCAGATTCGAGCTGTGATCCCCTGGCCGTCCGCGGCCGGCGAAAAAGGCTCAGCGCCAGACGAAGTCGGCGAAGGCCATCGGCGCCACGAATGGTCTGCCCCACGTCGCCGCGTCGTTCCCGGCGAACTGAACCGTCAGCTTGGTCGCGGTGGCACCGACCAGGGCGCGCAGGCCAATGCGGACCCAGGTGGTGAGGGCGAAGCCCCCCTCGGCGCGCAGGTAGGGGGCGCTGGTGAACGCGCTCGTCGATCTCGCCACGAGGGGCGCGACCGGCTCGCCCTTCGAGCCCACGCGCAGGACGGCGAACCCCAGCCCGAGGGTGCCGAAGAAGGGCATGTCGCCCGCATCTTCGAAGCGCGCGAAAAATGCCGCGCCGACGAGCGCGGTCCCGATGCGTGCCGTCCCTTCCGGTCCCGACACGGCTGCTTGATGGAGCGGTCCGCCGAGATCGAGCGCCACGCCCCACCGCTGGCCGACCGGATGATCGATCGACAGCCAGCCCTGGATCGCCGTGTCGTCGGTGCCTGGGCCGAGCAGCGCCCCGATGCCCGCGCCGACGTTCGCCTTGATCGGTGGGGGCGAGGCGGGGGGGGGGCGCCCGACGATCGCGGGAGAATCGCCTTTGCTCGCTTCGCCCACCGTCGACGCCCCCCCGACAGCGGACGAGCCGCCGCCGGGCAGGGCGGTCGCCGCGCTCGGTTGGGGCCGCAGGCTCGTGCGCAGCAGCTCCGCCGTCTGCAACGCCACCAGGCTTTCGTTGGGGCCGCCCGGGCTCTCGTCGACCACGAGCTGTCGCAACATCGAACGCCCCGAGGTCTCGTCCGCCATCCAGACCTCGACGCCCTTCCGGGTGGGGATCATGCGCACGATGGCGACCGCGTGCTTGCTACGCGCCATCGCTTCGAGCGGCTCCGGATCGCGCGCGTGCCCCGCTTCCAGCGTGATGACGGAGAGCCCCAGCCCGGCGATCTCGGCGCGAATCCGGGCCGCGAACCGATCGTCGGCGCGGTTCACGACCAGCAGCACCCGACGCTGCGGTGGCGCGGCGGCCGCCGGCGCCGGGCGCGCCACGGCCAGCACCAGCAGCATCGTCAGAACGGAGAAGAGGCCGGCGATGCGCGCCCCTGTCCGTGGCGCCTCGCGGGCGCCCGTGGGTCCGATCATCACTCGGACAGCATAGTCCTGGCCTCGGAGGCATAGGGACCCTCGGGGAACCGGCGCAGGTAGCGCTCCGCATCGGCGCGCGCCCCCTGGCGATCGCCCGCCCCGTGTCGCGCCTCCATCAACCGGCCTACCGCGTCGCCCATCAGGGGACCGTTCGGCTGCTCATCCAGGTAGGTCGCGAACCAGCGGACCGCCTCGGCATAGGCGCCGCGCTTCTCGAAGGTGATGCGACCGAGCGCGAACGCCGCCGTGGCGGCGTCGGTCGAGCCCGGGAACCGCTTTCGCAGGATGCTCAACGCCTCGATGGCGCGCGCGGATCGCCCCGAGAGTCGGGCGGCGTCCGCCAGGGTCAGCAGCTCTTTCTGGTTCGCGGTCCGGCAGACGCGGGCGAAGTTCGCGCGTTCGGCGGCGCGCAGGCCGTCGGCGAGCCGTCCAGCCGCCAGCAGCTGTCGCCAGGCGGCGCTGGTGGGAGCCTCCTTCTCGATCGGGCTGGTGCTCTCGGTGGGGGTTTCGGCTGTCGGTCGCGCCACCGGCGCGGGCGCGCTCTCGAGCGCCGCCAGGGTCGTCGACGCGCACGACAGCCGCACGTTCCCCCCGGCGCCGACCGCCCGCGGCTCCGGCAGGCAGGGGCCCGAGACCACCACCGAGCCCTCCTTCGTCCCGAGCACGAACGTCTGATCCTGCGGGCTCCAGGCGACGTGGAACTTCGTTCCCGTCACCTGAACGCGGAACGGGCCGGCCTCGAAGCTCCAGCGCGTGGCGCGCCGTCTCCGGTGGACGATGGAGACGTCCAGACCACCGCTCTCGACCAGCACGCGCGCCCCCTTGGGCTCCGCCGCCAGCACGCGGACACGGCCGCCGGCATCCACGGAGATCGAGCTCCCTTCGGAGAAGCGAAGCTGCACGGGGGTCGTCTCCGTCGCTTCGATGACGTCGCCGAGCCGTCCGGACACGCGCGCCCCGCTCGTCTCGACCTGAAACGAGATCGGCATCCGCACCCAGACCACCAGCGCCGCGGCCAGCGCCAGCGCGCCGGCCAGCGCCAGCACGCGTCCCCGCTTCACCGCTGCCCACCGCAGCACGCCGGCGTAAATTCCCGGTCGCTCGCGGGCGGTCATGTTGCGGACGGCCACGCGCTCGAGCAACTGGGCGCGTGCCGCGCGCAGGTCGACCGTGGGGTCCAGCTCCGCTTCGAGCGTGGCCCGGATCCGCTCTCCGATATGAGTCAGCTCTGGTTTTGGCGACTCCATCGCGTCCCCTCCTCCAACCAGCGTTCCAGTGACGGCCGCCCGCGCGCCGCCGCGAGAAACTGCTTCTCGGCACGCGACAGCCGCCGCTTGAACGTCGCCAGCGAGATGCCGCAGGCGGCAGCCCCGTCCGGCAGGCTCATCCCCTCGACCACCCGCAGGGCGAACGCCATGCGGTCGTTCACCGGGATCCCCTCGAGGATCTCGTAGGTCTCGCGCAGGGCGAACCGCGCGTCCGACGACGGTGGCTCTTGCTGGCGGGGGCTGGTGCGCTCGGGCGAGAACAGGCCCAGCCATTTTCGGCGGGTGCGGCGGCGGATGTGGGCGCGCGCGGTGAAGATGGCGATGGTGGTCAGCCAGCCGCGCACGCGATCCAGGTCGTCCAGATCGCCGATGCGATCGATGGCCCGGATGAACACCTCTTGTAGAAGATCGGGGACGTCGGCGTCGGCTCCCAGCGTGGAGCGCAGGGTGCGCAGCACGTCGGACGCGTACCTGTCATAGAACGCGGCAGCGGCGCCGGGGTGGCCCGCCTGAAGCGCCCTTACCAGGGCGACGTCGTCGCCGACGAATGTGAGCGGTGTGACCACGCGCTGCCGATGTTAACGAATTTCCCGAGGGTTCCGTGGAAGGTTCGATGTCACAGTGTCCCTCGACCGTCGAAAGCGGCTCATCGGTTGCCCCGAATGGCCGATCGCCCGCCGCGCCGACTTCGACTAAGTTACGCGCCGCTTCCGAAAGAACCAGATGATAGCCACCACCAATCTCGCCAAGGAATACGGCGCCCGCGTGCTGTTCGCGGACGTCTCGCTGCAGCTGAACCCGGGCTCGCGTTACGGCCTCGTGGGGGCCAACGGCTCGGGGAAGACCACGTTCCTGAAGGTGCTGGCGGGGGACGAAGAGGCCTCGGCCGGGACGTTCACAATCGCGAAGCGGGCCCGGGTCGGCGTGCTGCGCCAGGACCGATTTCTCGACGACGACGCCATCATCCTCGACCTGGCCATGCGGGGGGACGCCGTGGTGTGGAACGCGCTCGAGGAGCAGCGTCGTCTCAGCGATGCGAGCGGCGACATCGACGCGAATCGCATGGCGGACCTCGAGGACGTGATCGCGGCGCACGACGGCTACACGCTGGAGGCGCGGGCCAGCAACGTGCTCGAAGGGCTGGCCATCCCGACCCGCTTCCATCGCGAGCCGCTGTCGTCGCTGTCGGGTGGCTTCAAGCTGCGGGTGTTGCTGGCGCAGGTGCTGGTGGGGGGCGTCGACGTGTTGCTGCTCGACGAGCCGACGAACCATCTCGACATCCTGACCATTCGCTGGCTGGAGAAGTTCCTGGCTGGCTACGCGGGGTGCGCCGTCATCATCTCGCACGACCAGCGCTTCCTCGACAACGTCACCAGCCACACGCTCGACGTCGACTATCAGACCTTGACGCTGTACCCGGGGAACTACTCGAAGGCGATCGTCGAGAAGACCGCCACGCGCGAACGGCTGGAGACGTCGGTGGCACGGGCCGAGGACGAGATCGCGCGAAAGCGGGCCTGGGTCGAGCGCTTCGGCGCGAAGAACACCAAGGCCACCCAGGCGCAGAGCCGCCTCAAGCAGATCGAGAAGATCGAGATCGAGGAGCTGGCCGACAGCTCGCGGCGCACGCCGCAGTTCAAGGTGACGCCGGAGCGGCCGAGCGGCCGGGAGGTGCTGGAGCTGAAGGACGTCACGAAGTCCTACGGCGAGAAGCGCGTGTTGACGGATGTCTCGCTGACGGTGCGGCGGGGCGAGCGGGTGGCCGTCATCGGGCCGAACGGGCTGGGCAAGTCGACCCTGCTGCGCATCGTGGTGGAGCGCCTGGCTGCGGACAGGGGCGCGGTGAAGTGGGGACACGAGGTTCGCGTCGGTTACTTCCCGCAAGACCACCGCGAGGTGCTGGAGGACGCCGAGACGACGCCGCTGCTGGCGCTGGAGGCGATGTGTCCGGGGGAGAGCCCGACGTTCGTGCGGGCGCAGCTGGGGCGGGTCCTGTTCTCGGGGCCTGACGTCGACAAGCGGGTGGCGCTGCTGTCGGGCGGCGAGGCGGCCCGGCTGATCTTCGCGCTGCTGGCGGTGCAGAAGCCGAACGTGCTGGTGCTGGACGAGCCGACGAACCACCTGGATCTGGAGGCGATCCACGCCCTGGTGGACGCCGTGAAGGCCTACACGGGCACGGTCATCTTCGTGTCCCACGATCGCTGGTTCGTCAGCGAGCTGGCGACGCGGGTGGTGGAGATCACCCCGGAAGGGCCGCGTGATTTTCCGGGGAGCTACGCCGAATACCTGGAGCGCCTGGGCGACGATCACCTGGACGGCGATTCGGTGGCGCTGCGGGCGCGGGCGGAGAAGAAGAGCACGGCCGGGGGCAAGCCACCGGCGGCGGCCGCCAGTGGCGAGAGCTGGGAAGATCAGAAGAAGCGGCGCAACCGGGTGGCGCAGCTTCCCAAGCTGCGGGACAAGCTGCTGGCCGACATCGAGACCGCCGAGGCGCGCAAGGCCGAGATCCAGGCCATCTACGCCGATCCGGGCTTCTTTCAACGGGCCACTCACGCCGAGATCGACGCGCTCGTGAAAGAGCAGGAGACACTGGCGCCGAAGATCGACGCGCTGGTGGGCGAATGGGAAACGATCGAGCGGGAGATCGAGGAAGGGGCCGGGCAGAGCGGATAGCGGGCCGGCGCGTCGTATGGCCATCGTGATACGATCGCCGGCCGTGACTCACGCACGTCGTTCATTCGCTTCGTCGATCGTGGCGGCGATGTTTTGTTCGGTGCTGGCCTGCAACTCGTCGCCGACGACGAACCACGGGGCTGGCGGCGCGCCGGCGACGGGAGGCGGCGGGGCGGGCGGCAAGGCGACGGCTGCGGGCGGAGCGTCGGCCGGTGGCGGCGGCGCGCCGGGCGCAGGGGGTTCTTCGAGCGCGGAGGGAGGCGCCGCGGGCGGGCGCTCCGGCGGCAACGGAGGCGGTGGCGGCGCCGTGGGCGGTCGCGCCGGCGGCAACGGCGGTGACGCCGGCGGCGGAGCGTCCGGGGCAGGCGGCGCGCGGGCGGGCAGCCAGTGGGTGCTGGCCTACTACGTCGGCTACCAGATCAACGACGTTCCCATCGCGCAGATCGACTGGTCGGCGCTGACGCACATCGCGTTCGCGCCTTTGCTCGTCAAGGCCGACCGGACGCTCGATCTCGGCTTCAATGATTCGAACGGCACGGGCGAGGCGGACGCCAGGGCGCTGGCGCAGGCGGCCCACGCGAACGGCGTGAAGGCGCTGCTGATGCTCGGCGGCGCGGGCGCCGGCCCGAACATCGCCGCCGCCGCGGACGCCACGCACCGGGCCGCGTTCGTCACGACGTTGACGAACGCGCTGTCGACGCTCGGCTACGACGGCATCGACCTCGACTGGGAGGACAGCGTCGACCTCGACGACCTGGCCGGGCTGGCGCTGGCCCTGCGCGCCGCCAAGCCCGACATCGTCCTCAGCTATCCCGCCGGCGCCATCAACGCCAACTATCAGACCGTCGCGCCACAGATGGTGACCCTGGCCGGCGCGCTCGATCGCTTCAACGTCCAGACCTACTATCCGTCGACCGCGTACACGGGGCAGGGGTGGAGCTCGTGGTTCTCCAGCCCGCTCAGCGGCGTGACGGCCTCGACCCCGGTCGCCATCGACGACACCTTGCAACGCTACGCCGCCGCCGGCATTCCCAAGGCGAAGCTGGGCATGGGCATCGCGTTCTACGCCATCTGCTACACGGGCGGCATCACGGGGCCCCGCCAGCCCACCGATGGGACCACCCAGACGATCGTGGGCGGCGACAACGACTATCCGCTGAGCGCATTTTTCGCGTCGGGAAGCACGTTCGCCAGCAGCACGGCCACCGATCAGAAGCGGGACAGCGTCGCCGCCGAGCCCTATCTCTCCCTCGCCACCGCCGTCAACGACCCGAAGTGCGGCGCGCCCACCCGCTACATCACCTACGAGGACGAGACGTCGATCGCCGCCAAGGGGGCCTTCTCGAAGACGAACGGCTACGGCGGCATCATCATATGGACCCTGCAAGAGGGCTATCTACCCGCCGGCGCGGCCGGGGGCCGGGCCCGGAACGCCCTGACCCAGGCGCTGAAAGCCGCCTTTCTCGACTGAGGATTGCCTCGTTGATGAAGATCTCGGCCGCATTTGTCTCCGGCAGGCGACCATGGCGCCGGAGCGCGCATTGCGCGCGGGTTCAATGCCCGGAGGCTTGGCTTCGCCAAGCCGGCATCGGCGGCCCACGGATCCGAGGGGGGCTCGTGGGGGATGCTGCATCCCCCCGCGGGTTTTGCTTGCCTACGGGCCGCGGATCGCTATACTGCGCCGCTCACATGGCCAAGATTAAGATGAAGTCGAACAGCAGCGCGAAGAAGCGCTTCAAGCTGACCGCGAACGGCCGCGTCAAGAGGAAGCGGGCGTACCTGCGCCACAACCTCGGCGCCAAGAGCACCGGCGCCAAGCGGAACCTGCGTCGTGGCGCCTACGTCAGCGAGACGCAAGAGCACCAGATCAAGGCCATGCTCCCGTACGGGACGTAGCCAAGTCTTCGCCCCCGTAAATCTCAGCCAGAAGGACAGTCGGACATGCCTCGCGCAAAAGGTGGATTCAAGTCTCGTCATCGCCGCGATCGGATCCGGAAGCACGCCAAGGGCTTCCGGGGCGGTCGGTCGAAGCTGTGGAAAGCGGTCATCGAGGCCGTTCATCGCAAGTGGCGCTTCGCGCTGTTTCATCGGCGCAAGAAGAAATCCGACTTCCGTGGCCTCTGGATCATTCGCATCAACGCGGCGGCGCGTGCGCTCGGCCTGTCCTACTCGCGCCTCATCGCGGGCCTCGCCAAGGCGAACGTGAAGCTGGACCGCAAGATCCTGTCCGACCTGGCCATCACCGATCCGAAGGCCTTCGAGAAGCTCGTCGACGCGGCCCGGGCAGCCTAGCCCGGGGCCGGTAATGCCCAGCCCCGGCGCCCAACAGGTCATCGACGAGCTCGATCGGCTGGCGGCTGCGCTGGCCGATGAGATCGGACCGCTGACGACAGAGCAGGAGATCCGCGCCGCCCAGGCGCGCTACCTCGGCAAGAAGGGTCGCGCGTCCGAGCTCATGAAGGCCCTCGGCAAGTTGCCGCCCGAGGAGCGTCCCGCCGTCGGCGAGGCCGCCAATCGGGCCAAGGGTGCGATCGAGGCGCTCGTGGCCGAGCGACTGGGTGGCCTGGCCAACGCCGCGCTGGCCGCCGATCTGGCCCGTTCCATCGACGTCACGCTCCCCCCGTTCGGGAGCCCGCTCGGCACCCTGCACCCGCTGACCCTGGTGCGCCGCGAGGTGGAGGAGATCTTCCTCGGCCTCGGCTTCGAGGTGCGCACGGGACCGTGGATCGAGACCGAGTGGCACAACTTCGACGCGCTCAACACGCCCGCCGACCACCCCGCGCGCGACATGCAGGACACCTTCTTCGTGGAAGGGGGACGCATCCTCCGCTCGCACACGTCGCCGGTCCAGGTGCGGACGATGCTGACGGCGCCGCCGCCCGTGAAGATCATCGCGCCCGGCAACGTCTTCCGCCGCGACGACGACGCCACCCACACGCCGATGTTCCCGCAGGTCGAAGGGCTCTACGTCGATCGCGACGTGTCGTTCGCCGATCTGAAGGGGACCTTGCTGCACTTCGTGCGCCGCTTCTTCGGCGCCGATCTGAGCATCCGCCTGCGCCCCAGCTTCTTCCCGTTCACCGAGCCCTCGGCCGAGGTGGACGCCGGCTGCTACCTGTGCGGCGGCACCGGCCGTCGCCAGGGGGCCGGGTGCCGGCTGTGCAAGGGCTCGGGCTGGATCGAGATCGGCGGCTCGGGGATGGTGCATCCGAACGTCTTCAAGGCGGTGGGCTACGACCCGGACGCCGTGCGCGGGTTCGCGTTCGGCATGGGGCTGTCGCGCATGGCTATGCTCAAGTACGGCGTCGACGACCTGCGCGCCTTCTACGAGAACGACATCCGCTTTCTGTCGCAATTCCAGTGAGCTGACGCGGACCCATGAAGATTTCCTTCAACTGGTTGAAAGAGCTGGTGGCGCTGCCCGCGGGCACCACCGCAGCCGAGGTGGCGCGTCGTCTGACCCTGGCCGGCCTCGAGGTCGAGTCGATCGAGCAGCTCGGTCGCGAGCTGGGGGGGGTGCGGGTGGCCGAGGTGCGGGCGGTGCGTCCACATCCAGGCGCCGACAAGCTGCGCATCGTCCGGCTGCGCGTCGACGAGACCTCCGATCCCGAGCAGGATCCCGAGGTGGTGTGCGGCGCGCCGAACGTCCCCACGCGGGGCGGTCGGGTGGCCTGGGCGGCGCCCGGCGCCGTGCTGCCCGGGGGACCGAAAGGGGGGGCCATCAAGATCGGCCGCAAGGAGGTCCGCGGCTTCGACTCGCCGGGCATGATCTGCAGCGAGAAGGAGCTGGGGCTGAGCGAGGCCTCCGACGGCATCATGATCCTGTCGACCGCCTTCCCGGTGGGCGCCGATCTGGCCGTGGCGCTGGGGATCGCGGACGAGGTCCTGGAGGTGAACGTCACCCCCAACCGCCCCGACGCGCTGTCGCACGCCGGCATCGCCCGCGAGGTGAGCGCCGCCTTCGGCGTGCCGTGGGCGCTGCCGCCCATCCCGCCGCCGCCCCGCGATCGCCCCTCGCAGGAGCTCCCCATCCTCGAGCTGCCGCTGCGGGAGCCGACGCCTGCGCCCGCGATCACCGTCGCCGATGTGACGGCCTGCCCCCGCTACCAGGCGACGCTGATTCACGGTCTGCGGGTGGCCCCCAGCCCGCTGCAGCTGCGCTTTCGACTGGCCGCCTGCGGGGTCCGCTCGATCTCGAACCTGGTCGACGTGACGAACGCCGTGATGCTGGAGACCGGGCATCCGCTGCACGCCTTCGATCTGGACAAGCTGGAAGGGGGCATCGTCGTTCGCCGCGCGCTCGCCGGCGAGCAGCTGCGGACCCTGGACGGCATCGATCGGGTGCTGGAGCCCGAGGACATCGTCATCGCCGACGGGCGTGGCCCGGTGGCGCTGGCCGGTGTGATGGGCGGGGCCCGCGCGGAGGTGTCGGAGACGACGGTGAACGTCCTGCTCGAGGCGGCGACGTTCGATCCGCGCAGCGTGCGCAAGACGGCCAAGCGCCTCGGCCTGCATTCGGAGGCGTCGCACCGGTTCGAACGGGGCGTCGACGCAGAGGGCGTTCCGGCGGCGGCCAGCCGCGCCGCGACCCTGATCGGGCAGCTCGGGAGGGGGCGCATCGCGCCGAACCCGACCGATCGCTACGGCGCGCCGCCAGCGCGCCGCGAGATCGTGCTGCCGCTCGACACCCTGGTTCGCACCGCCGGCTTCGAGATCCCGACCGCCGAGGCGGTGGAGCGTCTGCGCGCCATCGCCTTCGGGGCCGAGGTGCGGGGCGACAGCCTGGTGGCGACCGTGCCGACGTTCCGGCCCGACGTGACGATCGCCGTCGACATCGTCGAGGAGATCATGCGTCTCATCGGCCTCGACCGGGCGCCGGCCCGGCTGCCCCAGGGGGGCAAGGCGCCCGAGCCGAGCCCGGAGCGGTTCGCCGATCGGGCGCGGGACACCCTGGCGTCGCTGGGCCTGCACGAGATCGTCGGCTGGGCGTTCGTGCCCCGCGCCAGCCTGCATGCGCTGGGTGAGGCGCGGCTGGCGGAAGGCATCACCGTGCAGAATCCCATCTCGGCCGACTACGAGGTGATGCGGACCTCGCTGCTGCCCGGGCTGGCCGACGCCGCCAAGCGAAACCTCGCGCGCGGCGTGGCCGACGTGGCGCTGTTCGAGGTCGGCCCCACCGTGTTCCCCGAGCCAGGCGACGCGCACCATCGCCAGGTGACGACGGCGGCCGGGCTGCTGGTGGGCGCTCGCGCCGGCTGGATGAAGGCCGGCGGGCCCGTCGACTTCTTCGATCTGAAGCACGTGGTCGTCGCGTTGCTGGCGCGCCTGGGCGTCTCGCGCCCGCGCTTCACGGCGTTCGCGAGCGGCACCGCGCCTGGCTTCTTGCACCCGGGGATCTCGGCGGCCGTCGACCTCTCGCGCGAGGGGGAGGGGCCCCAGGCGCTCGGCGTCGTGGGCGAGCTGCATCCCACGGTGGCTCGTCGCTTCGGCGTCGAGGTGCCGGCGTTCTACTTCGAGATCCACATCGACGGCCTCGATCACCTCGCCGGGGGCGTGCGCGCCTCCGCCACGCCGCGCTTTCCCGCGGTCACGCGCGACGTCTCGTTCTGGATCGACGCCACCGTCAGCGCCGACGCCCAGCAGTCGGCGATGCGTGACTCCGCGGAGGGGCTGTTGCGCGACATCGCCGTGCTGGAGGACTTTCGCGATCCCCGCTTCGTTCCCGCTGGAAAAAAGGGAATGCTGTGGACGCTGACCTATCGCGCCGATGACAAGACCCTGACCGACGCCGAGGTCGACGCCGCGCATGCGCGCGTCGTGGCCGCCTTGACGACCGCGCAGTCGATTCAGATTCGCTGACGCCGCCAGATTTCGCTGACGCCGTCAGATTCGCTGCCGGCTTTCGGATACCTTTGACCGCAATAGGTACGCGGAGTTATATGATCAGCCCATGACCAAGGCGGACATCGTGGAGAACGTCTACGAAAAGGTGGGGGGATTCTCGAAGAAGGAGGCGGCCGAGTTCGTGGAGGTGGTGTTCGACACGATCAAGACGACCCTCGAACGCGGCGAGAAGATCAAGATCTCCGGTTTCGGCAACTTCGTGGTCCGCGACAAGAACTCGCGCGCCGGCCGAAATCCCCAGACGGGGCAGGAGATCACGATCAGCGCCCGCCGGGTCCTGACGTTCAAGCCCAGCCAGGTCCTGAAGAACGCCCTGAACGGCTGACCGCTTGCCGCCCCGTCGCCGCAGCCTGGAGCCGTCCGATCCGACGGTCATCCCGGACAAGCCGTACTTCAAGATCGGCGAGGTGGCGCGCCTGTGCGCCGTCAAGCCGTACGTGCTGCGCTACTGGGAGACCGAGTTTCGCTCGCTGCGGCTGCAGAAGACCACCTCGAAGCAGCGGCTCTACAAGCGAAAAGACGTCGAGCTGCTGCTGAAGATCCGGCATCTGCTGTACGACGAGCGGTTCACCATCGAGGGGGCGCGGGCCCGGCTGCGCGAGCTGGGGCACGACGAGGGGGCGGCCCCGCCGGTGCCGCCCCCGGCCGTCGACGTCGAGATGCTGAAAAAGTTGAAGCAGGGCTTGGTAGAACTCGCGCGCATGGTAGAAGACTGACGTTTTTTGGCGGCGGCGGTTGAAGCACTCGGGGCGTGGCGCAGCCTGGTTAGCGCACCTGTCTGGGGGACAGGGGGTCGCTGGTTCAAATCCAGTCGCCCCGACGAGTCGGCGGAGAGGGCTTGACGGCTCTCTCCGCCGCGGTTTTTTCGCATGAAACCTCTGATCCTGGTCACCAACGACGACGGCGTGATGGCGCCGGGCATCCGTGCGGTGGTGGCGGCTCTCCGCGAGCTGGGCGACGTCATCGTGTGCGCGCCCGATCGCGAGCGCAGCGCGGCCTCGCACGCGCTGACCCTGGACCGACCCTTGCGGGTCGACGAGGTCGAGCCGGGCGTGTTCTCGGTCGACGGCACCCCGGCCGATTGCACCTACCTGGCGCTGCTGCACCTGGTGCCGCGGACGCCCACGCTGTGCGTCTCGGGGATCAACTTCGGGTACAACCTGGGCTCGGACGTGTTCTATTCGGGGACCGTGGCCGGCGCGGTCGAGGCGGCGCTGCGGGGCGTTCCGGCCATCGCCATCTCGCTGGAGCGACATGTGCCGCCCGACTTCACGGCCGCCGCGGCGTTCGCGCGGGCGCTGGCCGGCGAGGTGCTGGCGCGCGGTGAAGGGGCGATTCCGGCGGCGGCGCTGTTGAACGTCAACCTCCCCCGGGGACCGGTGACCGACTTCCAGACGACGTTCCTGGGTCGTCGCGTGTACCGCGATCAGGTCGACGTTCGTCAGGATCTGCGGGGCCGCTCGTACTACTGGATCGGCGGACCGGAGGAGAACGCGACGGACGTTCCCGGCTCCGACTGCAACGCCGTGCGCGCGGGGCAGGCCTCGATCACGCCGCTCGGTCTCGACCTCACGCACACCAATCTGCTGCGGGATCTGTCGGGCTGGAACGTCGGAAGTTTCGTGCGCGCGGCCGTCGAACACGGTAAATAGCGCGACGAGCCGCACGGGAGCTAGGTGCCCGCGCCCCGAGGGATGGTCCGCAATCGGGAGGTGTGCCTTGGCCGTGACATCCGATGAAGATTCGCGCCTTCGCGCTCAGCGCGACGAGATGGTCGAGCAGCAGCTGGTCCGGCGCGGTGTCGCCGACCCGCGAGTCCTGGCGGCCATGGCGGCGTTGCCCCGCCACTGCTTCGTCGAGCCGTCGTTGCGGCACCTCGCCTACGAGGATCGCCCGCTGCCGATCGGCGGCGAGCAGACCATCTCCCAGCCGTTCATGGTGGCGCGCGCCACCGAGCTTGCGGCTCCCCAGGCGGGGCAGCGAGCGCTGGAGGTGGGCAGCGGCTGCGGCTACCAGCTGGCGCTGCTGGCCGGCCTGTGCGGCGAGGCCTACGGCATCGAGCTGTTGCCGGTGCTGGCGGCGCGCGCGCGGGCGACCTTGCAGGCGCTCGCCATCACGAACGCGGTGGTCGAGTCGTTCGACGGCAGCGGCGGGTGGAGCGAGCACGCGCCTTACGACGTCATCATCGTCTCCGCCGGGGCGCCCCGGGTGCCTCCGCTGCTGGTGGCCCAGCTCGCCGACGGAGGCCGGCTGGTGATCCCGGTCGGGCCGCCCGAGGAGCAGCAGCTGGTCGTCGTGCGGCGCACCGGCGATTCGTACGAGACGACGTTCGACACCCGCTGTCGTTACGTGAACCTGCTCGGACAGTATGGGTTCGGGCGAACGCCGCCGCTCGCATAAGATGGCGGCGTGACGTCAGGGCCCGGCCCCGTTCCAGTCGTGCGCACCGCCGCGCGGGCCCTCTCACGCACCGTCGCGCCGTTCGTCGTCGTCATCACGCTGCTGATGCTGGGGAACGGCTGCCATCTGATGGGCGGCCGTCCCCAGCACCCCGAGCCGCCGCTCGGACACTGGTACGTCGTCGAGAGCGGCGAGACCCTGGCGGACATCGCCCGCCGCGCCGGCGTCCCCGAGGAAGATCTGCTGGAGGTCAACGGCTTCCACAGCGCGGCCGACGCCTATCCGGGCAAGATGATCTTCGTGCTGTTCGGTCCGGGAAGCCACCCCGATGCCGGGCCGCCCCCCGAGGCGATGCCCGTCGCGGCCGAACCCCAGTCGATCTCGCCGTCAGCCGAGCCGCAGCGGAAGGGGCCCAAGACGCGGTTTCGCTGGCCGGTCGATTCGCCGAAGGTCACCTCGCTGTTCGGCTCGCGCTGGGGGCGGCCGCACGAGGGGATCGATCTGCAGGCGGCCATCGGAACGCCCGTGTACGCGGCCGACGAGGGGGAGATCGTCTACGCCGGCAACACCGTGCGGGGGTACGGCAACATGGTGGTCATCAAGCACCCGGATCAGCTGCTGACGGTGTACGCCCACAACTCGGTGCTGCAGGTGAAGGTCGGGGATCATGTGGCGGCTGGCCAGCGCATCGCCCTGTCGGGGCAGAGCGGCCACGCCACGGGACCGCACGTTCACTTCGAAGTGCGACGCGCCCAGGTGCCTCGGGATCCGCTACAGTTTCTCCCCGGGAGAAACAGCAAGCCATGAGCGCCTCGAACGAAACAGTCGATCCCCGCCTCGGCGCCCTGCGCGCCCACATTCGCGACATCGAGGACTTTCCCAAGCCGGGGATCATGTTCCGCGATCTGACGCCGCTGATGGGGCACGGGCCATCGCTGCGCGCCTGCGTCGACCTCGTCGCCGAGCGGGTGGCGCGCCATCGCCCCGACGTCATCGTCGCCGTCGAGGCGCGCGGCTTCATCTTCGGGGCGCCCGTGGCGGCGGCGCTGGGGATCGGCTTCGCGCCGGTGCGGAAGCCGGGCAAGCTGCCCTGGCGGACCAGCCGGCAGACCTACGATCTGGAGTACGGCACCGATTCTCTGGAGATGCACGCGGACGCCGTGCGGCCGGGGGGGCGGGTCGTCATCGTCGACGATCTGCTGGCGACGGGCGGTACGGCCCGCGCCACCGCCGATCTGGTGCGCGAACAGGAAGGGAAGGTGGTCGCCTTCGTGTTCGTGGTCGAGCTGGTCGCGCTGGAGGGGCGGGGCCGGTTGGAAGAGGTGGCCGCCGTCGATTCCCTGCTGCGTCTTTGATCGTGGCGGCGCGAGGGCGTTACGCGCCGAGCCCGACAGGGAGGCTGCACGTCGGCAATGCTCGGACGGCGCTGCTGGCGTGGCTGTCCTGTCGCGTGCGGGGGGGCGCGTTCGTGCTGCGGATCGAGGATCTCGACAGGGCGCGCGTGCTGCCCGATGCCGAGGCAGAGCTACTGGCCGATCTGCGCTGGCTGGGTCTCGACTGGGACGAGGGCCCGGACGTCACGGGCGGCCCCTTCGCCCCTTACCGGCAAAGCGAGCGGGGGGCGCGCTACGACGCGGCCATCGAGCAGCTGCTGTCGGTCGGGAGGGCGTTCCCCTGCGCCTGCTCGCGCGCCGAGGTGGCGCGGGCGGCCAGCGCGCCCCACGGCGCGGAGGACGAGGGCCCGCGCTATCCCGGGACGTGCCGCGCTCTCGGCCGCGAAGAGGTCGAGGCGCGCGCGCGCGCGGCGGACCGCCCGCTGACGATTCGCTTCGCGGGGGCGGGGGAGCGGATCTCGTTCGTCGATGGCGTTCACGGGGACGTCGAGCCGCTCGGTCCGGCGGGCGTCGACGACTTCGTCCTGCGTCGGGCCGACGGCGTGGCCGCCTACCAGCTCGCCGTCGTGGTCGACGACGCCGCGATGGCCATCGACGAGGTGGTGCGAGGCGACGATCTGCTGTCGTCGACCCCGCGGCAGATCGCGCTTCACCGCGCGCTCGGCCTCCGCGTTCCCACGTTCGCGCACGTGCCGTTGCTCCTCGATGCTTCTGGCGAGCGGCTGGCCAAGCGGACCCGCCCGCCGTCGCTCGCCTCGCTGCGCGAGGGCGGCCGCACCGCCGCCGAAGTCGTCGGTCGCCTGGCCTCCTCCGCCCGCCTCGGGGTCTCCGGCCAGCGTCTGACCGCCGCGGAGCTCCTCGCCTCCCTCGAAGGCATCGATCCCTGGTCCCGCCTCGACCGCCGCCCCGCCGTCTGGACACCCTGAAATCTTCGACGCCTTCACCCTCCAAGGACGCGCCGCAAGCACCAGTCACCCTCTCCATGCCTTGGCATGGAGAGGGTGGGGTGAGGACCTCCGCGCTCGCTATAGCTCCTTCACCAGGAGCCCGCCACTCGTGAATACCAGGAACGTCACCGGTCCGTCGTTGACGAGGTCGATCTCCATGTCGGCCCCGAAGCGCCCGGTGGCGACGGGCAGGCCCGCCTGCCGCAAGCCCGTCACCACCCGTTCGTAGAGCACCTCGGCTCGTCCTGGCTCCTCGGCCGGCTCGAAGCTGGGGCGATTCCCTTTCGCCAGCGAGGCCGCCAGGGTGAACTGACTGACGACGAGACAGGCCCCGTTCGCCTCCGCCAGATTCAGATCCATCGGCGTGCGCCCCGGAAACATCCGCAGCGCGGCGAGCTTGCGAATCGTCACGTCCACGTCCCCGTCGTCGTCACCTTTCTCGACGCCCACGAACGCCAGGATGCCGCGACCGATGGAGGCAATGGCTTCCCCGGCCACCCGGACCTCGGCCCGGCTCACGCGTTGAATGACGGTCTTCATCGGCGGTCCTTCACCGCCGGCCACAGCGCACGTCGGGTCGCCTCCAGATCGTCGAGGAGCCGGGGGAGGGCGTCGAACAGCGTCGCCTGCGCCTCCGCGATTCGCTCGCGCAAGGCGACCGGTGCGTCCGCCGGCAGCTCATCCTCGTCGAGCACCACCGGTGGCCGCTGAGGCAGCACCAGGACGTCGACGATCAGATCGAGCCAGGACAGCGTGTCGGCGTCGATACGCGTCTCGTCGCACAGGTTGCAATAAACGCCGATGGTCGCGCCGTCGACGGGGCGCAGCCAGTGATAGACGTTGTAAGGGCGGTCTTCCCAGAAGTGACCGAACGTCACCGTCCCCGCGGGCAACGACACACCATGGACGTTCATCGCCTCGGGGGAGACGAACAGGACGATCAGGTGGCCGCCGTCTCGTACCAGAACCTGGCACGGGAACCGCTTCTCCCTCCCCGACAGCGTCCGCTTGAGCTCGAGGATGCGCGGCAAAACCGCGGGGAGGTCGATTGGCGAAGACGTCACGCTGCGAGCTTACAGGGGGCGTCGGCGCCGTGGTATGCGACGGGGCGTGCGCTCTCTTCAATCGTCGCTGGTGCGGTGGTCCTGGGTCCTCGCGCTCGCGACGGTCGGCTGTCGTTCCGGGCCTCCGGCCGTCACGCCCGCCGCCTCCCCGTCCGTCGCTGCCTCTCCACCCAGCGCGGCCGCCAGGGCGCTCTCCAGGCTGGCGGCGGAGTTCTGGCAGGTGCACCTCGCCGCCGACCCGATCGAGGCCACCGTGCTCGGCTACCACGACCACGACGATCGCATGCCCGACGAATCCGCCGCGGCGCGCGAGATGGAGCTGCGTCACCTGGCCGTGCTGCGCGACTGGCTCGACAGCGCGTCGCCCGCCACCGCGTTGAACCCGCGCGACCGCGAGACGCGCGCGTTGCTGCTCGGCGAGATCGAATCGACCCTGGCCACGGCGACCTGTGAATTACAGGACTGGGTCATAGATCCGCGCGACGGTCCGCAGGTCGCCTATCTGGATCTGGCGAGCCTGCAGCCGGTCGAGACGGTGGCGGGGCGCGCGGCGCTGCTGGCGCGCTGGCAAGCCATGCCGCGGGCGCTCGACCAGCAACTCGAGAACCTGCGCCGCGGGTTGGCCGCGGACAAGACGTCGGCCCGCAGCGAGGTCGAGCGGGTGGTGCGCCAGCTGGACGAGCTGCTGGCCTCCCCCGACGAGAAGTGGCCGCTGGTGGTGTCGGCCATCTCCCGCGTTCCGGAGGCGAGCGTCCCCCCGGCCGAGCGCCGACAGTTCGAGACCGACCTGCGCAAGGTCATCGCCGACGGAATCAGGCCGGCGTTCACGCGCTATCAGGCGTTCGTGCGCGACCAGCTCTTGCCGCGGGCGCGCGCCGACGCCGACGTGGGGATCGGCCATCTCCCCGGTGGCGCCGCCTGCTACGCGGCGCTCGTCCGCGCGCACACGTCGTTGAAGCTCGAACCGCGCGCCATCCATCAGCTCGGTCTGGCCGAGGTGGCCCGCATCCGGGGCGAGATGGAGCGGCTGGGGCCGGCGGCGGTCGGCGTCGCTTCCTTCGCCGACATCCAGCGCCGCCTTCGGGGCAAGGAACCGGCGCTGTTCTACCGGACGCGCGACGAGGTCGAGGCGGGCGCGCGCGCGACCTTGGCCCGCGCCACCGCGGCCATGCCGCGTTTTCTCGGGCGCATCCCGCGCACCCCTTGCGTGGTCAAGCGGGTCGAGCCGCACGAGGAGAAGGACAGCCCGATCGCGTTCTACCGGCAGCCGGCCATCGACGGCTCGCGCCCCGGCACCTACTACGTCGACACGTTCGAGCCCGAGACCAGGCCGCGCTTCGAGGCGGAGGCGCTGGCGTTTCACGAGTCGATCCCGGGGCACCACGTGCAGATCGCCCTGGCGCAAGAACTGACCGACATCCCCGAGTTCCGCAAGAACCTCGGGGTGACCGCGTTCGTCGAAGGGTGGGGGCTGTACGCCGAGCGGCTGGCCGACGAGCTGGGGCTGTACAGCTCGCCGCTGACGCGCCTGGGCCGCCTCAGCCTCGAGTCGTGGCGTGCCGCCCGGCTGGTCGTCGACACGGGGATCCACGCGCTCGGCTGGAGCCGGGCCCAGGCGGTCCGCTACCTGCTCGAGAACACCCTCATCGCGCCCAACAACATCGAGACCGAGGTCGACCGTTACATAGGCTGGCCAGGCCAGGCGCTCGCCTACAAGCTGGGCGAGCTGGAGATCCTTCGCCTGCGCGAGGAGGCGCGTGGCCGACTGGGGGCTCGCTTCGACCTGCGAAATTTTCACGACCTGGTGCTGGGGAGCGGCGCCGTCAGCCTGCCGGTGCTCGGCGCGGCCACGGAGGCCTGGATCACCTGCGTTCAGGAGCGGCGCTGCCCGTGACCGGCTCTTCGTCGGCCAGCCGGTGCGCCAGCGCGGCGGTCTCGCATAGGAACGGATCGGCGCCGGTGTAGTCACCGGTGGCGTTGAACGCCGCCCCGCGATCGTGCGTGCAGTAGCCGCGATCGGGGCAGGGCGCGCACTTCGCGAAGCTCTGCAAGGTCAAGCCGCGAATGTGGTTGAAGACAGGCGAGCCGCGCCAGATGTCGCCGAACGACTGCTGGCGAACGTTGCCCGCCGACCAGGGGACGGAGATGCACGGATAGACGTCGCCGGTCGCCGAGATGGCGCAGTTGCCCCGGGCACAGTTGCAGTTGAACGTCTCGGCCGCGGGCGGTGGCCGGCGACCAGGGGGCAGCAGCGGGCGCAGCGGTCCGCGATACAGCGACTCCAGCTGCGCCGATTCGACGCGCGCGGCGAGGCTGCCGTCGGTGCCGTCGTGGCGGGCGGTGATGGTCAGATCGACGCTGTAGGGGAAGTCCCGCGCCGTCGCCATCTGCATCATCGCCTCCGTCTCGTGGGCGTTCTGGCGCATGACGATGAACTTCAACCGCACCGCCACCCCCGCGGCGCGCAGCCGCTCGACGCCCTCCCAGGTGCGGACGAACGAGCCGACCACCTGGGTGATGCCGTCGTGAACGCCCGCCGACGCGCCGTAAAGGCTGATGCTCGCCCCCAGCAGATTCGGGTAGCGGGCCAGCTTCCCGGCGATGCCTGGCCGCAACATCGTACCGTTCGTCAGCAGCTGAACGGCCAGATTCAGGTCCCGGGCGCGGTCCAGCAACGCGAACAGATCGGGGTGGGTCAACACCTCGCCGCCGGTCAGCGACAAGAACAGGCAGCCGGCCGCCCGCACGTCGCCCATCACCGCCAGCAGCTCGTCGGTCGACAGTTGCGTCGCTTCATGCGCGGCGCCCGAACCGCACGCCGTCGCGCTTTTCCGCCGCGCCCGCGGCTCGTCGCGGTCGAAGTTGTAGCAGTGGACGCAGCGGATGTTGCACTCGAGCGTCGTCTCGAGGCTGACGTTCAACGGCACCAGGTTGTCGTGGGCCCAGGTCTGCGCCGTCCGGATGAGGGCGGCCGCCGGCTCGAGCCCCACCAGCTCGTCGTCGTGGCAACGGCCCGGCTCGTCCCCCCGCCGTGGAATCACCGATCGGCCTTTTGCCAGTCGTTGCCGTCGATCAGCCCCTTGTTTCCCAGCTCCGCCAGCAGGGTCGTCAGATCGCCCCGCAACGTCTCTTCAGGGGCTTCGAACTCGCGTCCCAGGGTGCCCAGCAGATCGTCCAGGGTCTGGGGCCGCTCCAGCAGCTCCCACACGCGCGTGGCGGTGGCGTTCAGCAGATGCACCTCGCGGGTCTTCGGATCGACGACCAG
>DASYCK010000165.1:0-16588 GCA_036500205.1 Polyangia bacterium | reverse complement strand
GCGCGGCCGCGGCGGCCTCCAGATAGACCTCCGTCTTGCCCGAGCCGGTCACGCCGTGAAGCAGGAACGTGGCGGCCCCCTGCCCCAGCGCCGCCCCGATCGCCGTGATCGCCTCGGCCTGTCCGCTCGTCGCCTTCGGCGGCGTCTGCAACGTCGTCGCGCGCGGCAGCGTGGCGATGGGACGCTTCTCGATGCGCACCCACCCTTCCGCCGCCAGCGCGCGCAGGTGGGCGCGCTCGGGCACGGTCAGCGCGTTCACCGCCACGCCGCTCTCCACCGCCGCCAGCTTCTCCAGCACCGCCCGGCGCGCCTTCGCCCGCGCTGGAAACGCCGCGGCCCGCTCGCGCACCGCCACCGCGAACGTCACCGTCGGTGGGGGACGCCGATCGCGCACCTCGTCCCCCACCTCGATCAGACCGTCCGCTTCCAGCCGCGTGATCTGCATGCGCGCCTGGCCGACCCGCCTCGCCAGCAGGCGCCAGACCAGCTCGCCGCCCGCGGCCAGCAACGCCCGCAACGTCGGATGAATGTCGTCGTCGACGGCGGCCATGCCCCCCAGCGCGAGCTGCGTGGCCGGCGTCTCGCCGCGCGCCGCGCGCGTGCCCGCGTCGGTCAGGCGGACCAGACGAACGGAGTCGGCGCGTTCCCCTTGCGGCAAGGCCGCGCGCAGGAACTCACCGAGCGGCGCCAGGTAGTAGTCGGCCGCCCAGCGGCAGAGCGCCAGCACCTCCTCGTCGAACAGCGGTTCGCTGCCCACCACCGCCTCGATGTCGCGCAGGCGCGTCTCGTCGGCGATCGGCGGCGCCGGACCGAGCACGAAGCCGGTCACCATGCGCGCCCCGAACGGCACGACCACCTGGAACCCCGGGGTCAGTCGTGCCCCCGGCCGCGGATCGCGATAGGTGAACGTCCCCATCATGGGCAGCGCCACCGCCACCTCGAGCAGGGTCGTCACGGCCGCATCGCCGGTCGGCGACGACGCGCCCGGGACGTCCGTCACGTACTGGCGCGCAGCTCGGCGAGCAGCTGCTCGGCGCCGGCCCGCACCTCGGCGCCGATGTCCTTCCGGTGAAGCGCGTGATACAGCACCGCCATCACGTAGCCGGTCCGATCGCCCGCGTCGAAGCGGCGTCCGGTCAGCTCGAGGCCGCACAGCCCCTGCTCCGCGCACAGCGTCGCCATGCCGTCGGTCAGCTGGATCTCGTCGCCCCGTCCGGGCGGCGTGCGCGCGAGGATGGGGAAGATCTCTGCCGGCAGCACGTAGCGGCCGATGATCGCCAGGCGCGAGGGCGCCGTGCCGGGCGCCGGCTTCTCGACCAGCTTCGTGAGCTGCAGCGGCACCTTCATGCCGGGATCGGCGCTGGCCCCCGCGATGGGCGCGCCGCCGACGACGCCGTACATGTGCTCTTGTCCGGTCGGAACTTCTTGCAGCCCGACCACGCCCTGCCCGTGGCGATCGTAGACCGACAGCATCTGCGCCAGCCCCGGCGGCTTCCCCACGAACAGATCGTCTCCCAGCAGCACGGCGAACGGCTCGTCGCCCACCGCTTCGCGCGCGCACAGCACCGCGTGACCGAGGCCGCGCGCCTCGCCCTGGCGGACCGAGACGAACTTCGCCATCGAGGACAGCTTGCGGACCGCCTCCAGCTCGGACTTACGCCCCTTGCGCTCGAGCAGCGCCTCCAGCTCGGCCGCGCGATCGAAGTGATCCTCGATGGCGCCCTTGCCTCGCGCCGTCACGAAGATGATCTCCTCGATGCCGCTGGCGATGCACTCCTCGACGTTCAGCTGCACCGTCGGAACGTCGACGATGGGCAGCATCTCCTTCGGCATCGCCTTCGTGGCCGGGAGAAACCGCGTCCCCAGACCCGCCACCGGCATGACCGCCTTGCGTACGCGCTTTTGGTTCGTCACGAAGGGCGATTGTACGGCCCCGATCGCCCGCCGCCAACGCGTTTCAGAAGGTGATTCGGCGCAGCCCCGCCGCCACGCCCACCAGGTGCCGCATCATCGCGGGCGACGCACGCATCGCCTGCAAGGTGGCGCGCGCCAGACGGGGCCGGCGAGCCATCTGCACCATGAAACCTGTCAGCAACACGTAGTCCCGCAGCAGGGCGCGGCGCCGCCGGTCGAAGCGCCACAGCCACTCGTCGTCGCGCTCGGTCAGGGCCCGCCGCAGAAAGGGGGCCAGCAGCTCGGCGGACAGCAGCGCCTGCGCCATCCCGCCGCCGGTCAGCGGGTCGGTGAAACCGGCGGCGTCGCCCAGCAGCACCACCCCCGGCGCCACGCCGGCGCGCGCGACCGAGGCGAGCGGTGAGCGCCCGCGCGGCGACGACACCGGCTCGGCCCCGCGTAAATGCGCGACCAGCGCCGGGTGCTGGTCGATGAAGGCGCGCAACGTCTGGACGGGGCTGTCCTGGTGACCGCCGTGCTCGCTCAGCACCGCCACCAGCACCTCGCCCGCGGGCAGCGGCGTCAGATACAGCTCGTGCCCCGGGCCCACGAACACCTCGACGAAGGTGGGGGGCGGGCGATCGGGCGCCAGCCGGAAGTGCATGCGCAGCCCCCAGCGCGGGTGGGCCACCCGCGGCGCTTCGAGGCCCACGGCGCGACGGACGAACGAGCGGGCCCCGTCCGCGCCGACGATCAGTCCGCCCCGCACGGTCTGTCCGGCGACCCGCAGCCCGACGGCCCGCCCGGCGCTCATGACGACCCCTTCGACGGGGGCACCCTCGAACACGCGGACGTTCGGCGTGGCGCGCGCGGCCGCCCACAGCGCCTCGTCGAACACGATGCGCCGCTGCCCGAGGCCGTGCGCGGCGGGACCGCCGCCCTCGCCCGCGCCTTCCCGGCGTGGCGGCGGAAAGGCGGTCTCGGCGAGCAGGCCGAAGCCGCGATAGCGGATGCCCCCGATGGGCACGCCCCCCGTCGCGCCCGCCAGCCCCAGCCGTTGCAGCGCGCCGACGCCCGACGGCATCAGCCCCTCGCCACACGCCTTGTCGCGCGGGAAGCGCGCGCCGTCGAACAGCGACACGGGGAGCCCGGCCCGACCGGCATGAATGGCCAGCGCCGCCCCCGCCGGGCCGCCCCCCGCGATCAGCACGTCCGACGTCATCATGACGACGCCCGGAGGCGCGGCAACAAGCGGGGCAAGAAGCGCGGCTTCTCCGCCATGGCCGCCCGGTACGCCGGATCGGACAGCAGCATGCGATCCTCGAGCGCCAGCCGGCGGCCGAGCACGACGACGTGCAGCGCGCCGCCCACGAGCGCGGTGATGAATGCCGTGTGCACGAGCGGCAAGGCGAGGAGCTCGACGAACACCGCCACGTAGTTGGGATGGCGCACCCAGCGGTACGGCCCCGACGTCACCACGCCGAGCGCCAGCGAGTTGACGACGTTGACGTTCCAGTGATCGGCCATGCTGCGGATGACCCAGAAGCGCAGCGCGTTCGCCAGCAGGAACGCCCCCAGCGCCGGCCACGCCAGCGCCGGAATCAGCGGGCGTCGCGCCACCAGCACCTCGATCGCCGCGCCGACCAGCACGCCGGTGTGGAGCATCACCATCAACGGAAAGCCGGCCTCGCGCTCGCGCGTGAAGCCGCGCGCGCGCAGGCGCGTCTGATGACGACGGGACAGCTTCATCTCGACCAGCCGCCCCGCGCCGACGGCGACCAGCAACCCCACGAACCACGCGACGTCGCCGGTCACAGCCATTCCAGCAGGGAAAGCTCGGTGGTCAGGCCGGGGCCGAACGCCGCCATCACGCCGCGTGTTCCTCGCGCCGGCTGGCGGGTCGTCATCCAGCGGTCGAGCACGAACAGCACCGACGCGCTCGACTGATTTCCGTAGTCGCGCAAGGTGTCCCAGGACGGCTGCGTCTGCTCGCGGGTCAGCCCCAGCGCCTCCTCGGCGGCGCCCAGGATCCGCTTGCCCCCCGGATGCAGCACGAACGCGCTAAGCGTCGCCATGTCGACGCCCGCGCGTTCGACGAGGCGCCGCACCTGCGCGTGCAGATCGGCGCGCACGATGGCGGGGACCTGCTTGGCCAGCACCGCGTGAAAGCCATCCTCCTGCAGATCGAAGCCCAGCGCGTCGGTGCTGGCCGCCCGGGTGTAGCACAGCGTATCGACGACCCGCACCGCGCCGGTCGCCCCGGCGCGCGCGGCCATCGCCTCGGGCGTTTCGTCGCCGACCATCAGCACGGCCGCCGCGCCGTCGCCGAACAGGGCGGACGCCACCAGGTTGTCCATCGAGACGTCGCGCCGCTGCAGGCTGAGGCTGGGAAACTCGATGGCGATCACCAGCGCGCGGGCGCGCGGATGCGCGCGCAGGTAGTCGTTCGCGCGCGCCACCGAGGCGGCGCCCCCCACGCAGCCGAGCTCGGTGATGGGCAAGCGCACGACATCGCGCCGCGTGCCGAGCGCGTCCATCAAAAACGCATCGACCGACGGGATCATCACGCCCGTGCACGACACCGACACGATCAGATCCAGCGCCTCGGCCGACACGTCGACCCGCGCCAGGCACGCGCGCGCCACCTCCTCGCCCAGGCGGCGCGCGTGAATCGCGTAGAGCCGCATCGTCTCCGTCAGCGAGCGCGGCACCACGAGGTCCGCCAGCGACAGCACGCTGTGGCGCGTGGCCACCTCGGCGTGCTCGAACAGCGACATCGCCGCCTCCAGACGCCGGCCGGGGAGATCGAACAGGGGACCGAAGGCGGCCTTCACCTGGTCCTGCGTCGCTGCGAAGGTCGGAACGGCCGTGGCGACGCTGGTGATGACGGGCAACGCGTTCTCTCCGGTCCCAACCTGACACGCCCGCGCCCCGGGCGCGAACTCAAACCGACGGACGGGCGGCTGGCGTCACGACCGCGCCAGCCAGACGAACGCCGCCAGCTCGGCGGCGGAGGTCACGACGAGCATCGCCACCGCGCGGAACGCCAGCCCCTCCCAGCGGCGCGCATCCCCCCCGCCCCCCCCACCGAGCACGCCGAATTGCCAGGCGGCGAGCGGCGCCAGCGACGCCGCGCCCAGCGCCGCGATCGGGGGCAGCCCCGCGACGATCAAGAGCGGAATCCCCCCGTAAGTCAGGACCAGCAGCGCCCGGTACAGCGCGGCCGCCACGGGACCACCCAGCCGCACCACCAGCGTCCGCTTGCCGGCGATGGCGTCGCCGGCGGCGTCGGGAAACTCGATCGCCAGCAGCATGCAGAACTGCAATCCGATGAGCGGGCCCTGGGCCAGCATCAGACGACCGACGCCCGCGAGCCCGCCCGCCTGAAGGACGAAGCCGACGAGCGGGGTCAGCCCCGTGACGACGATCGCCGTCGTCAGCTCGCCCAGCCCGCGCGAATGCAGGCGCGCGGGCGGCGCGCTGTACGCCCAGGCGAGCCCCAGCGCCACCAGCAGCGCCAGCGCCGCGACGGGGCCGCCCGGGCCACCACGGAGAAAGACCGCCCCCACGATGAGCAGCGCGAGGGCGGCCAGGGTCCGCGCCGCCCGCAGCGCCACGCGCGGCGCCAGCGACGTCTCCCCCGTGAGGACGCGGCTCCCGCCGGACCACCGGGTCGGCGTCTGGTTCGCGCGATCGGCCGCGATGTCGAAGAAGTCGTTCGCGTAGTGGGTCATCAGCTGGATGGTCGTGATGGCCGCCTGACCGAGCAGATACGTTCGCGGCGCGAGCGTCGCCCCGGCCACGACGGCCACCGCGGCGCCGAGCCCGTACAGCAAGAAGCCTCCGATCAGGAACTGCGGCCGCCCCAGGCGAACGAACGCCACAAGCCGATCCATGTCCGATGACTAGCAGATCCACGAAAAAGCGGGCGCGAACGCTCAGCCCGGCGCGGGAGCGCGCCCGCCCTCGCCCAGCGCGCGCAGCAGCTCGGCGATCGCTTCGTAGAGCGGCTCGGGAACCTCGGCCCCTTCGTCGACATGTCCGAGCGCGCGCGCCAGGCCGTCGTCGCGATGAACGGCCACGCCCGCGTCCCGGGCCAGCTGCTCGATCCGCGCGGCCAGCAGCCGCTCCCCCTTGGCCACGACGACGGGCGCCTGCTCGCCCGCGCGATCGTAGCGGACCGCGGCCGCGAAGTGCTCGAGGCCGACATCGAGGCCGAAGACGACGAAGTCGGCGCGCGGGACATCTTCGACCAGGCGCCGCTCACCGAGCTCGCGGTGCAGGCGCTGGCGTTCGGCCTTGTGCCGGGGATCGCCCTCGGCCTCCTTCAGCTCACGCTTTGCTTCGTCGCGCGTCATCATGAGCGCCCGCCGGTGACGGCGACCGGCCAGCAGCGCATCGAGTAGCCCCAGCGCCAGCATGGCCAGCGCCACGCGCAGCCCGAGCTGCCGGCTCCAGCTCCCCAGCACCGTCAGCACCGTCCCGGGCGCCGCGCCGACCAGCCGGGGCAGGGTCCGCCACGACGGACCGAGGCTGGCCAGGGCGACGGCGCCGACCAGCCCGACCTTCACCAGCCCCTTGCCGAGCTCGACGGCCGTCCGGGGACCGAACACGCGCCGCATCGCCACCAGCGGCGACAGGCGCGCGAGATCGGGCGCCACCGCCCGCCAGGCGAACAGGCCCCGCGTCTGGAGCATCGACGCCAGCGCCGCGACCGCCAGCGCCACCACGGCCGGCCACAGCATCAACGCGAACGCCACGTCGAACGCACGCGCGGCCGGCGCCGCCAGCGCGAGCGGACCCTCGAGTGGCGTGGAGAGCACGACGTGAAACAGCGACAGCAGGCGCGCCAGCGCCACGGCCGCCCCTGCCGACACCACGCCGACCACGGCGACGAGCGCCAGGGCCGACGACAGCTCCCGGCTCTGCGCCACCTGCCCCTGGCGGCGCGCCTTCAGCAGCCGTCGTGGCGTCGGTTGTTCGGTCGGTTCAGCTGCCGCTCGCGCCAAGGCCCACCCCGGCAGGGAAGGTTGCCCCAATTCGACGCGCGCCGCGAGCCCGACGCTCAGATGCCGAGGCCGACCTTCAACGACCAGGTGTCGAGGTTCACCGACGAGAGATTCTTCTGTTCGAGGAAGAGATTCCCCGGGTGCAGGTAGCCGAGGGCGACGCTGACGTAGGCGCGCTTGGCGAAATAGACCTCGACGCCCGCGTCGATGCCGGTCTGCCAGTACAGCGTGGGCGACGACGCCGTGCCCTGGATCCGCCGCATGTAGCCCGCCCCCGCGAATGCTTCGGCGAATGGCGTGAATCGCCCGGGGATCTGAAAGCCGGCGGAGGCCGACTCGGCCAGGAAGTAGTCGCCGGTGCGCTGAAACTGGCCGCTCTCCCAGCCGAACTGCGAGGAGAACCCGACGCGCAGATAGGAAGACATCGGATAGAAATCGAGCGAGAAGCTCTCGAACGATTCGGACGCCGGGGCGACGGCCGTCGCGCTGCCGGTCGTGGGCATGCGCATGAACGAGAAGCGACGGTAGGCGACCTTCATGCGGGGCGCGTACGGCCAGGGTCCCGAGGGCGCCGGAGCGGCTTCCGCCGGAGGTTGCGCCTTCACGCTGACGTCGGCGGACGGCGCGGCGCTCGGCGAGGCAGGCGTCGGTGTCGGCGTCGGCGGTAGAGACGCGACCGGCGGGGGCGCGGGAGGGACAGACGGGGCGACGGGCGGCGGAACGGACACGGCAGGGGGCGGCTCGACCGGCCCCGCGGGGGGTGGCGGGACATCGACCGTCGCGAGCTTCGCCGGTTCCACGGGGGGCGGAACGACGACGGATGGTGGCGGCGGGATGACCGCCACGGAGGGAGTCGGCGGCGCGGGCGGTCTGGGCGGCGTCACCACGACGGGCTCCTTCGCTTTCGCGGGGGGCGGGACTGCGGCCGGTGGCGCCGGCGCCACCGGCGGAGGGGACGGCGCCGGCTTGGGTCGCGACGCGGGCGCGGGTGCTGGAGGCAACGCCGGGGCTTCACGCGCCGTCGTTTCACGCGCCGTCGTTTCACGCGCCATCTTGGGATCGTCGAACAGATCATCCATGGGGCCGTTCGCGGCCCAGGCACGGGTGGCGCTCGACCCCGCGCCGGCCGCCATCGCGACCGCCAGGATCGTCCGTCTCAGGCCAGCAGCGGGCCCACGCCACCCCATCGGCATAGGGGCTCTTTCGACAGGAGGCGCGGCGGCCTGAAGACCAGCGGGGGCCTGGGCCGCGCTATTTCGGCCGCCAGACCGCGAAGGCGCGCTCGAAGACAGCCGTCCAGGCGGGGAATCCGGCCACGAACAGCGCGTCGACGGCGCCCAACCCGAGCAGCACCACCCCCAGGCCCAGCAACGCCTTGGCGGGCATCGCCGCGAAATAGAGCGGAATCTGGGGCGCCGCCCGCCCCACCACCCCCAGGGTCGCATCGGCGAGCCACGACGCGACCAGCACCGGAGCCGCCAGGCCAATGGCGCTCTCCAGCAGCTTGCCAGTGGCGGTGGTGACCAGCGCAGCCGCCGGACCGAGCCCCCGCAGCACCGACGTGGCGCCCACCGGGACCGCTTCGTAGCTGCGTCCGAGCGCGTTCGCGAACAGGCGCAGTCCGCCCAGCTCGAGGAACACGACGACGGAGATGAACAGGTAGAGATCGGCGGTCGGGCTCGAGCGCTCGTCGGAGAGCGGCGACAGGATCTCGGCCAGGTTCGCGCCCCGCGCCAGGTCGACGAGGCGCCCGGCGGCCGCGGCGGCGCGGAACGCCGCCCCCACGCACAGACCGACCGTCAGCCCCACCAGCAGCTCGCGCGCCACCAGGCAAAGCCAGCCCACGGGTCCCAGCATCAGCAGCGGCGCCGCCGTCACCGCCGGCGTCAACACGGGAAGACAGAGCACGGCCAGCATGATGCCGAGACCGATCCGCACCTGCACGGGAACGCGCGGCCCGCCCAGCGCCGGCACCAGCCAGGTGAGCGGCACCGTCCGCGCCGCGCCCAGGCCGACGGCGAGGAGCAGCCGTTCCCACGAATCACCGAAGAGCGAGAGCACGCGCGCCGCCCCTCACCGCAGCGCTGGAAACGCCAGGAACAGCGCCTGCGCGAAGCGAACGAGCTGCGTCCCCAGGACGGGCCCGAGCGCGAGCAAGGTCGCCACCACGACCACCAGCTTGGGCACGAACGCCAGGGTCTGATCCTGGATCTGCGTTGCCGCCTGCACGATGCCCACGATGAAGCCGACCAGCAGGCTGGCCAGCAGCGGCGGCCCGGAGACCAGCAGCGCCAGCAGCAGCCCCTCGCGCACCGCGCGCAGGATCAGCTCGGATGCGTGAGCGCCCCCCATGGTCGTCACAGATAGCTTTCCACCAGGCCGCGGACCACCAGATGCCAGCCGTCGGCCAGCACGAACAGCAGCAGCTTGAACGGCAACGACACCGTGGTGGGCGACAGCATGTGCATCCCCAGCGCCAGCAGCAGGTTCGAGATGACCAGATCGAGGACCAGGAACGGGATGAACAGCAGGAAGCCGATCTCGAAGGCGCGCTTCAGCTCGGAGGTGACGAACGCGGGAACGACCACCAGCAGATCGCGATCGGTGATCGAGGCGCGCTCGGTCGCCGTGCGCATGCGCAGTGCCAGCGTGTAGAAGGTCGCCCGATCGCGCGGGTCGGCCTGCTTGAGCAGGAACTCCCGCAGCGGCTCCTTGGCGCGGGCGCTGGCTGCCTGCAGGGCCTCGACGGTCTGGCCGCTGACGAGCTCGGCGCCGGCGCCCATCGCCATCACCGGCTTTACCGCGTCGTACATCCGCTCGCCGGTGGGCGCCATCACGTAGACGGTGAGGATCAGCGCCAGGCCGGTGATCACCTGCGTGGGGGGGACCTGCGGCGCGCCGATGGCGCTGCGCAAGATCGACAGCACCACCGAGACCTTCACGAAGCAGGTCGTCATCAACAGGGCGAACGGCACCAGCGACAGCGCCCCCATCACCAGGACCAACATCAGCGGATGCGTGGCCAGGCCATCGCTGGCGGCGGGGCGCGCCGCATGGGCGATCGCGGGCATCAGGAGCGGCGGCGCCAGGGCGGCGGCGAAGGCGAGCCTCCGACTCATGTCGGCCCCGAGCGCGCCCCGCGGCCGAGCACGCGCGCCAGCACATCACCGAACTTCGCGCCTGGCTCCGTCGGACCGGGCAGCGACGCCTGTAGCTCGGCGGTCCCCAGCTCGGCCAGCATGGTCATCGGTCCGTCGCCGACGCCGATCAGGAACGAGCGCCCCGCCGCCTCGACCACGTACAGCGCGCGCCGCGGTTCCAGCGGACAGCGCGCCAGCACCTTGATGGGACCGTTCGGCCGTCCCAGGCCGCGCCGGCTCAGGAACTTCAGCGCCACGTACGCGATCAGGCAGACCACCCCGAGCGACACCAACGAAATGGCGAGCGAGCCCCCCAGCCCCGGCAACGATCCCGCGCTGTCCATGACGGCCGTTATCCGTCAGGAGCCCGCGTCGAGTCAAACGGGAGCTGGTCTCGGAGCGAGCGCCGCGCGCGGCGCTCGACCCGCCGTCATTCGTCGTCGTAGAACAGCGATTCGCGGCTGTCGATGAAGCTCTGGATGGTCTCGGCGTCGGCGGGCGACATGTTGATGAAGCGAACGCCCATTCCGGGCGCGCCGTCGGTGCGATGAAGCGAGGAGTTCTCGCGGATCCAGCGCACCTCCGTGTCACATTCGATGGAGCGCGCCGTGCCGGGCAGGGAGAACTTCAGATGGACGTGTTCACCGACCCGCTTGATCTGATGGGTGGCGATGAACAACCCGCCCGCGCTGATGTTCTGGGTCAGGCCCGTGTAGAAATTCGAGTCGCTCTCGAGATCGACCGACACCTCGAGGTCGTGTCGCTCTGCGGTCCGCTGTTGCGGCTCGGTGGTGGGGGCGTTGGTCGCAGCACCTGAGTTCATGAGATCTCCTTGGCCACACCTGACGAGGTCGGCCCGAGAGATTCTTCGGCGGCCCAGGCCGAAAACTGAAGGGCCGCGGGGCAGCGCGATCAGGCTCCAGGTGGTGCCCCGGCTGGCGAGGAACGGGGCGGGCCAAACGCAAAAAACCGGGTGAGACGAGCGCTGTGCCCGCATCACCCGGTCGCCCGCCCATGCGGGTGGATCACCTACTCGTCAGATTTGGGCTTCTTCTTGGAAGCCGTCTCTGCCTTGGCGGCGGGAGCCTTCTTCTTGGAGGGCTCCTTGGCGGCACCCTCGGCCTTCGCCTTGGGAGCCGTCTTCGCCTTGTCGGCCTTGGCCGGCTTGTCCGCCTTGGCGGCGGGGGCTGACTTCGGCGCGTCGTCCGGAATCAGCTCGAGGAACGACATCGGCGCCGCGTCACCGTGGCGCTGGCCGATCTTCACGATGCGGGTGTAGCCACCGCGGCGCGCCAGGAACCGGGGCGCGATGTCATCGAACAGCTTCGTGACGGCGTTGCGGTCACGCACCACCCGGCGCGCCATGCGCACCGCGTGGACCACGCGCGCCGACTCGGCGGGCGTCCGGCGATCCGCCTTCTTGACCAGGATGTCGCCCACCCGGCGCGCCCACGTGATGGTGCGCTCGGCCAGCCGACGCGTCTCCTTCGCCTTGGCGTCCGTCGTCTTGATCCGCTCGTTCGTCAAAAGCGCCGCGACAAGATTGGAGAACAGCGCCTTGCGGTGCGCTGACGGCCTGGAAAGGTGAACTCCCGCTCTACGATGTCTCATAACGTCCGTCTCTTTCTAAAATTTCGTCTTACTTACCAGCAACCAAGCGATCTCCGATCTCGCCGATCGGAGGCGGGCTTTGCCCGCCGGAGACACCACCCGCCAAGCAGTTCCGGGCTGTACTAGGTCCCGGGGGGTCTCGTAGGGGGGACGAAGTCCCCCCTGCGTGTCTTCACGCCTTCTTCGGCGGCCCGTCTCCCGGCCACCCTTCCAGCTTCATCCCCAAGGACAATCCCATCTCGGCCAGGATCTCCTTGATCTCCTTCAGCGACTTGCGGCCGAAGTTCTTCGTCTTCAGCATCTCCGACTCGGTCTTCTGGACCAGCTCGCCGATATGACGGATGTTGGCGTTCTGGAGGCAGTTCGCCGAGCGCACCGACAGCTCGAGCTCGTCCACCGACTTCCACAGGTTCTCGTTCAGCTTGGCCTGCTCCTCGGAGACGGGCGTCTCGTGGGCGGGCTCCGAGCCTTCCTCGAAGTTGATGAAGATCGACAGCTGATCCTTGAGGATCTTCGCGGCGAACGCGACGGCGTCCTCCGGGCGAACGGCGCCGTTGGTCCAGACGTCCAGCGACAGACGATCGTAGTCGGTCTGCTGACCGACGCGCGCGTTCGTGACCTGGAAGTTCACCTTGCGGATGGGTGAGAACAGCGAGTCGATCGGCACCACGCCCACCGGCGTGGTCAGCGACTTGTTGCGGTCCGCCTGCACGTAGCCGCGGCCCGTGCCGACATACAGCTCCATGCGCAGCTTGGCGCCCTTCGAGCAGGTGCAGATGACGTGGTCGGGGTTCAGCACCTCGACGCCGTCCGTGACCGCGATGTCACCGGCCGTGACCTTGCCCTCGCCGTCCTTCTCCAGACGCAACACGCGCGCCTTGGCGTCGGCCGACTTCAGCAGAACCTCTTTCAGGTTCAAGACGATGTCAGTCACGTCCTCGACCACGTTCGGGATCGACGTGAACTCGTGCAGCGCGCCCTCGATCTTGACGGCCGTGATGGCCACGCCCTGCAACGACGACAGCAGAATGCGGCGCAGACCGTTGCCCAGCGTCGTGCCGAAACCACGCTCGAGAGGCTCGCAGGTGAATCGCCCGTAGGTCGGCGTCAGTGAATCCGGATCGACCTCGAGCTTGCGCGGCCGAATCAGGTCGCGCCAGTTGCGGGAAACGAACGAGTTCTGCGAGCCCTGACTTGAGGTGGTCATTGAAGCGGTAGCCATTCAGCTCTCCTCTTACGTGCCAAAAACATACGGCGAAATCAGACCGTGAAACAAACCCGGTAAAAGAAAACTCAGCGCGAGTACAACTCGACGATGAGCTGCTCGCGGATGGGCAGCGTCAGGTCCTCGCGCGACGGCAGCGAGGTGAGGCGACCCTTGAAGCCCTCCTTGTCGAGCTCCATCCAGCGCGGCACGCCCCGGCGATCGACGGCGCCCAGGCTCTCCAGGATACGAGCCACCTTCTTCGAGGTGTCCTTCACCTCGATGGCGTCGTTGGCGCGGCACAGGAAGGAAGGAATGTTCACCTTCTGGCCGTTGACGCGGAAGTGACCGTGACGGACGAGCTGGCGCGCCTCGGCGTGATCCGAAGCGAAGCCCATCCGGTAGACGACGTTGTCGAGGCGACGCTCGAGGAGCTGCAGCAGGTTCTCGCCCGCCACGCCCTTCATGCGGATCGCCTTGTAGTAGTACCCGCGGAACTGACGCTCGGCGAGGCCGTAGATACGCTTGACCTTCTGCTTCTCACGCAGCTGGGCGCCGTAGTTCGACACCTTCCGGCGACGGGCCTGGCCGTGCTGCCCGGGGGCGTACGCGCGACGTTCGTATCCACACTTGTCCGTGTAGCAGCGGTCCCCCTTGAGGAACAGCTTCATGTCTTCGCGCCGACAAAGGCGGCAAACCGGTCCGGAGTAATTCGCCATCGCTCTTCAGGTTCCTTTCAGAATCGTCGCAGTCGCAAAACCAGTGAAATCAGACGCGGCGCCGCTTGGGCGGCCGGCAGCCGTTGTGCGGGATGGGCGTCAGGTCGCGGATGAGCGCGATCTTGAAACCAGCCGCCGCCAGCGCGCGCAGCGCCGACTCGCGCCCCGACCCGGGGCCGCGCACGAACACCGACAGCGAACGCATGCCGTGCTCCATCGCCTTGTGACCCGCGTCCTCGGCGGCAAGCTGGGCCGCGAAGGGCGTCGACTTGCGAGAGCCCTTGAAGCCCTTCACGCCGGACGATGACCACGACACCACGTTGCCCGACACGTCCGTGATGGTCACGATCGTGTTGTTGAACGAAGCGGTGATGTGAGCGATGCCGCTCTGGATGTTCTTCTTGACCTTCTTGGCCTTGGACTTGGGCTTGTTCTCGGTAGCAGTTGCCATGTGAGTCTCCGCGCCACCGCCTAAACGGCGGTCTCCTTACGTTTGATCGCCTGGCCCTTACGGGGACCCTTGCGCGTGCGCGCATTGGTGTGCGTCCGCTGACCGCGGGCGGGAAGGTTCTTGCGGTGGCGCAAGCCCCGGTAGCAACCGAGATCCATCAGACGCTTGATCGCCAGGCCGACGTCGCGGCGAAGATCGCCCTCGACCTTCAGGCCCTGCTGCTCAATCGTCTCGCGGATGCGACGGGCTTCGTTGTCGTCGAGATCGTCCGTTCGCTTGTCGAGCGGAACGTCGGCCGCGATGAGGATGCGGCGCGAGAGGACGCGGCCGACTCCATAAAGGTAGGTGAGAGCGAACTCCATGCGCTTGTTGCGCGGAAGATCGACGCCGGCGATACGTGCCATCAGATGGATCCTTTCCTAGCCTGAACCTTAGCCATGGCCATACTTGCCTTAGCCTTGCCGCTGCTTGTGGCGGGCATTGTCACAGATGACGCGCAAGACACCGCGGCGGCGGATGACCTTGCATTTTTCACAGACTTTTTTCACGGACGCTCGGACCTTCATGTGTAACTCCTGCCGCGCACAACGATTCTCGACGGCAATTTCTCACGCCCTCGAGAGCACAAAAGGGCCATTTTCTGTGATGGCCACGGAATGCTCAAAATGGGCCGAGAGGCTACCATCTTTTGTTACAGCCGTCCAGCCGTCTTCTTCGGTGAAGACTTCGGCGCTTCCGGCGTTGATCATGGGCTCGATAGCCACCACCAGCCCCACCGACAACCGCAGCCCCCGACCTTTTATCCCATAGTTCGGCACGTGGGGATCCTCGTGCATCTTTCGGCCGATGCCATGCCCCACGAACTGACGGACCACCCCGTAGCCCAGCGGCTCGACCGTCGACTGGACGGCGTGGCCGATGTCCCCCAGGCGCTGCCCGGGCACGCAGACGGCGATGGCCTGTTCGAGCGACTCCCGGGTGGCGTCGACGAGCCGCCGCGCCTCCGGCGAAATGGTCCCGATGGGGAGGGTGCGGGCGGAGTCCCCGCACCAGCCGTCCTTGTAGGCGCCGAAGTCGACGGACAGCAGGTCGCCGTCCTTCAGCACCACGTCCTTGCGGGGGATGCCATGGACCACCACCTCGTTGACGGAGGTGCACAGCACAGCCGGGTAGCCGTGGTAACCGAGGAACGCCGACTCCCCCTTCAGCTGCTTGAGCCGGCGATCGGCGATCTCGTTCAGCTCCCAGGTGCTGAGGCCCGGCTTGGCCGCCGCCTCGAGCACGTCGAGCACGTCGGCCACGATCAGGTTCGCCTCGCGGAGCTTGGCGATCTGGGCGGGCGTCTTGAGCTGGATCCCCATGTCAGTTGCTAGTCCCGCCAGATGGCGGCGTAGATGCGCCCGAAGATTTGATCGATGTCTCCCAGCGCGTCCACCAGCTGGACGGGCCACCCGTTCTGCTTGAAGTAGTCGAGAACGGGTTCCGTCTTGGCCAGGTACTCTTTTTGCCGGAAGCGAACGGTGTCCTCGGCGTCGTCCGCGCGCTGGATGAGCGCGCCGCCGCAACGATCGCAGGACCCGGTGACCTTGGGAGGACCGCTGACGAGGTGATAGCTCGCCTGACAGCTCTCGCAGATGCGCCGCCCCGACAGCCGCTGGACCAGGGCCTCGGCCGGGGCGTCGAGAACGACGACCGCGTCGACGCTGGGCGGTGAGCCTCCGACGATCTCGGCCAGGGACTGCGCCTGCGACACCGTGCGGGGGAAGCCGTCGAGGATGTACCCGCGCTGGGCGTCGGGCATGGCCAGGCGGCTGCCGACCACCTCGAGGATGGTCTCGTCGGAGACGAAGTGCCCGGCCTCGATGAGCTCGCGGACCCTGTTTCCGAGCGGGGTCCGGGACTGAATCGAAGCGCGCAGCATGTCGCCCGTGGAGATGTGCGGAATGCGCAAGGTCGCCGCCAGCCGCGCGGCCTGGGTCCCCTTCCCCACGCCCGGCGGACCGAAAAGCAGCAGCTTCTCGCCCATGTCAACCGCCGCGCCTCATTGGAGGATGACGACCATAGGGACACAACACCTCCCGCCCTGCGTCCCGGTCTTACGATGACGAAACGGCGCCGGTGACCCGGTTGCCGCGACCTCGGATACGAGGACCACGCGGTCCGGTGAAGCCTTCGTAGTTCCGGGTGATGAGGTGCGACTCGATCTGCTGGACGGTGTCCAGCGCCACGCCGACGACGATCATCAGGCCGGTGCCGCCGAAGTAGAACGGCACCTTCAGCTTCTCGTGGAGGAGCGAAGGGAGGACGCAGATGGTGGCGATGTAGCAAGCCCCGCCGAACGTGATGCGGGTCAGCACCTTGTCGATGTAGGCGGCCGTGGCCTTGCCCGGGCGGATGCCGGGGATGAATCCACCGTACTTCTTCATGTTGTCGGCGACGTCGACCGGGTTGAAGGTGACGGCTGTGTAGAAGTAGCAGAAGAAGACAATCAGGGCGACGTAGACGGTGTTGTACCGCCAATCTCCCGGGCGCAGCGCCTCCGAGATTCGCTGCATCCAGGG
>DASYCK010000164.1:0-26093 GCA_036500205.1 Polyangia bacterium | reverse complement strand
CGGCGATCACGTATGGATGTATCGCTGGCGCGCGGCGCCATCCCGCGCTGGCGTTCGCCTGGCTGTGGTTCCTGGTGGCGCCGCTGCCCGTGATCGGGCTGGTGCAGTTCGGCGGGCAAGCGTTCGCCGACCGTTGGACTTACCTGGCGCATCTGGGCCTCGTCACCGGGCTCGTGGTGACGACGCACGGGCTGCTGCAGCCCCGGGTGCGCCCCGTCGTGGCGGTGGTCGCCGTACTGGCGTGCGCGCTCGTCACGGCCCGCGAGCTGCCGCACTGGAGAAACAGCGAGGCGATCTTTCGCCACACGCTGGCCGTCGCGCCCGACAACTTCATGGCCCACACCAACCTGGGTAACGCCCTCGATCGCGCCGGGGAGCTCGACGAGGCGGCCGTGCACTACGAGGAGGCCGTCCGGCTGAACCCGACGTACCCCGAGGCGTTGAACAACCTCGGAACATTGAAGGCGCGGCGCGGGAACATGGCGGACGCGGAGGCGCTGTTCCGGCGCGCGCTGGCCGTGCGCCCCGATATGCTGCTGGCGCGCTACAACCTCGGGCTGGCGGCGTCGCGCTTCGGTCGCAACCTCGAGGCCACCACGGAATGGCTGCGTGTTCTGGCCGCCAACGCGGGCGACGAACGCGCCCGCCCCAGCCTGACCTTCGTGGTCACACAGGTCCTGGCGCCCGCGTGTCGCGCCCAGGCGCTGCACGCGTCGCCCGCGGAGGCCGCCGCCTTCACGACCGCGCTCGCGGGGTGGCGACCAATTCCCGCCGACGAAGGCCTACGCGCGACGCTCGACGGTCTCGGCTCCTGCCTGCGGCTTTAGATCTCGGGACGCAACTTTCGGGATAGGCGGTCCGAAACCCCGTCCAACCAAGGGGACCTGCTCATTCGACGGTTTGGTATTTCGTCGAGGCGATGCTACGAACGGACCGACCACCCATTTTCAAACAAGGATTTTCCATGCATCGTTCGCCCAGCGTGAGGACAGGGTCGTGGGTTTTGGCAGCGGCGATCGTCGCGGTCATGGGCGCATGTTCCGAGCCGAGGCAATACGTTGCCCCTGATGGGGGAGGTGCGGTGGGCGGCGCTGGAGGAGGCAGTTCCGTGGGAACAGGCGGAAGCCTCGGGGCGGGCGGCATCCTGGGTGGGACAGGCGGAGCGATTGTCAGCACGGGCGGCACCACTGTAGGGGTCGGCGGCGCCTCGTCAGGTGGCGCTGGGGGTTTCATGAGCACGACTGGTGGAACGAGCGGGACAGGCGGCGCGACCGGGGGAGGAAGCGCGGGACGAGGTGGAATGGGGAGCGGTGGCGCCGTAACGCCCGGGACCGGCGGAACGACGCTCGGGACCGGCGGAACGACGCCACCGGGAACCGGCGGGGCGGGTGGCAGCTCGGCGTGTGCAACGGACAGCGACTGCGCCGGTACTTGTCGCGTCTGCACAACGAGCCATACGTGCGCAGCCGCCACCAATCGTGATGACCCGAACGCCCGATGCGCGGGGACCTGTGACGCGACCGGCGCCTGCAAGAGCAAGAAGGGACAAATGTGCGCCGCGACAACGGGAGGCTGCATCTCCGGCGCGACCTGCGCAACCGACGGCTACTGCTGCAGCGCCTCTTGCGGCACCGACGCCACGTGCGCGGGATCTTGTGCCGGGCGTACCGACGGCATCTGCCAGTACCCGACCAGCGCTTGCGGATCAGCGAGCTGTTCGGGGACCAACATGGTCATCGACCGCGGAACGTGCACGAGTGGATCTTGCACGGCCCCTGTGGCGCGCACCTGCGCCAACAATCTCATGTGTTCGGCGAACGCTTGCAAGACGAACTGCACCACCTCGAACGACTGCGTGGCCGGCTTCTACTGTGGCAGCACCAACGCCTGCGTGGCGAAGAAGTCCTCCGGCCAGCTCTGCGCCGCTGCAACCGAATGCACCAGCAACTCCTGCGGCGGCCGCTGCTGCAGCACCAGCGATGCTTGCACCTGTCCCCAGCCGAGCGCGGGCAACCTCATCAAGAACCCGGGTTTCGACACAGATCTGTCAGGGTGGACAATCGACCCGGGCGCGACGGCCACTTGGACGAGCGGCGACTCAGGAAACTGCCCGTTCTCTGGAGCCGCATTGGTCTCGCAGAGCGACATCCCTTCGCGAATCTGGCAATGCGTCCCTATTTCACCCTCGGCGACCTACAACTTCGGGGTCACGATCCATACCGGAACCGGCTTCTACGCACACTGTCAGGTTGAAGTTTTTGGAGGCTCCGGATGCACCGAGGGCGCAGGGGGCGTCAGGATCGCAGCCGATTTCATCCAGCTAAACGTAGACTGGGCCAATCCCACTGGATACTTCACAACCACCCCGGCTGACAAGAGTGCTCGGGTGTCGTGCTTTCTGGATGTCGCAGCCAACAACAACCAAACCGGTTCGTTCTATTTCGACATGACCTATCTGACGCCAGCTCCGGGACAGTACTGAATCGATATCAGTGCACCGTCCACGAGCAAAGGTGCGTGTCGCCACCCACGATGATTCTTCCCTTGACCGCGATGGGCGATGTCCATTGCCGGACACCGCTGCACGTGTCGGTGCTCGTGTAGATGTTGGCGCCCGTATCCCCGTCGACACCGAGCAACTTTCCGGAGCTCATATACCAAACGATTGACTCGTTCGTTCCATCCGTGGTTGTCGCGATGGGTGCCGTCACGGGGCTCCCCAGCGTGGCGCACCAGGAAACCGTGGGCTTCGGCGAAGCTCCGGTGGGAATCAAGACCGACATGACGACCTTGCCGCTCGGTCCACCCGTCGGGCACATTGCCCCCGCGTCGGTCGTGAACACAACGTGGAGTCCCATGGCCGTCTTGTAGGCAGCCGGCACTGTGTGGATGCTCATCCCTTCGCTGGCAACCACGAAGTCAACCTTTTGGCCGCCCATGCCGCCGAGATTCTTACTGTCCAGAATGTACAAGTGTCCGTCCTTCGCTATCTGGACAACGTACGTTGTCGCGCTGTCGACCTCGACGTAGATGGGATTGACGGAACCAAGATCATAGTCGTTTCCGTTGCCGCCCAGACCATCCATGGTCATCCAGCGCAGCGGATAGAAATAGTTCTGCGCAGAGGTCTTGTCCAAGACTCCCAATCCCGTTACGCGAACGACCTCTTCGCTGTCGATGTGAGTTGTCATGCGCGTCAGATCATTCCCTGTCGCTGCAAACACACCCGTTCCGTCTGAGGCCATTCCTCCCGCACACCAGATTCCCTCACCGATCCCCCCGGTCGCCCAGGCGCCGATCATCGTTGGATCGCTCGCCTTGATTCCGACCACCCAGCCATGGTACTTCCCACAATCCCCCGCGTGCCCGCCGTACGGGACGTAGATCGTTCCTCCCACGAGCGACAGCGCCCCTCTTTGATTCTGCGCGGTGGTCGCGGCATTGAAGGCGATTGATCCACTCGTTACCTTCGTAACGTCCACCGGCCACCCGCCAGTCATTTCATCGGTGCCATCGTCCGTTGAGATGGCATGCAACTCGTGCCTCATCGTTGAGGTCGTCCCGATGGCGCCAGCTACGTAGATCTTCTTCGCGGTGCCGTCAATCACGGGCGTGCTGAGGATCCCAAGAGGCGCAACGTTTCCGCATCCCGAACCATTGTTCGAGGGCGCACCTCCGATATTTGCCTTCCACAACACCGCGCCAGTGGTCTCGTCCAACGCAAAGACGTCGTTGCCGATCGTGACGGCAAAGAAGGCCCCCGTCCCTCCAGGTCCATTTTCCAGATACAGCGGCGACGCATACATATTGCCATTGGTCGCGCCAGTTAAGTTCGCGGTGAACGCCGCGTCCTTTGTCTTCGCGGCCGCCTTCGCCGCGCATTTCGTAATTTGCGGCTGAACGAAAAGACCGTCGCGCGACGGGTGATTGTTCCGCTCCAGCACCGATCCGGTGGCAGTCGCGGGGACCGCCACGCACGCCGTGGCGCCACCGGCGCCTGTCGTCGCCCCGCCGGAACCGGAAGCGGTCGTCCCGCCGCGGCCACCGTTGCCAGCGCCGCCAGTTCCGGTGGCGCCTGCCCGGCCACCGGTGCCGGTTCCCGCGCCGCCCGTTCCGGTGGCGCCCGCCCGCCCCCCCGAACCGGTTGCCGCGCCGCCTGTCCCGGTCGTCGTCGTTCCACCCGAGCCGGTGGTCCCGCCGGAGGCCGTTCCGCTTCCGCCCGAGCCCGCCGTCCGGCCTCCCGTTCCCTGCGTAGAGCCGCCAGACCCGGTGCTACTGCCCCCCGAGCCTGTCCCCTCTCCGCCCGAACCTGAAGAGCCGCCGGAACCGCTCGACATGCTGCCGCTCGATCCGCATCCCAGCGCCAACGCCAACATTCCGAAAAGTATTCGCCGGTTCATGAGATCTGCCTCTCGGTGTGGGGGCCCCGACTTACGGAGATGCGCAGGCTTGTGGGGCGATTGAGCCGCGTTTGGTGTCGCGCAGCTTACCCCATAATTTCAGCCAATCGAGAGCAGGATCACGATGCTCGTCGTATTTGCGCGTGTCACCGAAACGGGACCCGAAGCCACGCGGACAGTCGGATTTTCTTCAAAATATGTCGGGCGGCGTGCGCTTTATCGCGCCCCGCGTCAACGAGGCTGGCGAACCGCGCTAGACCCGGCTCCGCTACGCACGAACCGCGCGCAATTGCTCGATCAGCTCCGGGTGGTCGGACCTCGACAGCCAGGCGGCCAGGGTACGACTGGCGATGACGGACGCGACCTCGCGGTTGTCGGTGACGCGCGCCGCCTCCTTGTAAGCGGCAACCACCAGCTCACCGATGCTGTACTTCCGTTTCGACGACGTGCGGCCCATGAGTCTCTCCGGTTTCTTCGGCGCGCGACGAGGATGCCCCATCGCATCTCCGTCATCACTTCGACTGTTTCTGGATCTGGTACGTTCGCCGGTGCGATCGGTTACGCCGCCCGCGCGCTGGATCGGGCGCGATCGCGCGACTACGCTGCTTTCGTGCCGTCCGTTCCTTCGTCGCCTGCTCCGCGCTCGTGGCGGTGGGTGCGGCTGGCCGGCGTCGGCGCGGTGCTGGTCGCGGCGGTGGCCGTACGCCTCTGGTCGGCCTGGCATGCCCGCCTGAGCCCGGAGGAAGCGTCGTTCTGGAACACGGCCGTCGCCATCGCCCACGCCGAGTCGTTCCCCGCCCTCGGGCATTCCGTCAGCGGCACGCGCGCGCTGCACCCCGGCCCTCTCTTCTTCTGGATCATCGCGGTGTCGCAGGTCCTCGTCACGTCGCCGTTCGTCGCCAACGCCTTCGTGTCGCTGTTCGCGCTGTTCGGGGCGATCATGCTGGCCAGGACCGTCGCGCCACGGGAGGTGGACGCTCCGGTCTTCGCGGGCTCGACCACCGGGGCGCTGCTGTTCCTGCTCGTCCTCGCTTCCCCCTGGTGGGTCGTCTATTCCAACAGCACCTGGCCGAGCTATCTGGTGACCGGGGTGGCGGCTTGCTTCGTGGCGGCGTTGCTCCGCGTGACGGCGAAGGAGCGATCGCGCGCCGCCGCGCCGCTCGGATTCCTGCTGGTCGCCGGCTTCCAGATCCACCTGTCGCTGCTGCATTTCTGGCCCCTCGCGCTGGCCGTCTTGATCGTCTGTCGGCCCCGGCTCGACCGACGCTGGCTGCTGGGCGGCGTGCTGCTGGCGGTCGCCTGCTACCTCCCGTACGCGCTCTCCGAGCTGCGGACGCACTTCTCGAACACGCGTCTGTTGCTGGCGAAGTCGCAAGGGGGCGAGCGCGACCTGCGCACCCTGGCGGGCCTGTACCTCTATTTTCTCGGCTTCCCCACCACCGACATTTCGTATCTCTGGCAGCACGGTTTCTGGTCCCCCTTCGATCACTTCCGGTTCTGGCGCGGCGACGGCGGCCACCAGACGACCGTCTTCTTTCGGTCGGTGGGCGCGACAAGTTTCCTGTGGACCATGCAGGTGGTCTCGTGGCTGGTCAGCGTGACGGCCCTCTTTGTCGGCGCCTTTCGCCTGGTCCGCGGGTGGCGACGCGGCGTGCGCCGGCCCCAACCGATGACGCTCGTCTATCTGGTGGGGCTCGCCGACATCGCGCTGTTTTACGGGCTCTCGGGAAAGGGAGGCTACGCCCACTACGTCGGCGTCATCCTGCCGCTGGCGTTTTTTCCGGTCGCCTCGCTGTTGCGCTGGCTGCTCCGTTTTCGCTTCGGCCGCCCGCTGGTCGCCGCGTATCTGCTCGCGTTCTCGGTGGGCGGGCTGCTCGTCCTGCGGGGCTACTACCGGGTCGATTCGCGCCTCTCGGCGCCGCAGAGCGCTCGGGTCGTCGCGTTCATCCTCGCGCGCGCCAAGGGGGCGGATGGCCAGCCGGAGCCGCTCGAGCTGCAGTTCGGCTTCTCGCCGGCCTGGACCGGGCCCTACCAGATCCTGGCGCGGCGGCTGCACCACGCGAGCCTCACCTTCCGGCCCCAGGCGCCCCACCGGTTCTTCGTGGGTCCCCGCAATCCCGGCGACCCGCCCCATCCCGCCGATCCCGATCGGCTCGATCTGGAGACGATCTTCGTGACCGAGCGGTAGCCGCGCCCGCCTCAGCGAACGAGCAGCCAGTCGAGGTGCGCCTCGGCGGGCGCCGGCGTGCCGAACGACACCGTGAACCCCGCCGTCGTCTTCCCGACGATCGCCAGCGCCGTCTGCCACGAGGGCGTCACCTGCACGCCGAAGTGTCCGTCCGTCTCGGGATGGGGGAGCGCAATCTCCACGAACAGCGCGCCCGATTCCACCGCGACGTCGATGCCACGCAGATTTCCAGCGGAGTCGTCCGAGGCCGTCAGCCCACCCAGCCCGACGATCCGTTCCCCCTTCATGTCGATCGAGGCGCCCGGCCGCAGCGCGTACCGTCCACTCGCGTCGTCGAACAGAAAGGGTGAGACGGCCGGACGGGGTCTCGCGGTTAGCGCGCGACGAACCTTCGCCGGGACCGGCGCTGCGGCCTCCGGTGGCGGCGCCGCAACTGCCTTGGCCTCCGCCGGCGCGGTCTCGACCGACGGCGCAGAATTGACTGCCGCGCGAACGATCAGCGGTTGCTGTCTCGGCGCGGGCACCCCGCGCGGTTCGCCGAGCGCTGGCGGCGGCGGCGGCGGCGCCGGGACCATCACGTGGTTGAGGGCGAAATACACCATCGAGAAGGTCACGGCGGCCACGGCCACGAAGCCCCAGGCGCGCAGCGATTCCAGTCGCCCCAGCAAGTTTCTCCAGCCCGAAGTCGCCGCGGCCTCCGGGGCCGGCTCGGTCACCACGGACGGCTCGGCTCCCCTCGTCGCGGGGGGCTTGTCCCAGGTCGTGAACACCCCCCCGGCGGTGGCGTCGGTCCGTTGCGCTTCGGGCGCTTTCGACGGCAGGTGGGGCGTCTCGGAGTTGATGTCCACCTCGATGCCGAGCCGGGGGACGCCGTCGCCGGAGACCGGCTCGAGGTGAACGCCGGTCAGCACGCCGCGCGCGTCCACCGCCGAATCCTTGCCGCCGTAAATGGCCTTCACGTCGGAGCCGAGCCGCAGGAACGGCAGCGACGTGCTGAGCCTGATCCCATCGGCGGTGACCACCCCCTGGCACTTGATCGGCTTGGTCATGCCCTCGAAGAGGACCTTGACCCCGACCGGACGCGGCCCCGTCCCCTCCAGCGCGCGGTGCAGGCTGCTGCTGTCCCCCGTCGACAGGTCGACGAACTGGATCCCGATCCCGGTCGAATCATCGGACAGCGGCTGCGTGCGCGTCACCCGCCCCCGCAGCTGGCGCGTCCCGCCTGGCAGGGGGAGGTCGCAGGTGACCTCGCTCCCCACGTCGCAGCCGTTGGGCGCCCGGACGTAGATTCCAGACGGGCTCAGGTTCATGGTGCGCCCGACGATCACGGGCTGCCCGTCCTCGCCGAGCAGGCGGATGCGCTGCTCGTACGAAACCCGGGGGTGAATGCGGCGCACTTCCTTCGACATGGACTCTCGCTGGCATCGTCTCATGCCGCCGCGGGGGAAGGCGAGCCCATTTTCTGGTTTCCGTCACCGCGCTCGAAACAGCGCCGGCGTGAAGCAGCGGGGTGCTAGGCTCGGAACGTCCTCGCCAGGAGGGTTCCCGTGACCACCGTCAAGATTCCCGGAAAGCCAGCGCCCCGTTCGGAGCTCGTCGACGTGCCCCGGCTGGTGAGCGCGTTCTTCACCACCACCCCCGACGCCGATGTCCCCGCCCAGCGCGTCGCCTTCGGCACGTCGGGCCACCGCGGCTCGGCGCTGGGGGGCGCGTTCAACGAGGCGCACATCCTGGCCATCACGCAGGCGATCGTCACCTACCGACGCACCCACGCGATCGACGGCCCCGTGTTCCTGGGCAAGGACACGCACGCGCTGTCCGAGCCGGCGTTCGAGACGGCGCTGGAGGTGCTGGCGGCGAACGAGGTCGAGACCCGCGTCGAGGCGACCGGCGGCTACACGCCGACGCCCGCCATGTCGTTCGCCATCCTCGCGTACAACAAGGGGCGCGCGGCGCACGTCAGCGACGGCATCGTGGTGACGCCGTCCCACAACCCGCCCGAGGACGGCGGCTTCAAGTACAACCCGCCCAACGGCGGCCCGGCCGACGCCGACGTCACGTCGGTCATCGAGAAGATGGCCAACGACCTGATGAGGGCGGGCAACCGCGACGTGAAGCGGATCTCGGTGGCGCGGGCCCGCGCCGCCGCCTGCGTCAAGCCGCACGACTTCATCACGCCCTACGTCGACGCCCTACCCGAGGTGCTCGACATCGACGCCATCCGGGGCGCCGACGTGAAGATCGGCGTCGACCCGCTCGGTGGCGCCGCCGTCGGCTACTGGGGCATCATCGCCGAGCGCCTTCGCCTGTCGATCGAGGTGGTGAATGACGCCGTCGACCCGACGTTCGCCTTCATGCCCCTCGATCACGACGGCAAGATCCGCATGGACTGCTCGTCGCGCTTCGCCATGGCCAACCTCATCGGGTTGAAGGATCGTTTCACCATCGCGTTCGGAAACGACACCGACGCCGATCGTCACGGCATCGTCACGCCGTCGGTGGGGTTGATGGACCCGAATCACTTCCTGGCGGTGGCGATCGACTACCTGTTTCGCAACCGGCCGAGCTGGCGCGCCGACGCGGCCATCGGCAAGACCTTGGTGTCGAGCAGCCTGATCGATCGGGTCGCCAAGAGCCTGGGGCGACGGCTGGCGGAGGTGCCGGTCGGCTTCAAGTACTTCGTGGGGGGCTTGCTCGACGGAAGCTACGGCTTCGGCGGCGAGGAGAGCGCCGGCGCGTCGTTCCTGCGCAGGGACGGCAGCGTCTGGACCACCGACAAGGACGGCCTATTGCTGGGCTTGCTGGCCGCCGAGATCACGGCGCGGCTGGGGGTCGACCCGGGGGTGGCGTTCGCGCGGTTGACCAAGGAGCTGGGGAGCCCCGTCTACGCGCGCATCGATCAACCGGCGACGCCCGAGCAGAAGGCGATCTTGAAGAAGCTGTCCCCCGCGTCGGTCCGCGCCACGTCGCTGGCCGGCGATCCCGTCGTCGCCAAGATGACCGAGGCGCCCGAGGGGCACGCCCCGATCGGGGGGCTGAAGGTGACGACCGAGCAAGGCTGGTTCGCCGCGCGCCCGTCGGGCACGGAGAACGCGTACAAGATCTACGCGGAGAGCTTCAAAGGGGACGCGCACCTGAAGCAGATCCAGGACGAGGCCCGCCAGATCGTCACGGCGGCGCTGTCGCAAGGCTGACGACGCCTTGACCGGCACAGTGACCGGCACAGTGACGGCACAGTGACCGGCGCGGCGATCCTGGCCGGGGGGCGCGCCCGCCGCCTGGGCGGCGTGCTGAAGCCGACCCTGGTCGTGGGCGGTCGCCGCATCATCGATCGCCAGCTCGCGGTGCTGCGACCGCTGTTCGATATCGTGGTCATCGTCAGCCACGACGCGCCGGCTTTCCTCGATATGGACCTGGACATCGACGTCATCGGCGATCGCGAGCCGGGCCGGGGACCGCTGGCCGGTATCGACGCAGCGCTGTCTTTCTTCGCGGCGCGCGCCCCGGAGGCTTCGGTGGTCTGCGTGGCGGGTGACATGCCGCTGCTCAGCTCCGCGGTGCTGACGCACCTTCGCGATGCGCCACCCGCGCTGGCGGTGGTGCCCCGCCTGGCGCGCGGACCGGAGCCGCTCTGTGCGCGCTACGCCCCGTCGTTCGCGACGGCGGTCAGCGCCGCCCTCGCCTGCGGCGACCTGGCGGTGCACGCCCTCATCGCTCGGCACCCCGTCACGTTCGTCGACGAGGCCGTGCTGCGCGCGCTCGATCCCGAGCTGCGAACCTTCCTGAACGTCAACACGCCGGAAGAGCTCGCCGCCGCGCGCGCGCTGGCCACTTGGCGTCAGGACAGCGTGTGAATGCCGTCGACGACGTGCCAGGTGGCGACGATGGTCAGCTCGACGAGCTTCTCGGTGCGGCGACTCTCCGGGACGTACAGGCGTTCTTCCGTGCACAGCGCCTGGAGTTGGCGCAGGAAGCGCGAGATCACCCGGCGATCCGAGTCGCCAATCCACCCGGAGAGCCGGTCGATCAGCATCTGCTGGTTCTGGCGGATGAAGCGCGCAGCCGACAGCGACTGGGCGGTGTGGCTGAACCGCCCCCGCGTCGAGCGGCTGCTCGAAGATGCCTGGCGGGCGCGACGAGGCGCCGCCTGACGGGGAAAGATCTCGAGCAGATCCTTCCGATACTCCATCAGATCTGCGTCGACGACGTCGCCGATGTCGAAGTACTCGGCCACCGTCTCGCGGATCTCCGTGTAAGGGACGCGCAGCCCCAGCCGGGCGTTGGGGGGCGTCCCCTTGCAGACGCGCTCCACCTCCAGCACCCGATCGACGTACTCCAGCTTCGCCAGCGCCACCTGCCAGTCACGGTAGCGGCCCCGCCAGCGCGACGCCGGATCCAGCCACACGGCGAACGTCTCGGCCCAGTCCTCGTCGGGATGTTTCTGCGCGTAGTGATACATCCCCGTCCAGTGCAGATAGCGGACGAAGTCGCGACTCCAGGGATTGGGGCCGTACACGTCACGATAGGGGCGCCGGAAGTCGCCGAAGATCTGCACCCAGTCGCGCCGCTTCCACAGACCGTAGGCGTACGACAGCGCATGCCCGACCTCGTGACGCAGGTACATCATCACCTCGTCGCGCGAGTACTCGAACAGGTGATCGTTCACGAGCTGCCACAGCTCGGGCGTGGCCAGGTACCAGGGGATGTTCACGCTGACCGCGCGATCGGCCGTCCAGAAGTCGTCGTCACCCAGATAGAACGCCGGCACGAACGTGATCCCGTGCGCGCGCATCTCCGAGATCACCTGCTCGACGCACTCGGCGAGCGCGCCGGTCGGCCGCAGCTCGAGGTCGCAGATCCGGGTGAGCAGTAGCTTCTGCAACCCGACCTTTCGGAGGGTCGCCGCAAGCGGGTTGCGTCCCGTGCTCCGTCGCGATCTGACCGCCGGAACTGCCACGGCGCTACCTTTACCACGCAAGAAAGAGAGCGTCCGTCGAAATTCAGGAACAAATATTATGAAGTAATTACAATTACTTAATCCACGCGGCACGACGCGCCCGGAGGGGCCTGTTCAGCGGTTCCACGGTCCGTCTCGTAAGATGTCGACGCAATGATTTCCCGCGGTTCGAGCTGGTCGCGGCCCGCCCTGGTGCTGGTCCTGTACCTGTCCTTGGCCGCGGCGGCGCTGGTGTGGGGCTCGGTGCGGGGCCAGCCGAACGTCTGGCGGGCAGCGGGGGTCACGGACACCAACGTCTGGTCGGGCCTGTGCATCGGCGCGGCGCTGGGGCTGGCGATCGTGTTCGGGTCCCGCCTGGCGGTACACCGCTTCGAGTGGGCGCGGGCGCTGCACCGCGAGTTTCGCGCGCTGCTCAGCCCGCTGACCGACTCCGAGATCGTCGTGCTCGCCATCGCCTCGTCGGTCGGCGAGGAGATGTTCTTTCGGGGCGCGCTGATGCCCACCATCGGGGTCCTGGCGTCGAGCGCGGTGTTCGCGCTGCTGCACATCGGCCCCCGGGCCCGCTATCTCCCCTGGACCATCGGCTCGTTCGTGGCCGGCCTGCTGTTCAGCGCGTTGTTTCTCTGGTCGGGCGATCTGACCGGGCCGGTGGTCGCGCACTTCATCGTGAACTTCCTGAACCTGCGGCACGTCTCCCACTACGAGCTGCGCTAGGCGCGCTAGCCGTGGGTGCGTGAATGGCCGTCGGGGGCGTTGTCGAGGATGTAGTACTCGACGAACTCCGTGCCGCAGGCGCGGCCGTCGCGCGCGAACTGCCAGTGGAAATAGACCTTCCCGTTGGCCGACAGAATCTCGCCGGGGGGCTCGGGAAAGGGGCCGGCGGCGTAGACCGCGTCGATGGCGGCGGCGTCGTAGGCGAGATAGCCCGACGCCTTCACCACGGTGATCTTGCCCACCGTGCCGTCTTCGTTCAGCACGATCTCCAGCGTCGTTGCCAGCGTGGAGTTGTTGAACGGGCTCGAGCTGGGCAGGCTGTCCCAGTCGTCGAGAGCGCCGTAGCCCCAGTACTTGTGGATCTGGCGGTGAACGCGGGCGATGAAGGCGGCGAACGGCGCGGCGCGCGCGTTCAGCACCGTGCTGGTCCCCGGTTTCACGTCGGGGATGAAGTTCTCGAGCGACGAGCGGACCTGCGACATGCGGCGCTGCAGCTGGCGACCCAGGTGGGACGACCGCTCCTTCTGGGCCAGCTGGCGATCGGCCTTCGACTCGGCGCCGAACAGATACTCGTAGTCGTGTCCGCTGAGCGCCAGCTTCACCTTCTTGCCCTGGCTGGCCTTGCCACCGTCGTCTTCGCGAAACGTGCTGCGGGCGCGGGCGCGGGCCAGCAGGCCGGCGGGATCGTGCGGCAGCGAGGGGTCGACCGTCTCGGGCGTGATCTCATGACCGCGCGGCGAAACCTCGCGGAGCGACAGCACCGGCGACTTCTGGTTCACCCGCCGCGGATCGGGGGGCAACGACTCGGTCGTCTGGTGAGGCACCACCTCGGGGGCCTGGCGGCCCGCTTTCGACTTCTGCTCGTCGAGCTCGGCGATCTTGGCCTTGTCGTCCCCGACTTCCTTGTCGTCGCGACGCTTCCCGGGGGCCTGGGACGAGTCCTCCTCGGCCTTCTGCTCGCGCTCGAGGTTGGTGTGCGTGGCGCGCGTCTCCTCCTCGGCGCGCATGTTCTTCTGCGCCAGGTACTTCGCGTTCGGCGGCGGCTCGACCTGCTTGTCGTTGTCGAGGTCGACGATCTTCTCGTGGTTCTTGGACTGCGGGGGCGGCGGCGGCTTCTGCGGCTGGGGCGTGGGCGGCGGGACGGCGGCCTCGGGCTGCGGAGGGGGCGGCTCGGGGGCCTTCTTCTCGGGCTCCACCTTCGGCTCCGGCTTTTTCTGCTCGGCGGCGAGCTTCGTGGGGACCGGCTTCACCTTCCCGTCGGGGGGTGGTGTGTCGTCGAGCGGCGGCAACTCGGCCGGCAGCTGCTCGGCGGGGACACTCTCGAACCCGACGTCCACCTCTTCGGCACGCTCGGCCTCCTCCTGCTTCGCCCGCGAGAACACCACCACCAGCAACGGGATCAGGATCTGCAGGTGCAGCAGCAGCGCAGCAACCGTCCCACGCCCGAGGTGACCTCCAGGGCGCCGATCTTTCTCAGGCGGCCGCAATGAAAAAACAGCCTAGCACGCAGTCACAGCCGCGGATCCGCGACGCCGATCACGAAGCTTGCGCGTATCGTCGGGGGAACGCCCCCCCCTCTCGTCACATCTTTCGATAGACGCCGATGACGATGCCCAGCAGGTTCACGCTCTTGAAGTCGCGCTTTCGCACCAGGATCGGTTGCATCGAGGCGTTGGCGGGCTGGAAGCGGATCACGTCGCCCTCCGGGTAGTAACGCTTGACCGTCGCTTCCCCCTAGATCATGGCCACCACCGTCTCGCCGCGGTTGGCGTTCAGCTGCTTGCGCACGAAGATGAAGTCGCCGTCGAAGATCCCGTCTTCGATCATCGAATCGCCCTTCACCCGCAGCGCGAAGACCTCGCGTGTCTGCCCGATGAAGAAGCGATCGACGCGCACGGTCTCGTTGATGTTCTCGACCGCGAGCAGGGGAACACCGGCGGCGACCCGTCCCAGCAGCGGCACGTCGACCACGTCGCTGTTCGATTCGAGCGGCTTGCCCGAGGCAGTCACCGGCCGCAGCGCGCGCGACTTCAGATCCTCCCTCTGCAGATACCCCTTCTTTTCCAGGGCGCGCAGGTGGTCGTTCACGCCGTTCGTCGAACGAATCCCGAAGTGCGTGCCGATCTCCCGCAAGGTCGGCGGGTAGCCGCGCGAGGTGATGGACCGGGTGATGAAATCGAGGATCTCCCGCTGGCGATCCGTCAAGACGTCGCGATCGTCGTCGCGAACTAGGGTGAGCGGGCTCATGGTTCTCTCCTCGAAACGGTGTTCTAACTGAACATTCGTATGGTACGGAACAGATGAGCCGTGTCAAGAAGTTGTTGAAGTCACCGCGCGCGCGAAATCGCCACAAAACAGGCCCTGCGGCCGCCGGAGCGCGGTTTCTTTCGCGATTCCTTCCGAGAAAATCAGCTCTCGAGTGCCCAGTCGCGCTGGGCGCAGATCGCCGCGAGCGACTCGGCCTCGGGCGACCCGGGCGACGGCGCGGCGTCGTAGCGCCAGCGCACCTCGGGCGGCAACGACATCAAGATCGATTCGGTCCGTCCATCCGTCTTCAGGCCGAACAGCGTCCCTCGATCGAAGATCAGGTTGAACTCGACGTAGCGCCCGCGCCGCACCAGCTGCCAGTCGCGCTGCCGGTCGTCCCACGTCTGAGCGCGCCGCCGATCGATGATGTCGTGGTAGGCGCCCAGCATTCTGTCGCCCAACGTCCGCACGAACGCGAACACCCGCTCGGGATCCTGCTCGAACGCGCTGATCGAAGCCGGGCCCGGCTCACCCGCGGCACGCTCGGCCCCCGCCCCCAGGTAGTCGAAGAAGATCCCCCCCACCCCGCGCGGCTCCTTGCGATGCGGCAGGTAGAAGTAGCGATCGCACCAGGCCTTGAAGCGCGGATACAAGGTCGCGTCGTGCGCGGCGCAGATCGCCTGCAGGCCGCGGTGAAACGCCGTCGCGTCGGCGGGGACGACGTAGTACGGCGTCAGGTCGGTGCCGCCGCCGAACCATCCCCCCTGCTCGCGCTGGATGTAGCGCACGTTCGCGTGCACGGTGGGGACATGCGGATTGCGCGGGTGCAGCACCAGCGACACCCCCATGGCGCGAAAGGCGCGCCCCTCGCCGGGCAGGCTCTTCGCGAAGTCGGCGCCGAACTCGCCCGCCACGTCCGAGAAATTGACGCCCCCCTTCTCGAACAGCGCACCGTCGGCGATCACGCGCGACCGTCCGCCGCCCCCGCCGGGACGCTCCCAGGTGTCCTCGCGAAAGTGACCGCCATCGAGACGCTCGAGCCCGGCGACGATCCGGTCCTGCAGCTCGCGAAAATAGGCCGCCGCCCGCTCCGCCAGCGACGTCATGGGGCGGTCTTCGCCAACCGGGGCCTGAGCGCGGCGATGCGCTGATGGACGTCGCGAAACTTCGGCTCGCGGCGCGCCACCTTGTCGAAGAAATACAGCGCCTCGCTGGCGTCCCCCAGCCGATCGAACGCGCCCCCCAGCAAGAAATAGAGCTGCATCGTCTCATCGGCGCTGATGGGCGTGCAGTTCAGCGCCTCCTTGTAGCGAATGACCGCCTCGGTGAACGAGCCCTTCGCCTCGAAGCACTCACCCATCATCGTCAGCGCGAACACCTCGTGGTCGGGATCGTCGGTGACGATCTTCAGCTCGGTGATGGCGGCATCGAAGAGCCCCATCTCCTTGTAGGCGATGGCGAGATCGAGATGGGTCGACACGTCCGCCGCGTCGCCCCCCTCGACGACGACGCGCGGAGGGGGCGTGGCGTCGGCACCTCGTCGCGTGTTGCCCGCTTGCGGGACGGTGCCCAGCAGCTCGGCCTCCGCCTGACGAGCCTCCAGCGTCTCCACCTCGCGCAGCTTCGCCGCCACCCGGCGCTCGTGCGGATACCGCCGGCGCAGATCGGTCAGCAAGGCCCTCGCCTCCTCGGCGATCCCCTGATCGAGGAAGAAGGCCACCTGCTCCAGATCCGCCGCCAGATCCTCATCGTCGACGAACGTCTGGGGTGGCGGCGTGGCCTTCCCCACCCACGGATCGACCGGAGGCCGCTGGGCCGCGCCCGGCTTCGAAGCGACCAGCGGAGGGGGCGTCATCATCTCGGCGACCGCGCCGGCGGAGCCGTGGTGCTCTCCCGTGCGCACGACGGGAGGGGGCGTCGCCTGGTTGGCCCCTTCGTCCCAGTCGAGCGACACGGTCCGGCGACCGACGTCGGTCACCGCCACCACATCCCCGGTCAGCACGTCTTGCTCGAACACGACGCGATCGGTGCTCCGTTCCGACTCCACCGACAGCGGCGCCGGCGTCACCCCCGGATCTCGCTCGGGGAGAGGCGTGGCGACGTCGATGACGGGGTCGTCGTCGTCCACGTCCAGCGCCGTCTGGGGAAGCGAGCGGGGGGGGGCGCTGCCGTTGGTCGCGGCGCGCGGGGCCTCGGGCCCGGCGGCGCCCTGCCGCGGGTGGGCCTGCTGGTGCGCCAGAATCTCCAGGTGGCGCGCCGCCTCCTCGCGCCGACCCAGCTTCTGCAGCACGCTGCTCAGCTTCTCGCGCGCCTCGCGATTGTCCGGATCGAAATCGAACACGCGCCCCAGGTGATCGACGGCCCGCTCGAGCAGGCCGTACTTCACGAACACCTCGCTCTCGGCGAGGATTCGCGCGGCGTCCGGCCCGCCCCCCGCCGCCGACGCGATCACCCTCGCGCTGGTGTCGCCGACGCCCAGCGGAACGGAGACGCGCCCCGACGCCCCGCCACCGTCTTGAACGCGGACCAGCCCGCTCAGATCGAAGCTGCCGCCGCCCTCGACCTCCGCCACGCTGACGGGGGGCGGCGTGGCGGCGCCGCCCGTGGGCGCGGCGTTTCCCTGGACCTGATGACGAAGCGCCAGCGCCTGCGTCTCGGGGTCGTGGGGCAGCAGCGCCAGCGCCCGGTTGATGGCGGCGTCGCGCTCGCCGCCGCGGCCCAGCTCGTGGCACAGGCGGGCCAGCTCCTTCAGGACCGAGACCGCCTTGTCCACCTGGCCGAGCTGCTCGAGCGCCCGCGCCAGCAGCGACAGCGTACGCGGCTCACCCGGCGCGGCGTTCAGGCAGGCTTGCAACTTCGGCAGCGCCAGGCGCGGGTTGCCCTTGGCGATGTACGCCTCGGCCAGCTCGCGCGCCTTGGTGGCGTTGTTGGGCTGATGAAACAGCAGCCGTTCGAGGACGCGCAGGGATTCGTCGACGCGCCCTTGGGCCTTCAGCTGGTCGGCGGCGCGTCCGAACTCTCGCACCGCTTCCTCGACCAGGCCGCCGAGCGACGCCGCCTCGGCCAGCTTGACCCGCAAGACGACGTTCTCGGGCTGGGCGGCGAGCGCCTGTCGGAACGCCGCCGCCGCCTCGGCAGGCACGTTCTGCCGCTGTAATACGCCGGCGCCGAGCTCGAACTGCTGGACGGCGTCCGATACGAGCCCGAGTTGCTTGAACAGCGCCCCCAGCTTCAGGTGCGCCTGGGCCGACCCCGGCGTCAGCCTCAGCGCGTTCTTGTAGACGGCGACCGCCTTCTGTGCGAACCCCTGCTCGGTGTACAGCTCGCCCGTGCGCAGGTAGATCTCCGTCGCCTCGGCGTTGGCGCCCAGCCTCGCCTGCAGCTCGGCCATCTTCAGCCACGTGCGCGTGTCGCCCGGATCCTCCGCCACGACCTTCGCGAACTCCGCCAGGGCCTTGTCCAGTTGCCCCCGCTCGACGAACTTAAGCGCGGCAACGAGGTATTTCTCTTTCTTGCCGTTCAAGGGACGCCCGTCCGTTAGCTTACCGGCCCAAGCGGGAGAGTAAAGCAAAAGGGCCTTCGTCGTCGCGGACTTACGTGTCCCTCCCCTGGCCCACCGCCTTCGCCGACACTGCACGCACTGCACGCACTGCACGCACTGCACGCACTGCGCGCACTGCACGCACTGCCACATCGCCGCATCGCCGCATCGCCGCATCGCCGCATCGCCGCATCGCCGCATCGCCGCATCGCCCCGGAGAGCTGTCCTTGGGGGCGACGGTTGGCCAGGCTACCGCGCGCGCGGACGCTCCACTCCGACGCAGTTTGGGTCCGCTTGCTTGCCCTCCTCGCCGCAGGCCGCGGACGGCCCGCGGCTGCGGTGCGCTCTATTTTGAAGACAGAGACTGGAAGACGTTTTTGAACGGCGTCCCGGAGGGCATACGGAGGGCGTTCTGAAGGGGGTTCGTAAGCCGTTCGAGAGGTCGTCGAGGTCGTCGAGGTCGTCGAGGACGTCGAGGAAGCGTTTACGAAAGTCCGATCCGGTCCTCTGTCCGCTCCGAAAATAGAGCCCACCGCAGCCGCGGGCCGTCCGCGGCCTGCGGCGAGGAGGGCAAGCAAGCGGCACTCACCTGCTTCGAAGCGACGCGTCCGCGCGCGCGGTAGCTTCGTCAACCTCCGCCTGACAGAACAGCTCTCTGCGGACGGTCCGTGGGCCGTGCTGTGGCCGGTCCAGTCCGGAGTCTGTTCCGTGGGCCACCCAGCGGCCGGTCCGGGGTCTGTTCTGGGGCCACGCAGTGGCCGGTCCGGCCCGGTCCGACAAAACCTACCCGGTGCCGGTCCCCATCCGCTCGATCAAATGCGTGTCCATGCGGCCGGCGACGAACTCGGCGTTCGCCAGCAGCCGGCGATGAAAGTCGAGGTTGGTCTTGCACCCTTCGACGACGAACTCGGCCAGCGCGCGGCGCAGGCGGGCCAGGGCGGCGGGACGGTTCTCGGCGTGCACGATCAGCTTCGCCAGCAACGAGTCGTAGTGCGACGGCACCACGTACTGCTGGTAGATGTGCGTGTCGACGCGCACCCCGAGCCCGCCCGGCAGGTTCAGCGCCGTGATGCGCCCCGGCGACGGCGCGAAGGTGACGGGATCCTCGGCATTGATGCGCAGCTCGATGGCGTGGCCGCGCGGCCGCATGTCGGTGGGGAAGCGCAAAGGATCGCCGTTCGCCAGCCGGATCTGCTCGCGCACCAGATCGATGCCGAAGACCTCCTCGGTGACGGTGTGCTCGACCTGGATGCGGGTGTTCATCTCCATGAAGTAGAAGTTCTTGTCCTCGTCGAGGAGGAACTCCATGGTGCCCACGGTCTTGTAGCGGATCGACTCCGTGGCCTTGCGCGCGATCTTCAGCAGCTCCGCGCGCCGCGCGTCGTCGAGCGCCACCGACGGCGCCTCCTCGACCAGCTTCTGATGGCGACGCTGGATCGAGCACTCCCGCTCGCCGAGCGCGATCGCCCGCTCGCCGTCGCCCAGCACCTGCACCTCGACGTGGCGCGGCCGGCCGATGTAGCGCTCGAGGTAGACGGCCGGGTTGCCGAAGCCGGCCTGGGCCTCCGAGCGCGCCGCCGCCAGCTGCGCGGACAGGCGGGCGCGATCCTCGACGATCTTCATGCCTCGACCGCCGCCGCCCGCCGACGCCTTGATGATGATGGGGAAACCGATGCGCTCGACCGCCTCCTCCGCCTGGCGATCGTTTTCGATCACGCCGGTGCCGGGGAGGATGGGGACGCCCACCTTGGTCATGGCGGCCCGCGCGGACACCTTGTCGCCCATCAGGCGCATGGTCTCCGGCTCGGGTCCCAGCCACTTGAAGCCGCACTTCTGCACCACCTCGGCGAAGTGGGCGTTCTCCGAGAGAAAGCCGTAACCCGGGTGCACGGCGTCCGCGCCGGAGACCTCCGCTGCGCTGATCAGCACCGGGATGTTCAGGTAGCTATCGCGGGCTGGTGGCGGGCCGATACAGATCTTCTCGTCGGCGAAGCGCACGTGCAGTGAATCGGCGTCGGCCGTCGAGTGAACGGCCACCGTTCGAATGCCCATCTCCCGGCAGGCGCGGATCACGCGCAGCGCGATCTCACCCCGGTTCGCTATCAGTACTTTCTTGAACAACGGCGGTGCCCGTCAGGTCGACAGCCGGATGAGGATCTGGCCGTACTCCACGTGCTCCCCGTTCTTCACCACCACCTCGGCGACCTTGCCTTCGACCTCGGCCTCGATCTCGTTCATGAGCTTCATCGCCTCGACGATGCAGACGACCTGCCCCTTCTTGACGGCGTCGCCCACCTCGACGAACGACGACGTCTCGGGCGAAGGGGCGCGATAGAACGTCCCCACGAACGGCGACGTGATGAACGTGCCCGGCGCGACGCTCTCCAGCGGAGCGGGTGGGGCCAGGGCGATGGTGGGCCCCGACGGCAGGGCCAGGCCGCTCGGCTCGGCCGCGGCCTGGCCGCCCAATCGCCGCGAGATGCGAACGCGTCCCGAGGGATCCGCCTCCAGCTCGGCCAGCCCGAACTCCTCGGCGATGAGCGCGAGCTCGCGAATGGCCCCCAGATCCAGTCCCGACGCGGTCTTCGCAGCCACCGACAGGCTGGGTGACTTCTGGCGAGGCTTGGGCTTCTTCATTCCGGGCCGTTTCCTTTCTCTTTCACGTTCATTTCACTCATCGCATCGGCGAAGCAAGGATCTGGCAGGCGGCTACATCTGGGCCCGCACCTCGGGGGCCACCGTGCGCAACAGATAACGCGCCTTGCCGAGGTTCGCGCCCGGCGCCAGGGCGAGCGCCAGAAAATAGCCGTCCGACAGGATCTCGACCAGCACCGCCAGCCGGTCGGTCTTCAAGGTCAGGTCGGAGAGCTGCCCTGTGCCGATGCTGGCCAGCGAGCGGCGAAGCTGGGCGATCAGATGGGTCAGCTCGACGCTGATCGTCGGCGCGTCGGCGGCGCCCGGACGGACGTAGGAATCGACCGGGATGCCGTCGAATCCCATCAGCACGCCCGCGGCATCGCTCGAGGGATCGAGGCGATCGATCATCTTCTTGAGGCTGTCGCGGAACATGGCTTCGGACCTGGGCGCTTGTACCCGCTTGCATGCTCGGGGTCAAGCCGGGGCCACGGCCGCGGGGGGCACCAGCAGGCGGCGCACCTCGGTGAGGGGGAGGTCCCGCATGACGGCCGTTCCGGGCGCGCTCACGAAGATGAAACGGACCGATTCTCCCCGCCGCTTCTTGTCGACGTCGATCCGCCCCAGCACCTCACGCGACAGCCGGCTGTCGACGTCGACCGGCAGGCCCAGCAGCGCCAGCAGCCGGCGGGTGCGCTCGGCCAGCGCCGGGGGGGTCACCCCCTGGGTCACCCCGAGCGACAGCGCCGCCATCATCCCCAGCGAGACCGCCTCGCCGTGCAGCAGCTCGTAGCCCGACTCGGACTCCAGCGCGTGGCCCACGGTGTGGCCGAAGTTCAGGATGGCCCGCCGCCCCGACTCGTGCTCGTCTTCCGTCACCACGTCGGCCTTCACCTTCACCGCGGCCGCGATGATGGCGGCGAGCGCGGGCGCGTCACTCGACGTGGCCAGCGCAGCCGCCTCCGCCTCCAGACGGTCGACCAGAGGCGCGTCGGCGATGAGGCCGCTCTTCACCACCTCCGCCAGTCCCGCCACCCGCTCCCGTGCCGGCAAGGTGGCGAGGAATCCCAGATCGGCGATCACCGCGCGCGGCTGGTGAAACGAGCCCACCAGGTTCTTGCCGGCGTCGAGATCGACCCCCGTCTTCCCGCCCACCGACGCGTCGACCATGGCCAGCAACGTGGTGGGGAAGATCGCGAAGGGGACGCCCCGCAGGTAGATCGACGCCGCGAACCCGGCATGATCGCTGGTCGCCCCGCCGCCCACCGCCACCACCAGCGCGCCCCGGTCGAAGCCGGAGGCCGCGAGCCACTCCGTCGTCTGCTGGATCTCCGACAGGTTCTTGCAGGCCTCGCCCGCCGGCAGCGCATAGGGACGAACGTTCGGAAACCGCGCCGTCAGCGCCGCCAGCAGCGGGGCCACCCGCGGCGAGATCCGGCTGATCCGCGAATCGATGATGACGGCCACCCCCGTCGGGGGGCGGACCGCGGCGGCCAGCAGGGACACCGCCTCCTCGGGACCGATCGAGCCGATCCGGACGTCGTACGCCCGCGGGCCCAGGGGAACGGGAATGGTGATCATCGCTGGCTTGCCTCTAGCATCCGCAAGACCGCGACGGCAACCTCGTCGGGCGTCCGATCGTGGGTTTCGATCCGGGCGTGGGCGCGCGAATAAAACGGCTCCCGGTCCCGCAACAGGTTGGTGACCGTCACCAGGGGATCGGCGGCGCCGTCGAGCAGCGGACGCGCGGTGCGCCCCTGCGTTCGCCGCACCACCTCCTCGGGCGACACCTCCAGGGTCACCACGTGGCCGGACTCCAGCATTCGCGACAGGTTGGCCTCGCGGCAAGCGGCCCCTCCGCCGGTGGCGATGACGACCCGGCGCAACCCGGCGGCCTGGCGCACCGCTTCCGCCTCGCGGAGGCGAAAGCCGTCCTCGCCCTCGTTCGCGAAGATCTCCGGGATGGTCCGCCCGGCGGCCTCGGCGATCACGCGATCCAGATCGCGAAACTCCCACCCCAGTCGGGAGGCCACCAGACGCCCCACCGTGCTCTTGCCCGAGGCCATGAACCCGACCAGGAAGATCGGCGCGTCGGCCGCTTTCTCGAGTTTGCCCACCCGGGCAGTCTATCTCGCGCTGGCGCCGCTGGCGTCCGCGCGCAGCATCTCGGCGCGGTTGGCGATGCGGGGCGTGATGAACACCAGGAACTCGGTGCGATCGTCCTCTTCCACCTTGTGGCGGAAGAACCACCCGATGATGGGGAGATCGGCCAGGAACGGCACCTTGTCGTACCGCAGGGTCGAGCTGCGCTGGTAGATGCCGCCGATGACGGCGGTGTCGCCGTCGCGCACCAGCATCACCGTCTTCGCCTCTTTCTTCAGGATCGTGGGATCGCCCCGGGCGCCGGTGTGCCCGAAGTCGGGCTCGTTGCGGGTCACGTGCACCGTCATGATCACCGTGCCGTCGTTGGTGACGTGCGGCTTGACGGTGAGGTTCAGCTTGGCGTCGACGAACACCGTCTGGATGCCCTGCGCGCTGATGATCGAGATGGGGATCGAGACCCCCTGCTCGATGGCCGCCTCGATGTTGTCCATGGTCGAGATGCGCGGCGACGACAGGATGCGGATCTGCCCCGTCGATTCCATGGCCGACAGCCGCAGGTTCAGGTTGAACGAGCCCCCCAGCGAGCCAAGCGACAGCCCCAGCGCGCCGCCCGAGTCGGTGGCCACCTTGGCCGGCAGGTTGACGGCGAAGTTCGGGCTGGCGGCGCCCGCCCCCAGCACGCCGGCCGTGGGGGTCACGGCGTCGGTGATGCCGCCGCCGCCGACGGCGATGCTGCCCGGGAACGACAGCCCCGTGCCGGTGCCGTGCGCCGCGTCCCGGTACATCGAGCCGCCCCACTGCACGCCGATCTCCCGGGCGAAGTTCGAGTTCGCCTCGACGATGCGCGCCTCGATCACCACCTGCAGCGTCTGCGAATCGAGGTTCCGCACCAGATCCTCGACCAGGTTCAGGTTGGTGGCCAGATCGGAGACGATGAGCTGATTCGTCCGCTCGTCGACCGAGATCTTTCCGCGCGGGCTCAGCAGATCGTGCACGCGCTCCTGCAGATTCTTCGCGTCGGCGTAGCTGACGGCGATGATGCGCGTCTCCGTCGGGGCGACGTCCGCGAGCTGCTTCTGACGGGCGATCTCCTGCTCGAGCTCCTTCTCCAGCACCACCAGCGGCGCCACGCGGATGAGGTTCCCCTCCCGCACCTGCCCCAGCAGCTTCGAACGGAGGATCACGTCGAGCGCCTGGTCCCAGGGGACGTTGCGCATCTTGATCGTCACCTCGCCCTTCACGTCGTCGGAGGTGACGATGTTGACCTGACCGACGTCGGCCAGCAGGCGCAGGATGTTGTGAATGTCGGCACCTTTGAAGTCGAGATCGATCCGGCGCCCTGCGTAGTGGCGGCGCGGGGCGCGGGGCAGGCCGCCGAGGGTGGCGCTCCCCCCGGGCCCCAGCGGCGGCGCGGACGGCACCGCGCCGGTGGGCGGAGTGAGGGCGCCGTCGGTGCGCGGATTGGACGTGGTGATCTTCGGCGTGGGGCTGACCTCGACCGAGCGCGGCGCGGGAACAGCGTCGGTGGTCCCCACCGTCGGCACGTCCTCGTTGCCCGAAACGGCGGGGCCGATCAGCAGCAGGCCCAGGCAGGCGGCGAACGCCCCCCGCCTGGGGCCGCGAGAGAAAAAGCGGGGGAGCCGCGTCGGAAGCTCAGTCATGGCGCCTCATCGGGGTTGACCAAAATCGCTTTCTCGACGACCCGTGGTTCTCCGGTTCCCGTCGTTTCCGTGATCTCCACGATCACGCGATCAGACAATATCTTTGTGACCCGGGCGCCGCTGCGAGACAAGAAATCGCCCTTTTTCACGGTCTGGCCGTACCCCGAGCCGTCACGGAACATGGCGCGCGGCACCTCGTCACCCGAGACGATGGCGATCAACGTCAGGTCTTCCAGGCCCACCTTGTCGAACGCCGACGGGACCTTCCGGCTCTTGGTGGGCACGTGCTGCTCGACGAACAGGCGCAGGTACGAATGGAAAGGATCGCGGTTGGTCTCTTCGTTCTCGACGAAGTCCTCGTCCTTGAGGACCTTGTGGCGAAGGGCGGCCAGCCGCTTCGTCGTCGCGGCGTCGGAGACGGGCGCGCCAGCGCCGCCCGCCCCGGTGGCGCCGGCCGCAACCGCCGGCGCCCCTCCACCGCCGACGTCGGCCCGTGCCGCGTTGATGGCAAGCCCCACCACCAGCGCCACCAGCATCAGATGCAGCCGTTGCTTCATGGCGTCCCCGCCGTGGCTGTCTTGTCATTGAAGCGGAAGGTGGCGGCGACGAACTTCGCGCGCAGCTTCGGCGGCGTGCCGCCCTGTAAGTCGATGCCGACCACCTTGTCCTTGTCGGGCGCCAGCGACAGGTTCTCGACGTCGACGATCCGCTGCAGCTCGCTGACGTTGCGGAAGAACCGCGCCACCTGGTGATACGTCCCGCGCACCTCCATCTTCACGGGAATACGCAGGTACTGGTCCTGCGGCGCCTCTTGACCGATGTCGACGGACAGCACCTCGAGCCCGACCAGCTCGGCCTGCTCCTGCACGCTGGCGAGAAACGACGGGATCTCCGCCCGCTTGGGGAGCACCCGCAGCAGCTCGCGCTGCTCCTTCTGTAGATCCTCGAGCTCGGCGCGAAACCCCAGATACTCGCCGCGCCGGCGCGCGTAGCCCGACATCTCGTCCTGCAGATCGGTCTCGTGCGCGCGCGCCGAGGCGATGCGCGCCGAGGCGTCCGAATAGAAGAACTGGTAGTCGACCAGCGCCGCCAGCAGCACCACGCCGGCCGTCACGCCCGCCTTCTTGGCGGGGGTCAGCTTGCGCAGCTTTCGCAGCAGCTCTTCCATCAGTAGACCACGCGCGCGCTGACGTGAAAGGTCACCCGCTTGGCGCCGGTGGCGGCGGTGCCGTCCCCGATCTGCGTCGTCGACTCGGGGGTGACGTCGGCGAAGAACACCGACAGCTGCAGCCGCTTCAGGAACTCGGCCACGTCCTCGTTGGTGCGCGCCGAGCCCTGGATGCGCACCTTGCGCTGGACCTCCTCGAAGCTCTCCAGCCACAGGCGGCGCGGATCCCAGCCCGCGTTGAAGCCGACGTTGGGATCGCGCCGCAGCCGCTCCTCGTAGCTCGGCCGATCGAACGTGGGGCCCTTGTGCGCGGTCAGGATCTCCGACAGCTCGCGCATGATGTAGACGGGACCGGTGCGGCCGGTCTTGAGGGCATCGATCGTCTTCTGCTGCTTCAGCAGATCCTGCCGCTGTTCCTTGACCTTGTCGTAGTCGCCCAGCCCCCCCTTCAGCTGCTCGATGCTGTCCTTGAGGACGTTG
>DASYCK010000163.1:0-56870 GCA_036500205.1 Polyangia bacterium | reverse complement strand
CGCCGACGCCGACGCCGACGCCGACAGCAGCGCCGCCACCGCTCGACGTCCCATCAACGGTGTTGTTTGCCCAGACGGGGCCGCTGACGATTGCGGATCGGGTGACGGTTCAGGGCGCGACCGCCGGCACCTTCGGGGCGGTCGGGGACGCGGGGACCGTGGCTGTGGCCCTGGGGACGAACACCCAGACCGGGAACGTGTGGAGCGTGCCCTCGGTCTCCCTGGCCTCGAACGCGACGGTGCACGGCTTCGTCCGTACGGGCGGAACGCTGATGCTGGGGATCGGCGCCAGCGTGACGGACAGCTCCCATTCGCAAACCGGCGTCGCACCCAACCTGAGCGCGGTCACCAACCGGCTCAACTTCACGATCGATTTTCCGACCACCACCCAGGGCGACAAGAACGTCAACTCGGGCTCGCTGACGCTGCCGCCGGGCGACTACGGCGCCATCAATGTCGCGTCGGGAGGGACGCTCATCCTCTCGGCTGGCGTCTACACCTGCAGCAGCATCGACATCAACAGCGGCGCCACGCTGGTGACCAACGTCTCCGGCGGGACGCTCACCGTCCTGGTGAAGGGACAGATCATCTTGAATGGCACGCAGACGTTGACGGGGGGTTCCGCATCGGCGTTGCGCTTCGCGACCAATGGGACGACGGCGGCTCAGCTCAACGCGACGTTCTCGGGAATCGTGGTCGCGCCGCTGGCGGCCATTCAGCTCGACCAGACGGTCACCTACACCGGGGCCTACTTCGGGGCGTCGGTCGTGACCCAGCCGGGGCAGACCTACGTCCTCGCCTCCTGGGACGGGAACCTCCCGCCGCCGGTTCGGTTCCTGACCAGCCGCCTCGTCACCGCGGAGGCTCCCCTGAAGTCGACGCGCGTGCGGAGCACGAAGGGTAAGGGGAAGACCAGCGCGGCTCGGCTGGGCAAGGTGACCCAGAGCGGCGACTCGTTCGACATTACCATCCAGTTGACGGCGGGCCTGACGATCCCCGACGTGGTCCTGTTCTGCGACGGCGGCGCATTGACGGTGGGCGCGTCGCAGGTTCAGGGGCTGCAAGGCCAGGGCGCGATCGTCAACGTCAGCTCCAGCCCCACCGCCGTCGGGCCCCAAGCCACCACTGGGAACATCGTCAGCGTCGCCGACGTGACGCTGGCGGCGGGGACGCACGTGCGCGGCGGCGTCGACACGGCGGGCACCGTCACGGCCGACGCGACCGCCGTTCAAGACCAGCCGGCCCGCGAGCACGACACGCTGCCGCTCGTCGACGCGCTCGACTTCACCGTCACGTTCCCGCCGCCAAACCAGGGCGACCACACGGTGGGTGGTCCGACGCCTCTGACGCTGCCGCCCGACTCGTACGGAAACGTCAGCGTGGTGGCAGGGGGGACGCTCATTCTCAAGGGAGATCCCGCCGGCAGCGCGTTCTTCTTCGAGACCCTCAGTGTGGCCGAGGGAGGGACCCTCCGGATCGACACGGTCGGCGGGCCGATGTCGATCAACGTCCTGACCTCGCTGCAGTTGGCGGGCCAGCAGTCGTTCATCTGGGGCACGCCGAGCGCGGTGACGCTGGTCTACGTCGGGACCGCCCCCACGACGCTGTCGCAGGCGTTCGCCGGGACCCTGTTCGCTCCGCGCGCGGCGCTGACCTTGGCCGCCGTGCCTGGAGGAGGCGTCTATTCGGGGGCCTTCTTCGCGTCGGCGCTCACCGTGGGTGACGGCGCGACGGTCATCGGTTTCGGCGCCGGCGCGCCGGCAGTCGGCCTCTACTTCTACGGCTTCTCCGGGGAGCTGGGGGCCGGAACGTACGAGCGCGATCCGTTGCTCGACCCCGATGCCGCCACCGGGCAGAAGGTCAGCGGCGGGGGCGTGCTGACGCTGCCGCTCCCCGCCGGCGCCGATCGCCTGACCATCGAGGACAACCAGACCTACCGGATGGTCCTCGACCGCCCCACGCCCATCGGGGCGCTGACCTTGCAATCCGACGCGAACCTGCGGCCGTACCTCCTGCTCGAGAGCGCGAGCGGCGACGCCGCCAATTTGGCGCCCGATCCCGCGGTGGCCATCCGCACCTTCCAGTTGGACGGCCTGTGGATCGGCAGCCTGGATGGCACGGTCGGCGACTTCGTGGTGGAGGGGATCTCGGGGACCGGCGCCGGCGACTTCGACTGGGACTCCATCGTCATCCAGAGCACCACGCTCGATCCAGGCGGCACGCGGGCCGATGGGCTCCCGATCGCGCCGCTGCGTCTGTTCGTGACCGGTCGGATCAAGACGCTGACCATCCGCCAGTCGATCGTGGCGCCGATCAGCGTCAACCTCGACCCGACCTCGCTCGACACCGGTGGCTTCATCGAGACGCTGATCGTCGAGGACAGCATCATCGACGCCGGGCAGACGGCAGCCGACGCCAACGGGCGTCACGCTGCCGTGTTCAACCCGGCGGGCACCGTTCAGATTGCGCGCTCGACGGTGTTCGGAGACGTGCACGCCGATCTGCTTCAGGTCACCGACAGCATCATCGCCGGCACGGTCGTCGTCGCCAACACGCAGGGGAGCTGCGTGCGGTTCTCCGCGGTCTCGCTCAACGATCCGCCGGTCGATCCGGGCGCGCCGCCTCAGCGGCTCCCGCGGCTCTATCGGGTGCCGCCGCTCGACAAGGTGCTGAGCTTCTTCTTCACCTCGATGCGCTTCGGCGACGCCGGCTATGCTCAGCTGTCACAGGCGGCGCCGACGGCCGTTTCGGCGGGGGCCGAGAGCGGCTCGGAGATGGGCGCCTTCTCGACAGAGCTCCGGCCGATCCATCTGGCCGGCATCATCGCCAAGGTCGACCAGTTCAAGCCGGTCGCCGTCCTCCCGCAATACGTGCTGGAGGGGGCGTCGGCGGTCGTGACCGTGTCCGAGACGGGAGCGGGGACATGAGCGTCAAGGACATCACGCGCCTGCTGCGCCAGCCGGACAAGCACTACGTGGCGACGCGCCAGCAACAGGGCCGGTCGCTGCTGGACGCCGACTTCAACGAGGGCGAGGCCGCCGCCGGCGACCAGCAGCGCCTCCTGCTCGAGGACGCGATTGGACCGGCCGGGAGCCCGGACGCCGGATTCGCGATCGGGCGCGCGGCCCTCGAGAGCTCGCCCGCCACGGTGGTGGTCCCCCTGAGCGACGGCGACCGCCTCCCGGTCGACATGGTGCAGATCGGCGGCAACACCGTCGCCGTACACGAGGTCGGCCTCCAGGCGGGAACGATCTACGTCGGGGGCTCGCGCTTCGTCCTCGAGCAGCCCGAGCCGGTGGCGATGCAGCGGGCGTTCCTGCAGATGGGCGGAACGCCCGGCGACCTGCCGGCGCTGGCGCCGCTGTCGTCGCCGGCGTTCTTCTCGCCGCGCTCGCCGCATTCGCCGCACTACCCCGAGTTCCGCGACTTCTACTACCTGAATGCCTGGGAGCAGGTGGTGACGGCGACCGAGGACGATGAGATCCTCGAGCGCGGCCTGGCGGGACCGGACGCCTCGGTGCGGGTGCACCGGATGCGCCGGGTCGAGGCGCTGGGGAACCTGAGCCCGAGCATCGGGACCTGCGGCGACGCCTTCGGCGAGCTCGGGCGCCGACTGGCCGCGGCCAACGGCACGCTCGACCTCGGGACCGGCGAGCTGCATTCGAACGGGCGGCTGCAGCTGGTGTTCCAGCAACCGGAGGAGCCGAACGATTGCCCGCCGTGCACGCCCGACCCACCGCCCGAGTACCTGGGCTCCGAGAACCAGAGCCTCCGGCTCATGTTGACCGGCCCGCGGACGTACGCCTGGGCGATCGACAACTCGGCGCCGCTCTATCGCGTGAAGGTGACCGGGCTGGGCGACCCGAATCCGCAGGCCGTCACGGTCACGATGCTCACGCCGCCCCGCGACGGCGACCACCAGCCGAAGCGGAATCAGGTGGTCGAGATCATCCCGTTCGGGGCCGTCCTCGACGGAGGCGAGCACGAACGCCCGCAAGATCCGCACTTCCAGAAGCTGGCCGCGGAGGTGGGGGTGTTCGCGCGGGTGGCCGCGGACTTCGATCCGGCGCAGCAAAGATTCCAGCTAGAGAGCGGCGCGCGCGTCCTGGCGATCAAGAACCTCATCTCCAGCTGGGACCCGCGCCACCCCGCCGCGGGGGAGCTGAACATCGGGCCCGGCGACGGGTCGGACAGCCGCTTCTTCTTCATGCGCGTCTGGCACACGGCGCCGAGCGCGGACCAGATCGAGATCCCGATCAGCGCCGATCCGAACGGGGCGCCCCTGGGAGATACGGGGATCGTTCCGCTCTTCTTCCGGGGCGGGCGTGCCGGGGACTTCTGGGAAGCGACGCTGCGGATCGACGCCCGCCAGCAGATCGTTCCTTTTGACTTGCTGACGACGTCGGGCGGCGTCCCCCCGCACGGCCCGCGGCACTTCTACGCGCCGCTCGCGCTCTTGACCGGGGCGGACCAGGAGGTCTTCACGGTCAGCGACTGCCGGACGCCGATGCGGCGGCTGACCGAACGGGGCTGCGCGACCAGGACGGTGGGTCAGCCGGGGGTGAGCGACGGCGACTTCACGTCGATCCAGGCGGCGATCAACTCGCTGCCCGCCGGGGGTGGCCTGGTGCAGGTGTTGCCGGGGACCTACCTCGAGAACGTCACTATCAATGGTCTGAGCAACATCAGCATCCAGGGGTGCGGGGCGAGCACCATCGTCCAGAGCCCGGTCCCCTCCGGCGGGGAAAGCCCCGGAACGCTGTTCGCCGTCGGCACCTCGACGCAGGGGATCACCATCTCCGACATGGTGCTCAACGCCGCGAGGGCTGCGCTGGAGGTGCTCGCCTCGACCGACGTGCAATTGAGCGGGCTGCACGTGGTGGCGGGCGACGTCGGTACCGGGGCGTTCGTGCCGGCCTCCGGCGGCGACGACACAATCCTCCTGACGGTCAGCCAGTCCACGACTGTTCGGCTGTCCGACCTCACGATCGACAACTGGCGGAAACCGGCCATCAACGTGCTCGAATCGGACGACATCGCGCTCGACGAGATCGATTGCCGGGGGGCGCAGGTGCTGACGTTGCTGACACCGGCGGTCGCGCCGATGATCACCCTCGAGGACGCGAACGACGTGCGGGTGCGGCGCTCGACCCTGCAGGCCTTCGCCCAGTTCGGTCTCTCGGTCGATGGCTCCTCGAACGTCCTCATCCAGGACCTGACCGTCGGGGTCGGTCCGGCCCAGACTGGGGACGGTGCAGAGAGCCAGGCGATGTCGGCGATCGACGTCGACTCGGGCACGGAGATCTCGATCGACCGCGCGTTCGTGACGATGACGGCCGACTCGACGGAGCACGCCGCCGTGCGGTTGCTGGGAACGGGGATCCGCCTGTCGGACAGTCGGGTCGAGACGCTCTCGGATTCGTCAGTCACCCCCGCGGTCAGCAGCGCCTGGGGCGGCCTGCAGGTGCGGGGCGGATCCGCCAACGTGCAGATCGTCGGGAACGATATCGTGGGCGGTCTCGGCCACGGCATTACCCTCGGCAGCGTGACCTGGAACTCGACCGACGGCACGGTCACCGGGCGTGTCGAAGGGGTGGGGCGGGTGCAGACCACCTTCGTCAACGGGATCCTGGTCGTGACGGGAGATTTGACGTTCGAATTCAGCGATGCCGGCCTGTCATTCACGGCCAGCATAGACCCGGCCATCGTCGATCTGGTGATCGCCGACAACCGCATCGCCAGCATGGGGACCAACGGGATCTCGGCGATCACTGTGCTGGGGATGCCGAGCGGCGAGCCCTTCGTCGAGGTGCAGAACGGCGTCATCGCCGACAACAGCGTTACCGGCAATCTGGTCCAGATCACGGACGGCGCGGTTCCCACCCGTGCCGACGTCTTCCCCAAGACCTTTTCGACGGACGAGACCCGATCCAACCAGCTCCCCGTCATGCAGTTCCTGCCATACGCCGGAATCACGCTGGCCGCGGCGACCCTCTCGCTCGACGTGCGCGGCAACAGCGTCACGGACAACGGGACCTCGGCGGTCAGCCCCACCTCGGGCATCTTCGTTCTCGTCGGGGAATCGTTGGTCATCACCGACAACCGGATCACGGGGAACGGCGGCCGGGCTGACTCGACCACCCCGCCCGCGGCCGGCGTCCGGGCGGGGATCGCGGTCGTGTTCGCGGACCGTCCGTTCAACCCTTCGACGGGCTCGACGCCCACCGACTCTGTCGAGGACATCGACCAGCTGCAGGTCCTCATCAACGGCGATCAGCCGACCCTGGATCAGAGCGGCCCGGCGCTCCGGGTGCGGGGGAACAGCGTCCTTCAACCCGAGGGGCGCGCGCTGTTCGCCATCGCGACCGGTCCGGTGAGCGTCACGTCGAATTTTCTCTCCTCGCTCGGCTATCACGGCAACAGCAACCCGCCCGAGAGCCATCTGATGGGCGACGTGGTGTACATCGAGAACTTCGCGCGTCCGTGGGAGAGCTTCAATTTCGACCCTTCGGTGCTGCCGACCCGCTACAACGCCCCGCTCGGCCAGAACACCAGCGCCTACTTCTCCAACGTCGGCTCCAGCCCCTATCAGTTCATCAGCTTCGGTGGCGCGATCCTCTTCCAGGGGAACCAGGTCATCTACGACTGGCTGGTCGAGATCGTGCCCCCGGCCGGGACGCCGCTCTCCTACGTCCCCGTGGCTCTCATTTCCACCGACCACGTGACGATGAGCGGCAACCAGGTCGCCTTGCGGGTCCGGCCCGACACCGGGCTCACGCTGCCGGAGTTCGGGACGATCGTCACCGGTCCTCCCATCACGCTCACCACCCCGGCGCCGTTGCTGGGAAACATCTTCTCGGGTGGCGCCACCAACATCACCACCGACAACCGCTCGTCCGAGTCACCCGACGCCGCGGCACTGTCGTTCCTGACCTGGGGCGACCTCGCGAACCTCTCGTCGTTCAACCAGGCGACGCACGCGGCGCTCGCGTACTCGTGGGACAACTTCACGACCCCGCCGTCCGGGCCCCGTCAGCCACCCAACGTCCAGACGGTGGGGAATCAGACCGTCTTCCTGCTGAAGTCGCCCACGCTCGCCAGCCTGCTCGCGGACTTCAACACGGCGCTGGTGGTTCGACAACTCTTCCGACAGCCGCAAAGGACGTGAGCCATGTCCGCGTATGACATCACTCGCTTTCTCCGGCAGCCGCGCAAGCACTACGTCGGGAGTCGGCTGCAACAGGGCCGCCTGCTCCTCGATTCGGACTACAACGAGGGAGCGGCGGCCGCGGACGACGATCGCCGGCGCGCGCTGCTCGACCTCATCGGGCCGCGCGGCACGACCGACGACGGGTTTTCGCTGGGTGTGCCGCTGCCGGCGCTACCGCCGTTGCCGACGCAGACCGACCCCCTGCGGCCGGGGACTCCGCTTCCCGTCGAACAGATCGAGCTCGGCGGCGCCCTTACGCCGGTGCGTCCCGTCAGCCTCCGAGCCGGCAGCATGTATCTCGCCGGCGAGCGCTTCGAGCTCGAACAGGCCGAGCACTTCGCCCTCCAGCGTGACTTCCTGCAGATGAAGCCGGGCGATGTCCCGATCTCGGATCCCCATAGCCCCGACATCTTCAACGCCTTCTACTACCTGCATGCGTGGGATCAGACGGTCTCGGCGGTCGAGGATCAAGAGATCCAGGAGGTGGCGCTGGGAGGCGCCGATACGACGGTGCGGGTCCGCCGGATGCGGCGCGTAGAGGCGCTCGGTGGTCCGCAGGCGGTGGTGGACAGTTGCGACGACGCGTTCCTGGCGCTGATCGCATCGCTGGAAGCGGACGGCACGGCTACCTTTGACCGCTCCACCGGCGCGTTGGTGTCGAACGGGCGACTGCAGATCGGGTTTTCGTCCACGCCCGAAGAGGTCGACTGCGCGGATTGTACCCCACCCGCCACCAGCCGGTTTCTCGGAGCGGACAACAGCGCCATCCGCGTGCTGCTCACCAGTCCGACCACCTTCGCGTGGGCGCTCGACAACGGAGCGCCCCTCTACCGGGTGAAGGTCACCGGGCTCACCAGCACCGATCCAAACACCCCGATCGTCGTGGAGATGCTCACGCCTCCGGCCGACGAGACGCGCTGGCCGCTCGAGAACCGGGTGGTCGAGATCATTCCGTTCTCCGCGGTCCTGGATGGAGATCCGCCCGCCGGATTCGAGCACCCTCATTTCAAGAAGGTGGCCGAGCGCGTGGGTGCCTTCAGCCGGGTCGTGACGCCCTTCGATCCGGGCACCGCGACCTTCACCATCGATCCGAGCGCCGGTGTTCCCGACATGCAGAAGTTCGTGCACCAGTGGGACACGCGCCATCCGGCGCTCCACAGCCTGGATGGCGGTGTCAGCTCCGATCCGGACGTCCAGTACTACTACATGCGCCTCTGGCACCAGGCGACGAGCGCGGCCGGGGTCGAGCTGCCGACCAACCAAGGCGGACAGTTTCTGGACGGGACCGATCTCGTCGCGTTCTTTCCAACCCCAGGGCGGCGCGGAGATTTCTGGGTGGTGGCCGAGCGCCCAGGGACCCCCGAGCGCGTGGTCCCGTTCGATCTGGCGGTCGCGCCGGGCGGCGTTCCGCCGCATGGTCCACGCGATCTCTACGCCCCACTCGCTATCCTCACCGGCGCGTCCGACACCGTCAACGTCGCGGCGGATTGCCGTTCGCGGATCTCGCGCCTGACGGATCGCGGATGCGAGACGCTCACCGTCGGGGACGGGCTGCACAGCTTCGGCGATTTCAGCTCGATCCAGGCGGCCGTCGATGCGCTGCCGGAGACCGGCGGACGGATCAGCATCGGGCGGGGGACCTTCTCGGAGCAGATCACGATTCAGAACCTCCAGAACGTGGTCCTCGAGGGGTGTGGCGATACCACGGTCATCGAAAGCCCTCCGCCGGTCGTGACGAGTCCGCCCACGGTGCCCCTGCCGGTGATCGACATCATCGCTTCCGATGGGATCGTCGTGACCTCGCTGCGCATCCACGCGTTCGAGCAGCGGGCCGTGGGCATCTCGGGGCAGCTGATCGGAGGCTCCGATCGAGGCGGGGTTCGCGTCAGCAGCGTGTCGATCCTGGCGGGGCTGCCCGGCGGCGCCGAGCCGATCGCCGAGGTGAACGACCCGACCATCCCCCTCATCGACATCGGAGGCGCGGCGACGGACGTCCTGCTTCAGGAGCTGGCGCTCGAGCCGGTGGTCCGTCCGGCGATCAACGCGGTTGGCGCCGATCGAATCCAGATCCAGAACGTCACCATCGCGGGGACCTCCGCCAGCCGGGTTGCGCCGGTGGCCCCGATGATCAGCATCGGCGACTCGTGTGACGATGTCGCGATTCGCGAGGTGACGGTCAGCGCGGCCGGCCAGGTGGGCGTGTCCGTCAGCGGGGGCAGCGCCGACGTCCAGTTGAGGCGCCTGACGATGGTGTCGAGCTCGCACCAGGTGACTGCGCCCAACGGCCGCACCACCCAGAGCCAGACGGCGATCGACATCGACGGGGCGACACGGGTGAGGCTCGAGGAGAGCTGGATCACTATGGACGCCAGCGTCAGCGAGAACGCGGCGGTCGTGCTGCACGGCCAGGAGATCACGGTGAGCCGCAACCACGTCGAGGCGCTGGCCAACTGCTTCGACTCCCCGCTCCCGCGTTCGCCGCTGGAGTGCCGCGATCTGCGGGTCCTGGCCTGGGGAGGCATCCAGGTGCGCGGCGGCTCGACCGCCGTCTCCATCGAAGAGAACCAGATCTTGGGCGGAGTCGGTCACGGGATCACCCTCGGGAGTGTGATCTGGAACGCCAGCGACCCATCGGTGCCCTCCCGGCGACAGGGGGCCGGCAACGGTCAGGTCTCTACCCGTCGCGACGGCAAGTTGGCGGCCAACGGCAGCCTGCCCCAGCAGTTCATCGACGCCGCGCACAACGTCTTTGTCGCTCAGGACGAGGGGGCGCTCGAGGAGATCGTCATCGCGGGCAACCGGATCGAGCAGATGTCGGGCAACGGCATCTCCGTGCTGTCGGTGCTGGGAATGCCCGACCAAGACGCGCTGGTCGACGTGGTCAACGTGCGCCTCGAGCGCAACACCATTCTGGGCAACCTGCTCGCGCCGGCCGAGGATGTTCCGCTCCGTACCGACGTCGTCCCGGTCACCGGGTCGCTGGTCGGTGGTGGGTTGCCGGTGGCGGTGCTGCCGTTTGGCGGCGTGGTGTTGGCCATCGCCCAGGGTGCCGACATCCGGGACAACGTCATCGTCGGCAACGGGACTTCGGGGGTGCTCCCGACGAACGGGATCTTCGTGCTGTGTGGAGAGGACATCCGTGTCGCGGGGAACCGGATCAGCAGCAACGGCGGGCGGGCGGCGTTCGAGAGCCCGTCTAGCCCCAGCTCGGGGCCACAGCCTGGCGTGCGTGCTGGGATCGCCATCCTTCTGGCGGGGACGCGGGACGCCCAGACGGTCAGGGACATCGGGGTCAACCTGGCGGCCAGCCCGGTCACCCCGCTCGACAACAGCGGCCTCGCGTTGGCGGTGATCGGGAACTCCGTGCGCCACCCCGAGGGACGCGCGCTTCACGCGCTCTGCGCCGGTCCGGCGGTGATTAACGGCAACTTCTTTGCGTCCGACGGAAACCACGGCTCGGACACCTTCATCGACAACTTCTCGGTGGGCGACGTCGTGTACGTCCAGAACCTGGGCGAGCCGTGGGAAGGCGCAATCGTCCAGTCTCCGGCACCAACGGACGTCAACTTCCCGCAGGATGCGCTCACCTACCTCGACAACGCGCCGCTCACCAACCCCTTCATCAACGTCCCGGACGTCGGGCCGGCGCCGATCGGCAGGCGGTTCTTCGTCGGTCTGGGGGGCGGGATCGTCTTCAACGGCAACCAGGTGGTGCTGGACTGGGAGGTCTTGCGTGTTCCGACGGTGGGTACCGGCGCGCCGCTCGCCTACTTCCCCGCGGCGCTGCTGACGCTCGACCACCTGACGCTCTCTGACAACCAGTTCGCGTTCCGCTTGCGAGGGTTCAAGATTCCGACCAGTCCGCCCGTCACCAGCCCGCCGATCGCGGGCGGCGGATCGCCGCCGCTCATGGTTCAGCCGGTCCTGAGCCAAGTGTTTGCCGTGGGCGCCACCGTGAACGCCTCCTCGAACCGCATCGCCGAGCCGGTGACGGACGCGACGCTCTCGCTCATCACCATCAGTCACTTCCTGAGCCTGACGACCTTCAACCAGACGACGCACCAGATCCTGACCTCGAACTTGGGGGTCGCGAACGGTGACGACGGGGCCAGCGGATTCAGCGTCGTGCCGGACGCCGGCACCTCGCCGAGCAGCCCTCCGGCAGTGCAGATGACGCTCAACCAGTCCGAGTTGCTGCGCATGGATACCAACCAGGTGATGTTCAACACCACCACGCAGGTCCTCAATCCACCCAACCACGTCGGGACCGCGAACCTCAACCTGCTCAACATGTTCGTGCAGCGGTTCCTCGAGCTGCTCACGCGGCCTCAATCCTGACGGAGGGTTCCAGTCATGCCATCGGACGTCTCCCGCCTTCTGCTCCAGCCGCGCAAGCACTACGCGGAAGTACGGTTCCAGCAGGGGAGGGCCCTGATTGATTCCGACCTGAACGAGGGCGCCCAGCTCGGCGGGGAGGAGCGCCGGCAGGGCGCGTTGGACCTGATCGGGCCGACCGGCTCGCCCGACGCGGGGTTCAGTCTGGGGGTCCCGCTCGTCTCGGGAAGCCCAGTCCCCCCGCAGACGGCCCCGCTGCACTCCGGGAGCATCCTCTCGACGACCGACGTCGAGCTCGGGGGTCAGACCGTCCCGGTCGTTCCGCTCACGCTACGCGCCGGGACGATGTACGTCGGGGGTAACCACCTGCCGCTCGAGCAGCCCGAGCCGTTCGTCTTCCAGCGCGACTTCCTGCAGCTCGCGCCGCCCGAGCCGCTCCCCCAGCTCGACGTCAACGGGTCCTTCGCGCAATTCTATTACCTCGAGGCCTGGGAGCAGCCGGTCAGCGCGGTCGAGGATCCAGAGATCGCGGAACCGATGTTGCGCGGTCCCGACGTGGCCAAGCGTGTGCGGGCGATGCGTCGGGCCAGGCTCCTGAACGTCGACCGCACCACGGTAGCGACCTGCGACGAAGCCTTCGGCGTGCTCAAGACGCAGCTGCTGGCCGACCACGCCACCGTCGACGACACGAGCTTCGAGGTGCTCTCGAACGGGCGGCTCCGGATCGCCTTCGACGCCGGACCATCGTCGGACACCTGCGCCCCATGCGCCCCGAACCAGCGTCGCTACCTGGGCGACGAGAACGCCGCGCTCCGGGTCATGCTCACAGATCCGACACACTTCGTCTGGGCGGCGAACGACGCGACGCCACTCTTCGCGATCCGCCTTCACAACCTCAACGACACCACCGGCCTCCCGATCCAGATCGAGATGCTGACGCCGCCCGCGAACGAAGACCAGATCCCTTTGCCCGGGCGGGTGGTGGAGCTCCTGCCGTTCGCCGCGGTTCTGGGCGGCGGCGCCCTCCCGCCCACCCTGGAGACCGGGCACTTCAAGAAGGTCGCCGCCGAGGTGGGCGCCTTCACGCGCGCCTCGACGGCCATCGATCCGGCAACCTTACGGTTCAACGTCGAGGACGACGGCGGATTTCGAGCGGCCGTCCAGGCCTTCGTCACGAGCTGGGATCCGAGCCACCCGGCGACTGCCCGGTTGAATACTCCCGCCGAAGCTCCGGGGGTATTCGATTTCTACATGCGCCTCTGGCACGTGGCCGAGGACGCCAGCGGCGTCCAGATCCCGACGCCGACGCCGACCGGTTCGGGCGATCCGACCGGACCCGTGCTGGGTGATACGGGCGTGATCCCGGTGTTCGTGACGCCTGGGCGGCGCGGCGACTTCTGGGTAGCGGCGCTGCGGGTCGACACGCCGGGGCTGGTGGTCCCCTACAACCTCCGGACCGAGCCGGCCGGTGTCCCGCCCCACGGCCCGCGTCACTTCGTCGCCCCCCTGGCTTTGATGACGGGTGGGCCGAGCGGCGTCGTGGGCGCGCTCGACGATTGCCGTGTCCGGATGCGTAAGGTCACCGACGACAGCTGCATTGCCATCACCGTCGGCGACGGCATCGCCAGCGTCGGCGACCAGACCAGCATCCAAGCGGCGGTCAATCTACTGCCATCCGAGGGCGGCCGCATCGCGGTCCGCCCGGGCATCTACACCGAGACGGTGCAGATTATCGGGCGTCGTAACGTGAGCATCGAGGGGTGCGGCAACTCGACGATCATTCGCAGTCCGACCGCCTCGCCTTCGGGCGACCTGGTGGCCATCGCCAACTCGAGCGGTGTCACGCTGACGGGTCTGGCCTTCGACGTCGTCAACCAGCGGGGCATCTCCGCGAACGGCTCCAGCAACGTGACCCTCGAGGATCTGTCCCTGACGGCGGGGCTGCTGCAGAGCGGGGCGTTCGTTCCGGGCGCCGTGAGCTCGGAGCCGGCGCTCGTCGAGATCAACGCCTCGGGCTCCGTGGAGATTCGCGACGTGACCTGCCAAGCATTCCAACGTCCGGCGCTCCTGGTCCAGCGCAGCGAAGGGGTCTCGATTCGAGATCTGACCGCCGCCGGCGATCAGACGACCGGACCGACGCCCGACGAGCCCCTGGTGACGCTGGTCGCGTCCCGCTTGGTCTCGGTCCGGCAGGTCCGGCTGCAGACCTTCGGTCAGGTGGGCCTGTCGGTGCGCGACGTCAGCTCCGAGGACGTCGACATCGCAGAGCTACAGGTGGCGGCGGGCGGCACCCTGGGCGGGATCCTCGCAGACCCGCAAACCGGGATCGACATCGAGGCGGGCCAGCGGATCTCGGTCAGCGATTGTCTGATTCAGATGTCGGCGAACTTCAGTGAGCACGCAGGGATCGTGGTCCTCGGGAACGACGTGGTGATCGCCGGAAACCGAATCGAGGCCGACACCTCCTGCGTCGACGAAGCGGAGCAGTCCTGCACCTCCGTGGCCTGGGGCGGGATCCAGGTCCGAGGCGGATCCGAACGGATCGAGATCCGGCGCAACCGGATCGCGGGCGGTGTCGGCCACGGCATCACCATCGGGAGTGTCCTCTGGCGTCCGCACCATTCGCCGCTCCGCAGCCCGAGCGGTTCGCCGTTCATCAACGCCTCGCGCCGCGAGGGCGCGGGCCGAGCGCAGCTCGGCGTGCAGCAAAGCACCGAGCAGCCGAGCACGCTGGTGATCGCGGCCGATCTCGGCGGCGGTTTCTTCGACGATGCGAGCGACGACACCTTCCTCCCGGTCAACGAGGGGGCGATCGTCGATCTCGTCATCGAAGGAAACCGCATCGAAGGGATGTTCTCGAACGGGATCTCGGTGCTGACCGTGCTCGGGTTCCGCAATCTGGGCGGCGATCTCATCGAGGTCGTCCAAGGGCGGATCGAGAACAACACCGTCACGGGAAACCTGCTCTTTCCCGGCTTCGGCCTGCCGGTGATCGGGGACGTCTTCAAGCTTCCGGCCGCGACTGAAGGGACCAGCGTGCTGGTACAGGTGATTCCCTTCGGCGCCATCGTCCTCGCCGCGGCCAGTGGCGGCCTCGACATCCGCAACAACCGTCTCACCGACAACGGCAGCTCGGGGCTGATCGCGACGAACGGCATCTTCGTGCTGGTGGGCGACGGGATCTCGGTGGTGGGGAACCGCATCACCGGAAACGGCGAGGTCGCCGACGGGAACATGGGCGTTCCGCTCGAGGCCGGAGTCCGCGCGGGGATCGCCGTCATGCTCGCGGGGACCGGCTCGGCCGGCACCCTGGCCGAGCTCAGTCCGATCCTCAAGGACCGCATCTCGTCGGACCCCGAGGGGAGCGCGCTGCGCGTCGCCGACAATACGGTGATCCAGAAAGAAGGACGGGCATTGCACGCCGTCGCGACCGGCCCGATGGCCATCGATGGAAACTACTTCGCATCGCTGGGCTTCCATGGCTCGGAGAACCAGATCGATCGTTTCGCCATCGGCGACGTCGTCTACCTCCAGAACCTGGGTGGCCCCTGGGAGCGGTTCGGCGTCGCCCAGCTGTCGCCCGGCGTCCAGCCCTCTCCGCCGGTGGCTCGGCCGCCCGACTTCCTGCACTACACGGCGCCGTTCCGGACCCGCTTCTATCTGGAGAACATCGCTCCCGCCAGCCCGCGCATCTTCGCCGGTGAAGGGGGGGCGGTGGTGTTCGCCAACAATCAGGTGATCTACGACTTCACGGTCCGGCGGACGCCGATGACGCCGACGGCGGCTCCCATCTCCTTTTTCCCGGTGGCGCTCCTCGGTCTCGATCACGTCTCGGTGGCGAGCAATCAGTTCGGCCTGCGGCTCACGTTCGACACCTCGTCGCCGAAGCCGCCAGACGACCAGGAGGGCGCCCAGGTCTTCGGCCACGTGCTGGTCCTCGGGGCCACCATCAACGTGACGCGCAACCGCTGCGCCTCGCAGGTCGGGCGGGTGTTCCTCTCGCTGGTCGCGTTCGACCAGATCATGGGGATCACCGCGGCGAATCAAGCGACGCACGACATCGTGGCGATCTCGAACCGGCAGCTCCTGGTCGGCGGGTCCCAGCCAGATCCGTTCGACATGACCAGGGCCAACCAGGTCCTCCTGGGCAACAAGAACGGCGTCGACATCATCGACGTGAGGGTCGTGATGCAGGAAGGGTTCACCAAGCTCTTGCAGTTCCCCAGTCCCGGCGCTTGAGGGCCGGCGGAGCCAAAAGGAGAGATATCTGAATGACCGAGGACGACGAGAACGACATCGCGAGACGTGGCGCGCAGGCGCTGCTCGCCACCTACATGCAGATGACCCGCCACGCGGAGCTCGCGCAGGGGTTGCACCAGGTTCGCACCCGGGCCATCGAGCGCAGGATGCGCGACGCCCCGGACATGGCGGTCGCCGTCGATATTCAGCGCCAGCTGGAGGCGCAGCAGAACCAGGGGCTGTCGGTCGGCGAGGCTGTGCGCCACCTCCACGAGCGCGCCCCGGCGCTGGCCAGCTTCGCCGAGTCGGGCCTCACCTTCGAGGACTTCCAGCAGATGGGCCTCGGCCACCTGGTCACCCGCGAGGAGGTGGATGCGGCACGTCGGCGCGGACCGCCGAGCGGCCGCAAGGCGCGCTGAGCGCGGTTCCGCCGCAGGAGACGGAGGCACGATGGCGACGTTCATGGCGCCCAGCCGGAGGCCCGCGGCCTCGCGGGTTAGCGCGGTGGCCGCGCGGCCGGAGCCGGCCCGGAAGCCGGCGCCCACCGAAAGCCTCTCTGCGCGTTTCGGCTCCGCAGAGAGCAGGCAACAGCTGCTCGATCGCGTTCTCGGTCCATCGCTGGCTGGCGTGCGGGTCTCGAAACCGTCAGACCCCGCTGAGGGCCAAGCGGACCGGATCGCTGCCGACAGCGCGCGCGGGTCGGGGGCGCCGGCGGCATTGCAGACCCTGGCCGAGCAGGCGGGCGGGGCCGCCGCTCCCCGCGGCGTCGCCAGCCTCTCGTCGGGCGGCGTGCCGCTGTCCGACGCCGCGCGCGCCCACTACGAGCCGCGCCTCGGCCAGAGCCTGGCCGCCGTCCGGGTTCACACCGGACCCGCCGCCGAGCAGTACACCGGCGCGTTCCGCGCGCGCGCCTTCAGCTACGGCGACCACATCTTCATGGGCGCCGGGCAGGGCGTACAGCCGTCGCCGCTGCTCGCGCACGAGCTGGCCCACGTGGCGCAGCAGCGGGCCACCGGCCGCCTGCTGGTCGCGCGGCAGGCCGCGCCCGAGGACGATCCCGACCGGAAGGTCTCGCTCGGCGCGCTCGACACCGGCGTCATCGCCGACATCGCCCCCCACGTCCTCGGCGAGGGTCAGTTTACGCTGTTGCGCGAGCTCTTGCGCGGGATCGTCGGGGGTGCCCAGTCGGCGCCGCCCGAGCAGATCGCGCACATCAAGGCGAAGTTCTCGTCGCTCGGCGTGCGCGACACCCTCCACTTCGCCGAGGGGTACGGCGTCGGGGTGGGGGAGGGCGTCTGGTCGTCGATCAAGGGCCTGTTCGAGGGGCTCTTCCATCTCGTCAAGCTCCCCTACGACATCGAGCAGTTCCTGACCGTCAAGGTCCCGGAGCTGGTCGTCAAGTACGCGCCCCAGCTGCAGGCGCTCGCGCGCGAGGGCGAGGAGATCGTCGCCGTCGGCCGCCAGATGCTGAGCGACTTCCTGGCCAACCCGGCCGCGGGCGCCCAGCAGGTCGCCAAGCTGCTCGAGGGCCTGCGCGACGTGGCGCTCGGCAAGGTGCGCGCCCTGGGACACGACGCCGTCCAGCAGTTCCTCGCCTTCCTCGACGAGCCCTGGCAGCAGTTCGGAGAGGACATCGGGAAGGTCGCCGGCATGATCCTCTTCGAGGTCCTGCTGGCCGTCGGGACCGAGGTCATCGGCAGCCTCGCCCGCGGCGCCGGCGAGCTCGCCGGCCGGCTGGCGGCCCGGGTCGCCGGGAGCGCCGTCGAGCTCTTCGCCGCCGCCCGCCGCCTCTTTGGCACCGCGCTCGAGGCCGTGGAGCGCCTGGTCGGCCGCGTGGCCGGCAAGATCGCCGAGCTGCTCGAACGCCTGAAGGGGATCCTCCGCCGCCTCGTCGAGATCATCGAGAGGATGATGGGCGAGTCGGCGGTGACCGACACCGGTCTGACCGTTCCGGTTCAGGATGCGAGGGCCGAGAACACCTTCGAATCCCGTGCCCTGGAGAAGCCTCCTGTTCGCACCGCCCCAGCAGGGGTAAAGGACCTCAAGCCGGACAAGCTTCACCCGTCGAACCTCCCCAAAGAGGAGAGTGCTCCTCCAAGAGAGAGGAAGCCGGCAGATGGCGCGCGTCGTGGGCCGAGGGGCGGTCGAGCGGCGCGATTTGGAGCTTCGACGACCACGAACTACCGCGCGACCTTCTTCGGTGCTCACCCGGGGCTGGAAGGGAAGGTGGTTGTCCACCACGCTGTGGAACGCCAGACACTTACGCTCTTCCCTGGCAAGGTAACGCCGTCAGAGCTACACTCGCTCGAAAATCTTCGCGGAATTCCCAAGGATTCAAACGGTGAACTTCACTTGAGCCAGATCAGAAAAATCTGGAACCGCTTCTATCTTGAGAACAGATCACCGTCGAAGCAGCAGCTGTTGGATCAAGCGACGAAGATTGACGACATGTTCGGCCATCTGTTTAAGCCGCCAATAAGATGACGCAATGGATGCATTCTACGTAGTCGAACCCGAGGTGGCGGGTGGGCTTGGAGAGCATGCGATTGTCGACACGCGTGTTCATCCACCGCTAATTTCGCGGCTCCACTACAGGTTCGATGGATGGTTAGGCGATCATATCGTGGCGCTGTTTCACGCCTTCATGATCACGGAGGACCTAGCAGCCAAGATTCAGAGTGCTGGTCTGACAGGCTTCGAGCTCGCGGACGCGGAGGTTTCTGTTAGCGAAGAATTCCAGGACTTTCACCCGGACTTCGAGCTGCCGCTGTTTCGCTGGCTGAAGCCGACCGGCGTCGCGGGCCGTGACGATTTCGGTCTCGGCAGTGATCACAGACTCGTGGTCTCGAAGAAGGCATTGGACCTCATAAGCTCGCCGAAGCCGCGAGCGCTGGATGTCTATCCGTACGAAGGCATCTGACCGAACCACCGCGAGATGTGGAGTTGACCCGGTCTGGTGGACACCCACGCTCAGCGAAACGAGCGTAGAAAAGGTGGCCACATGTCGAAGCAGGAAACGAAGAAGGTCCGACGCACGCACACGCGTGAGTTCAAGGCCGACACGGTCGCGCTGGTGCGCACCGGGGGCCGCCGAGTCGCGCAGGTAGCGCGCGACCTGGGGCTGGCGGACAGCCTGGTGCGCGGGTGGGTCCGGCAGGCCGATGTAGATGCCGGCAAGGGACCGGCAGGCGCGTTGACCACGGCCGAGAAAGAGGAGCTTTCGCAGCTGCGACGGGAGGTGAAGGTCCTCCGGATGGAGCGCGAGATTTTAAAAAGGGCGGCCACCTTCTTCGCCAAGGAGAGCGCGTGAAGTTCGCGTTCATCTCCGAGGAGAAGGTGGCCTTCCCCGTCGCGGTTCTGTGCCGGATCATGAGCGTGTCGCCGAGCGGCTTCTACGCCACGCAGGGACGGCCGAAGTCGCCGCACACGCTGCGCGACGAAGCGCTGTCCCAACACGTGGCCGCCGCTCACGTCGCGAGCAGTCGTCGCTACGGCAGCCCGCGCGTCCACGCCGAGCTCAAGGCGGCTGGCCACCGCGTCGGCCGTAAGCGCGTGGCCAGGTTGATGCGCGAAAAGGCCTTGGTGGCCCGCAAAAGACGTCGGTTCCGCACGACCACCGACTCCAAGCACGGCTTCCCGATCGCGCCGAACGTGCTGGCGCGCGAGACTTCAGCGCCAGCCGCCCTGATCAAGTGTGGGTCACGGACATCACGTTCCTGTGGACGAAGCAGGGCTGGCTCTACCTGGCTGCCATCCTCGACCTGTTCTCGCGGCGAGTCGTTGGGTGGGCAACCAGCGAACACGTCGACCGTCACCTCGCGCTCAAAGCACTGGACGTGGCCCTCAGCCAGCGCAGCCCGCCGCGAACCTCGTCCATCACTCCGATCGAGGTAGCACGTACGCCAGCGACGACTACCGGAAGGCCCTTGAGACCATCGAGTGCAGCATGAGCCGGAAGGGCGACTGCTGGGACAACGCCGTCGCCGAGAGCTTCTTCGCCACCCTCAAGCGCGAGATGGACAACGCCGACGACCTCGAGAGCAGGGCCTCGGCGACCCTGTCCATCGGCGAGTACATCGACGGCTTCTACAATCCCACCAGGCGCCATTCGACCCTCAACTACGTCAGCCCGATCGAATTTGAACTGCTACAGTCCGTGAAGAAAGCAGCGTAACGAAACCGTCCATCAGATCGGGTCAACTCCACTACGTAGTCGAACCAGAGCTGGCGGGCGGTCTGGGAGAGCGTGCGATCGTCGATGCGAGCATTCATCCACCGCTGATCTCAAAGCTTCACTACGAGTTCGACGGATGGCTCGGGGATACAATTGTGGCGCTGTTCCATGCCTTCATAGTGACCGCGGACCTGGCAACCAAGATTCAGGAGCGTCGGTGTGAAGGGTGTCGAGTTCGCGGACGCCGAGATCTCCGTTAGCCCGCAGTTCAAGGAGCTCCATCCAGGTGTGAAGCTGCCCCCGTTTCGCTGGCTCAAACCGACCGGCGTCGCGGGCCGCGACGATTTCGGGCTCGGCAGCGACCACCGGCTCGTGGTCTCGAAGCCGGCGACGCACGATGTGGTGGACGCCGTCGATCGCCATGCTCGCTCCATCGTCGACTGCTTGTATTCATCTTCGTCGATGGGTAGCATTGGTTCGCCGTGTCGACCTTTGCGCCGCTGATCCGCAGACCCGAACGGCGCCCGCAGACAACGAAGGCTGTGGGGGCCGCGAAACCTACGGCAACGCCGGTTGCGACGCGTAGTCCATACGGGACCGCACAGGGCGTGCAAACGATGGTTACGCCCCCGTCGCCTGCGAGAGCGCCGCGGGAGGTCGTTGACCGAACCACCATCCGGGATGTTGCGGCGCGCGGGATCGCCCAGACGAGCGGACCTTTGCCGTATCGGGACGCAATCCAGCGGGCGTTCGGCCGTCACGACGTGAGCGGCATCGAGTCCCACGTCGGAGGTGGCGCCGAGGCCGCGAGTCGCGCGCTGGGCGCCGAGGCGTACACGCTGGGTAATCATGTCGCGTTCTCCAGGGCTCCACGGCTGCACACCGCCGCGCATGAAGCGGCGCACGTGATCCAACAGCGGGGAGGGGTGGCGCTGGAGGGCGGTGTGGGATCGCCGGGGGATCGACACGAGCAGCACGCCAACGCGGTGGCCAGGCTCGTCGTCCAGGGGGGGACCGCGGAGGGGTTGCTCGATCGTTATGCGCGCGGTGCGGGGGGCGAGGGGGCGCGCCTGGGTGGCGTTCAGCGCTACGAGGCCGGTGAGCACGCCCAGACGGGCGACACGCAGGAAGAGCTGAAGAAGGCCTTTGCGCCGCTTCAATACACCGTCATCAAGGGCGACACCTTCCAGTCGATCGCCGCCAAGTTCAACATCTCGGTCGCGGAGCTCAAGGCGGCGAACCCGGACAAGATTCGACACTTCAAGCACGGTGACGATCACACGATCGAGGGCTTCCGTGCGGGCGACCAGATCGCGGTTCCGCAGAAGCTCAATGAGATGGCCCGTGACGCCGTCAAGGATCCATCGATCAAGATCATGGTGAACGGGGTTTCCCTCGACTATGGGACGGTGATCGCGATGGGTGGCGACCTTTTTCGTAAGCCGGAGGACCTGGCCAAGGCGCCGCCTGATGAGCTCAAGGCGATCGCGGCGTTGGTCGCCGAGGAGAAGAGGACCGGCAAGCCGGTGAGCACCGAACGCTGGCAGTCGGCCACCAAGGGCCGGTTCCTCGATTTGGCGGCACAGAATGAGGCCCACTTCGCGCCGTCCAATGCGGCCTTCGTGGCGCCGACGGGGATGTCGACCGCAGATCACAAACGAGCGTGGGAAGAGAACCATCGCAAGGCCCTGGCGGCGGCGCGGGCCGGCCGCAAGGACGAAGCGCTTCTCATCAACGCTTTCGGTGACCACTTCCTCACCGATGCGTTCGCGGCCGGACACCTCTTCAATAAGCGCGACGTGATGGAGAGGTTCAACGCTCAGCTGCCGACCAAGGGAGCGGGAGACAAGCGCGAGTTCACGAAGGACTCGGAAAAATTCTTCGACGCGGTCGCGAAGACGGCCTTCGTGGGCGACGTGGCCCGCGAGTTCTCGAAATACGAAACCGTCGAGCGTCATTTTGGCTTTCATCCGAACATCAACTCGGCCAGCCGGTTCTCCACGCTTCTGCAGCACATCCACCTGGAAAGGCCCGAGCTCCTAGAGAGCGCCGTCGCCAAGGGCATCCACGACCGGCTGAACAGCCTCCCCGGCGGTCTCCCGGTCGAGAACGCACTCGGTGACCACTGGCCCCTGTCCGGTGACAAGACGCTCAACGCCCAGACCCTGGCGATCGCGAAGCGGGCGGTCGCGCAGTCGCAGCTGAACGTCATCGCGACCTTCCGCGCCGCCAAGGAGCCCGACTATCCCGCGCTCTTCAAGCGCGTCTGGGACTACACGCCCCGGCCCACCGCGGAGAGCGCGAAGATGCTGGCGGGCATGGTCGCCAGCGGCACCGATATCAACGACGCCGGACTTCGAACGGCGGTCGTCAACCTGATCAAGGAGAACTATCTGGTCATCATCGCCAAGCTGGTGGAGCTGAAGGCGCTCAAGCTTGCGTGATGCGAGTGAACCCACGAGTCCTTTTGGCGACGCTATCCTTGCTGGGAGGTTGTGCGATGCACGGCCAGGAACGGTTGTTGGCGGTGGGCGGCGTTCACGCGTTCGAGGGCACGGAGCCGTGCCACTTGACGAACGTAGAGCCCGCTTCGGCGCTGGAGGATCTGCACTGGCAGAACGCGCTGGTGGTGCGCGCGCGAGAGGAGGGCCGCGCCGAGCTGGCGTGCGGTGAGCACCGTGCCCGAATGCGCGTCGTGACCCCGGCGCAGCTCGAGCTCAGGCTGGTGGAGGAACACGCGGCGGTCGGCCAGAGGTTCCACGTGCGCGCGGTCCCGCACGATCGGGCGGGACACGAGCTGGAGATCGGCAAGTGGACCGAGCTGACGTGGCGAGCCGACGAGGGGATCGAGAGAGAACAGTCGAGCGGCGAGTTCGGCCAGTGCGACTCCTGCTTCGGAATGGCAGGCTTCCGGGCCACCACAGCCAGGGAGGCGACCATCGAGGCGCGCTTCGGTGCCGCGACCGGAGCTCTACGCGTGACCGTTCGCCCCCAGTGAGCGAGCGATCAGGTATTCAAGCGCGCGATGATTCGTTCCAGGGTGGGGAAGATGTGGAGCTCCTGCAGGATCTTCCGCTTCTCGCGGCGGATGTGCTCGATGCGCGCCTCCCAGGCGCCTTGCGCGATGGTGCGCTCGATGAGCGATAGGGCCTCTCTCGGGTGCTCCAGGTCGACGCGAACGAACGCCTCCGGCGCGATCCAGCGCTCGAGATCGGGGCAGCCCCAGTAGAAGACCAGGCATTCGGAGAGGATGGCGTCGACGACCTTTTCGGTGAAGTAGCCGGGCTCGGCGCAGTTCTCCGCGGCGAACGTGTACTTGTAGGGAAAGAGCCCATCCTCCTTGCGGGCGACCGGCCCGCGAAAGCTCGCCTGGTGGTGGTTGCCCCGGCCGAAGTGGTCGAAGTAGGGGAGCTTGTCCAGGTAGCCGCGGACGAAGTCGACGCGCAGCCGGTGCCCCGGCAGGAAGTAGAAGTCCGACACCACCGCCGAGAGGACCTTCGTCTTCGCGGGGCTGGAGGCGAGGAGCGTGCGGTAGTCGCACGACAGGTGCCACTCGATGGCGTTGTGCTCGTCGTACGCCGCCACCGCCCGGGTGGCGTCCGGCTTGTACCACGAGCCCCAGTTGCGGCGGACGCACTCGGGCTCCATGCGGAGGTGAATCGTGCGGGCCGGATCGAGGTCTGGCTCCCCGCGGGGATGGTTCACCACGACGGTGTAATCGGGCCGCGAGTCGACGATGCGGAGCGCGTTCCAGGTCCGGCCGTCCTGGGTCATCTTCGAGAGGTACGCGCCGAACTGGGCGTCCGGGAGCCAGTTGGTCAGGAACTGCACGCGCGTCTCGGGTTCCCGCCTCGAGGGCGGCTCCTGTGACAGCGCCACTACCTGCCGCTTCGAGAGGGCGCCGCGAAAGACGCGGTACTCGAGCAAGCTCGCGTCGTCGGCCACGCTTCGCGGAAAGTGAATCGTCTCCGCGAGGGCCTGGGGCGGTTGGCCGTCGACGTGGAGCTCGATGAACCCCGGTCGCGCGACCAGGGCCAGGTGGTGGAGCTGGTCGTCCGGACGGAAGTCGAACGCGAAGTCGCGGTGACCGTAGCGGGTCACGCCGAATCGATCGAGGGCGCCGTGCTGCGCGAGCCGGATCGCGTGGGCGTTCGAATCGAACAGCGCGACCGGGGCCATCGCCGCGGGTCCCGCCTCGATCCACATCGACAGCGACCACGGCGGGGCCAGGTCTTCGTCGAACAGTGGGCCCACCCGGACGTCGAACTCCCGCTTGCGCAGGACGGCGCCCGGGACGCCGTCCGGGGAGAGGAAACGCCGCACCAGGCCGGCGTAGTCGTGCCGCAGCGCCGGCTGCAAGGTGACGCGACCCCGCGGCTCGCGTCCTTGCTCCTGTCGGCGGTGGACGGCGGCCGCGACCAGCTCGTACCCGCCCAGCTCCGGGCGATCGGGGCCGTACCCGCTAAGGTGGTACTCGTCGTTGGCCCAGCGATAGAGGTAGGTCAGCTCGGCGTCGTCGGTGACGGCGAAGTGGCTCGATGTGCCCGGAAGGGCGAGCATGCGGTGACTGAGATCGGTGTCCTCGCCGAACGACTGGTCGCGGTAGCCGCCCGCCCGCAGGTAGAGCTCGCGCGTGAACACGACCTGCGGCATGAAGCTCGAGGCGACGCGCTCGGCGACGTTGTCCCGCACCATCACGATGCACTTGTCCGGCTTGGCGTAGTCGTACCCGTCGATGAGGTCGACGCAGGTGCGGAGATGTGCCGGAAGGTAGCCGTCGTCGTCGTCCCAGGTGACGATCACCTCGCCCCGCGCCTGACGAATTGCAAAGTCGCGCTTCCGTCCCAGGTTCGCGAAGCGCTCGGCGACGTTGAAGATGTGCACCTGCGGGTGCGCGTATACGATCTCCTGGCTGTCGAGGTCGTTGACCACGATCAGCTCCTTCGGTCCGCCGTAGTCCTGGGCCAGGAAGAAGGCGACCGCCTCGTTCAGGCAAGCCGTACGGCCGTAGGTCAGGCAAACGCACGACACCTGCGGCCTCCAGGGCCCAGCGTTCGCCTCTGGCCGCCCGCTCCCCATTGCTGGCAATGTTCGGCCGGGGGCCAGCGCCTTGTCAACGAGCGCCGCGGAGAATGTCCGGGCGGCAGTTGGGCGTAAGATTGTCGCGGTGGGCGTTCTGGCGGGACAGAAGGCGATTGTCACCGGGGCAAACTCCGGCATCGGGCGCGCGACCGCCCTGGCCCTCGCGCAGGCGGGGGCGGACGTGGTCGTGAGCTACCTCGCGGGCGAGGCCGAGGCGGAGGAGGTGGTCCGGGCCATCAACGACCTCGGCACGGGGGCCCGCGCCGTCGCCGTTCGCGCCGACGTCACGCGCGAGGCCGACGTCCGGGCGCTGTTCGACCGCGCGCTCGGCGCCTTCGGCACGCTCGACATCCTGGTGAACAACGCCGGCGTCCAGGCAGGCGCCCCGTTCGAACAGATGACGCTCGCCGACTGGAACCACGTCATCGACGTCAACCTCACGGGCCAGTTTCTGTGCGCGCGGGAGGCGGTGCGGGTCTTCAAGCGCCAGGGCGTCCGCCCCGCCGTCGCCCGCGCCGCCGGGAAGATCCTGTTCATCAGCTCGGTCCACGACGTCATCCCCTGGGGCGGTCACGTCAACTACGCCGCCTCGAAGGGGGGCGTGATGATGCTGATGAAGTCGATCGCCCAGGAGGTTGCGCGCCACCACATCCGGGTCAACAGCATCTCGCCCGGCGCGATCGCGACCGGGCTCACCGCCGCCGCGCTCAAGGACCGGCGGGTCGCGGAGAAGGTGCTGGGCCTCATCCCGGCCCGACGGATCGGCGAGGTCGAAGAGGTGGCGCGCGCCGCCGTCTGGCTGGCCTCCGACGAGTCGGACTACATGACGGGGACGACCCTCTACCTCGACGGCGGTATGACCCTCTACCCGGGGTTCGCGGTCGGCCAGTGACCCTCAGAGGTGTGGCGTCGCCGTGTAAGTGACGTCCAGCTCATAGGCGGCTGGCGCCGGCAGCCCCTGGCCGACGACGCGCAGCTCATACCAGCCGGCGGCGCCGCTGACGAGCTCGACCGAGCTGCCGCCGTCCCCCGCCGGCCCGGCGCCGGCGCGCCTGCCGTCCGGCGCGAAGACCTCCACGGAGAGCTTGCCGCCAGGAGGGGCCGGCAGCGCGCGCAGCGTGGCCCGCAGAGGTTTGCGCGCGGCGCACCAGATGCGCCCGGCCCGGGCGGCGCCGTCGGCAGGGACCGGCAGAAGGTCGAGATCCGCCGCGCCGAAGAAGGTCTGGGTGGTCGGCCGCTCGGTCAGCGGCATCGCGCGATCGTGGCCCACCCGTGAAAAGCAGAGATACGACTGGCCGCCGCCGTAGGCGTTGCTGGGGATGGTGAAGGTGGCGCGCCCGCCGCCGTCGGTCCAGATGTCGCCGTGCTTCCCGGTGTAGTCCTTGAGGTGAGCGTTGGCGCCGAACGCTGTTTGGCAGGTGATCGTCCGTCGGTTCCAGACGTCGGTGTTGATCGCGGTGAGCAAGCCCGGCCCGCCCAGCCGCTCGGTCACCATGACGCGGGGATCGTTCCAGCGCGTGGTCGTCGGGCCGTCGGCCAGGTTCTCGTGGATCCAGACCAGGTTGTCGATCCACCGCTTGAGCCCGTAACACCCCGGCGCCTCCGCATAGTCTTTGTGAAAGACGAACGGGTAGCCCTCGGTCGTGAGGATGAAGACGTAGGCCAGGAGCTTGTTGCCGATGATCTGCTGGCCGGGCGACAGATCCGTATCCGGGTTGTCGACGAAGGTGACGGCGTTGAACGGGTCGCGCGCCGCGTAGCCGGCCCCGTCCAGGCGGGTCATGTCGAAGTTGGGGTCGTCGCACATCGCCTGCAGCGCGAAGTGCAGCGTGAAATCGAACACCGCCGAGCGGCCTGCCATGCCGCTCGCGTGCGCCCACCAGGCGAGGTTGTCCGGGTCGCCGTCGAAGTACTCCGAGACGCAGAAGCGGCTCCCCATCGAGCGCGCCGTCATCCAGTCGTGGACGAACGCCACGGCAGTCCCCTTCGTGTCGTCGACGCGGTAGCCCTGGATGTCCAACGACCGGGTCAGCCAGTCGCCGAACGCGACCATTCCGTCGCGCGTGTAACCGCGCGGCGCGCAGTTGACGTAGACCAGCTCATCGCCGAAGGCGAAGTCGAACCGCGGGACCGGCACCGGATCCTCCGGACGCCGCGGCGGCGGGCCGCGAAAACAGCCCGCGTCCTTGGGGAACCGCCCGGCCATCGTCTTGCCGTCGGCGGCCAGGTAGCGATAGACGCCGCCCGCCCCGCCGCTGAGCTGGTGCATCACCACGTCGACGTAGACGTCGAGACCGCAGGCATGGGCCACCGCGACCGATCGCTGCAGCAGCTCGCGCGAGCCGAAGCGGGTCTCGGTGGCGCCGCACTGGGCCTTGGAGCCAAGGTCGTACTGGTCGAAGACACCGTATCCGTCGGCGGTGGGGGCGTGGCCCCCCTGGGTCTTGCAGACGGGTGGGTAGAGGATCGCTGAAAATCCGGCCCGTTTCAGCTCGCGGGCCTGGCCGGCGATCCAGTCGTACCACCAGGGCGCGTGCGGCGTGGTCGGATCGACCGGCGCGGGGACGGTGATCCTGTTGCCGCTCCGGTCGAGGAAGCGGGCGTGCGCGTGATAGCAAACCCCCATCGCTACTTGGTCAGCTTGTAGACGTCGACGCCGCCGTTGTAGTTCGGCACGTAGATCTGACCGCCGTCGATCACCGGCGGGTTGAACTTGTTGAACGAGAACTGGACGTTCCAGCGCTGGGAGTCCCAGAGAACCTTCAGCGAACCGTCAGCCGCCAGGTGGACGGGGTCGTAGACCAGCAGGCGGCCGCCGACCACCTGCGCGTTCGCGTCACCGTACGGAATGGCGCACACGAGGATGGCCGAGTTGGGGTCGGCTCCGTTGCTCGAACCGGAGCAGAACCCTCCCGGCATGCCTCCGGGGGGCCTATTGCGCAGCTCGTCGCTCGCGTACTCGTTGCTCTGCGCGACATAGCCGAGGGCCCCGGCCTTGCCGACCGACCACTTGTGAAGCTGGGCGTTCTCGCCCCACACGAAAATGGTCCAGGCGTTCAGCAGGGGGTCGAAGTACTGGACGGGCGTCATGTGAAGGTGCGCCGTCTTGCCCCACGGGAAGAAGTTCAAGCTGCGGGGATCGGTCGGGCAGGGGTCGACGTTCCCGGGGCTCATCGTCAGCCAGACCGGCGCCGCCGCCAGCTTCTTGCAGTTGGCCTTCGGGTTCTTCAGATCCGCGGGCGTCGTGCCTCCGAGGTGGGCCGTCTTGATCGGGTACCCGATCCCGTCCTTTCCGGTCGCGATGCAGACCCCGAGAGGAAACAGGCAGGCCGGCCCGGCAGATCCCCAGTCCTCGTCGGACCAGTTCCCGTTGGCCATCTGCGGGTAGACCAGCACCACCGGGACGCCGCGGTCGTTGAGCTGCGCCGTCATCTTCGCGTGCGCGATCGACATGTGCATGCTGGCGCCGACCGGCTTCACCGCCTCGCTGGGAGCGCTCATCCCGGCGCGCTTCATCGCCGCCATCTTCTGCTGGCTCGCCCGAACGAGGTCGGTCCAGGGGGTCCAGTGGTCGACCACCTTGAGGCTGGCCGCGGCCGGGCCGGCGTCCGGGGTGTACTGGACCTTCACGAACGACTCGCCGAGCTGCGTCTTGCCGTCGAAGTCGCCGTTTCCGGTGATCGCGTAGAGGTAGCCCTGGTCGTCCGCCGCCAGCCCCTGGCCACCCATCCAGATCCCGGCGCCTTCACCGGCCGAGGTGGCGAGCGTGGCGGCGATGGTGTTGGTCGCGCAATCGAACGCGAAGATCCAGCCGGCCGCCTTGCTCCCGGTCTCCATCACGGTGCCCGAGGCCCAGAACACCGTCTTGCGCCCGCCGACGTTGGTCATGACCAGGGCGCTGCGCTGCTTTCGCAGGGTCCCCGCGTAGGTCTGCCCCTGGCTCTGCCCCTGGACCAGGACGGGCGGCACGACTTGCGAGCCGTCGGCGACGCTCAGCACGAAGACGAAGTGCTGTGCGGTCTGTGGCTTGCCGCTGCCGTCCGGGGAGATCCAGGCGACCAAGTAGAGGCGTCCGGTGTCGGGGTCGATGACCCCCGTGCTCAAGACCCCCCATTTGTCGTTGATGGCGTGGCAGTCGATGGTGATGGAGTCACCGACACAATTGTCGGGCATGGTCTTCGGCGCGATCGGGGTGCTGCCGACGATCGGCGTGCCGAGCGTGGGGTCTTTCTTCCAGAGCTCGGCGCCCGTGTGGGCGTCGACCGCCCGGACGATGTTCGCCATCGACGGCAGCACCATGACGTCGTGCTTCGAGCCGTCGGGCAGCTTCACGTTGGGGAGGATCAGGGGCTGCGCCTCCATCCCGCGCGCGTCGCCGTACACCGGGATGATGGTGGACCGCACGATCCCCTTGGCGGTCACGTTGGCCTGGGTGAGCAACGTCTCGTGCGGGTTCCACCCGCTGCGGGCGTTGTCCGCGGACCGCGTGAGCCAAGGCACCATTGCCTGCGCCCAGGCGCCGGAAGGCGCCAGAAGCACCGCCAGCAAGAGCGTACCGGGTGCCAAGCTTCGGGCGCATCGAATCCAGCCAGTCCCCTTACGGAATTTCGCCGCCATGAACCCTCCGAGCATCGATGGTCGCGCCGGAGCAACGATCGAGAGGCCAAACCATTCCAACGAAACAAGTATCTCGACTGCGAGCGGCGTTGACCATAACACCTGGCTCGGCCAACGCAGCCAGAAACGTCGACTGCGGCGTTCGTCCAGAGTTGACGTCGTCTCGCGAAACTTCCGGCGGGGCCTCCGTTCTAACAGGCGCGGGGATTCAGGTGATCGGGAGGTTTTAATGTTGAACAGCACCGTCTTGGACGTGGCTCTCGGGTTGGTGTTTTGTTGGGGCGCGGTGGCCCTCATCGCGAGCTCGATCTACGAGTCGATTGCCTCGCTCCTCAAGCTGCGCGCCCGCGATCTTCTGAACGGGGTCAAGGAGTTGCTGAATGACCAGGCATTCACCGGGCTGGCGCTGGGCGTCTACCGGAGCGCGCTGGTCAACCCGCGCGCCCCGGGGACTTCGACGACCGAGACGACGCTCACGGTCAAGCCGTCCTACATCGATCCGATGCACTTCGCCGCGGCGCTGCTGGAGGCGATCCAGGGCGCGCCCGACGCGGTCGCGGACCTCGACAAGAAGATCGCAGCGATCAAGGACGACCAGATCCGAACGATGGTGCTGGGGATGTACGCGCGGGCGGGCGGACAGATCGAAGAGACTCAGAAGCAGCTCGCGGGCTGGTTCTCGGCCGGGATGGAGCGGGTCTCGGGCGTCTACAAGCGCAGGGCGCAGGTCTTTTCCTTCCTGATCGCGCTGGCCGTCGCGGCCGCGCTGAACATCGATACCTTCCATCTGTTCCGGGCGCTCTGGATCCATCCGGCCGACATCGCGGGCCTGCCCGTTCCGGTCGCCGCCAGCACCGCGCTCGCCGAGCTGAAGGAGCTGCCGGTGGGTCGGCCCGGTCTGCCGCTGACGCTGGTGAGCGTCCTGGGCTGGCTGGCGACGGCCTGCTCGGCACCGTTCGGAGCGCCGTTCTGGTTCGGGTTGCTCCAGCGGCTGGTGAACCTGCGGGGGACCGGCCCGAAACCGGCGGCCTGACCGTGCCAAGGGTCATGGCAACAGCATAGCAACGTTATGGAAACGTTCACGAGGAACGGGGGCGGGGGTGTAAGATTCCGTCGTTCGTGCGTTGATTGGTCGAGAGGAGGGTGCGATGCGTTTTGTGTTGGTCAACGAGAGTCAATCGAGCGCAGCGGGTCAAGGCGGGGTGCTCACGCCGGCCGTTCTTCAAGACATCGCCGTCGCGGTGAGCTGGCAGCTCAATGGCGACGTGGCGGCGGAGTGGGGCGGTACGGGGACCTACAGCGTGCGGGTGGGCCAGCCGAACGGTAGTGATGTGCAGCCGACCGAGGTCGCGATCTGGATCAAGGACGCGCTGCCGGATGCGCCTGGGGCGGCCGGGTACCACGACCGCCTCGGCAATGGCGCGTCCGTCGTCTACATCGGCCGCGATGGCTCGGACAGTCTCACGCAAGGGGCGAACGCGCTGAGTGTGACCATCAGCCACGAGTGCTGCGAGGCGGCCGGCGATCCGCCAGCGAACTTCTGGGCCGACCGCGGTGACGGGAACGAGGAAGCCTTGGAGCTGTGCGATCGGGTCGAGGACACCTCGTATGGGGCGCTCAATGGCGTGACGGTCAGCAATTTCCTGCTGCGCGCGGCGTTCGATCCCGGCGCGCCGGCCCCCTACGACAAGCTCGGTGTGCTCAAGGACCGTACCGGCATGACACCCGGCGGGTACGTCATCTTGCGGACCGCCTCTTCGGACGAGCACCAGCAGACACCCAGCGGTAAGGAGGCGCGCGCGACCGGGCACCGGGTGTCGATCCAGGGAACCATCCGCAAGGGAAAGATCTCTAAAAAGAAGAATCCGACGTCGCGAACCTACAAGCGCGGCGTCCGCCTCTGAGGGACAGGTGGCTGTCGCCGGCTCATGACCTGACAGTCTCCAGCACGGGTGGGACTTCCGGCACCGGCGGATTCCACGGCCATGCGGCAGTGGCTGGTCGGGGCCTTGTTCTTCCGGCGCCCCGATGCAGCTGTCCGGCGTCGCCGGTGGTGGTCGAATCGCAGGGGCCACCGGTTCGATCTCACCTCGTTTCTACACGCCGGCGCCAACGTCACCACCGTCGCCGCCGCGAACGGTCCTTACGCCTGAGGAGCACGAGCGCTGGATGCAATCCCGCGGGCGTGGTCTTCGGCGGCGTGCTCACCAGCGTGCGTTGACCCGCCTCGGCCGGCGCGGGTCGAGCCGAACAATCACGGCGACGGCTGCTCGTCGCTGCCTGCGGACGGGCACGCACGACGTCGATAGCGGTATCGCGCTCGAAGGGCTGACCTGAGCCGTGCAGCGGTAGCCCGACCGTTGCCACCGAAGCTCGGGAAGGCCCTCGCTGCACCGGCTGCGATTTGTGAGAAGAAATCGAGCGAACCCGAGACTAAAGATAGAGACGCGTTTTCCCGATTCTCGAAGGGGGCCCAGACGATGCAGCGATCCCGAACACCTTTCCTGAGACTGGCGCTGATGTCGGCGTTGGTGGGATGCGGCTTTGCGCCCGGCCTCCCTTCCGAGAGCAGCGGCTCCGGCGGGTCGACACCGGTGGGGCAGGGCGGCAGCGGCACGCCTGGTTCGGGCGGCGCTGGCCTGCGGAGCGGGTCGGGCGGCAGCGGCGACACGTTGGGCAGCGGGGGCGGCGGCGGGGACATCGTGATCGACAGCGGGGTGACGACGAGCTGCGGTCAGACCAACGTCGACGTCATGCCCGAGCCGCCCGACATCCTGATCGTGCAGGACAAGTCCGGCTCGATGACCGAACAAGCGAACGGCTGTTGCTGCGGCACCAACGGCAGCGACATGTGCAGCGCGAACGTCAACTGCAACGGGAACGTCGCCTGTGGCGCCAACTCGAAGTGGTCGCAGGTGACGGCGGCGATCGACACGGTCGTCATGACGACGCAGTCGACCGTCAACTGGGGTCTCATCTTTTTCGGCAGCGACAACATGTGTGGCGTCAACGCGATGCCGAATGTGCCGATCGCGGCCAACGACTACACGGCGATCTCGCAGGCCTACGCCACCAACACGCCGGGCAGCTACACGCCGACCAGGACGGCGGTGAACGCCGCCGCCGCCTACATGGCGACCCTCACCGACACCAATCCCAAGTACCTGCTGCTGGCCACCGACGGCCTGCCGAACTGCATGCCCAACGCTCCCAATGTGAGCGACGACGACTCCATGGGAGCGGCGACGGCGGTCACCAACGCCGCCACGGCCGGTTTCCATACCTTCGTGGTCGGGATCGGGAACACCAACGGCGTGGCGACGTTGAACCAGCTGGCGATGGCCGGGGGCGAGGCCCAGGTCGGATCGGCGGACGGGAACGCCTTCTACGAGGTCAACAGCACGGCCGATCTGGTGACCGCCCTCAACAAGATCGTCGGCATGGTCGCGTCGTGCACCATCCCGCTGACCGGCGTCAACGGGACGCTGGCGAAGGTGGCGGTCTCGGCCAAGGACGCGAGCGGCAACACGGTCGAAGTCATGCAGGACCCGACCAACGGCTGGTCGTACACCGACACCAGCATGACGACCATCGTCCTCAAGGGCACGGCCTGCAGCGATCTCCAGAGCGGGGCGCTCTCGGCCTTTCAGTTCATCTACACCTGCGCGACGGGGACAATCTGCATCGATCACACCGCTGACGGCGGCTGCCCGACGGGCCCCTGAGCGCGCGGGCGGGCACGGGTCCGGAACGGCGCCTGGACGGCTCCCTGACGGCGTCCCCCGGCGGGTGTGGTCAGGGGGCGATCGGAATGGAGATGGCGAAGGTCGCCCCCTCGCCGAGGCGGCTCGCCACGGTCAAGGTTCCTCCGTGGGCCTCGACGATGCGGCGGGCGATCCACAGACCCAGGCCCAGGCCGCCATAGTTCGACGTCGACTCCTGGTGCCCGAACCGTTCGAAGATGCGGGCCTGATGCTCGGGGGCGATGCCGATCCCGCGGTCGGTCACCGACGCTCGGACCGACGAGCCGATCCGCTCGACGTGTACGTCGATCGCCCTCTCCAGGCCGTACTTGACCGCGTTCTCCAGCAGGCGTCGCAGCGCGTCCTCGAGCTGGAACGGGTCGAGGCGCGCGACGAGCGGCTCGCGCGGAACATGGACGGTGAGGTTCTGCGCCGAGTCCTGGGCGGCGACGGACGCCACCAGGGCCGCCACCAGCCGGCCGACGTCCGTCTCATGGCGCTGGATCGGGTCGGGCGGGCGTACCCTGGAGACGACCAGCATGTCGTCGACGAGGCGTGCGATGCGATCGATCGACTGGCCGGACCGCTCGAGCCTCCGCAGGACGGCGTCCCGGTCGCCGCGGGCCCGCGACGCGGCTTCGATCTGCAGGCGGAGGGCTGTCAGCGGCGTCCGCAGCTCGTGCGAGGCGAGCACCAGGAAGTCGTCACGCAGCCGGAGCGCGCCCTCGAGCTGCGTCACCAGCCGCGCCCGATCCTCTTCCGCGCGCCGGCGCGCGCGCCGCTCCTCGGCGTCGCGCATCGCCCGCCGGAGCGCGGGGGCCAGCCGGACCAGGTTGCCCTTGGGGATGTAGTCATCGGCGCCCGCCTTGAGCAGCGCGACGGCCGCTGTCTCTCCGATGAATCCCGAGACGATGACGACGGGGACGTCGGGCGCCAGTTCCGCGCGCAGGGCCAGGGCGGAAGGGGCGTCGAAGGAGGGCAGCTGATAGTCCATGCAGATGGCGTCCCAGCCGCCTGCTTGCAGGGCGGCCGCCATCTCCGTCCGGGTCTGGACCTGGCGGACCGCGGGCTCGAGGCCGTTGTCTCTGAGCTCGCAGGTCAAGAGCTCGAGGTCATCCGCGGAGTCCTCGACGACCAGGAGCGCGAGCGAGGTCGACGTCATTTGACTCTGTCGTTGACGATTGATCGGACGTGCTGGGTGTCGAACGGCTTCTCGATTCTCTGGTTCGGAATACCGTCCAGGAACTGCCGCGCCTCGGAGGTGAAGGCGCCCCCGGTCAGGAAGACCATCCGCGAGGCCTGCTCGGGCGCGCGCGCGGTGAGATCGGTGTGCAGATCCATCCCGCTCATTTGCGGCATCATCAGATCACAGAGGATGACGTCGTACCGGTCCCCGGCGACGATCAGGCGGGACGCCTCGCTGGCGCTCGGGGCGATGGTGACTTCGTGGTCGGGCTCGAGGACCCGCCCCAGCGCCCTGGCCAGGGTCGGCTCGTCGTCGATGACCAGCACCCGCCCGCGGCGGATCGAGCGCACGCTCGGCGGCGGTGGCGCCTGGACGGCGGCCTCTCCGGAGCTCGGCGGCAGCAAGACGCGAAATGAAGTCCCCTTGCCGACCTCGCTCTGGACCTGGATCTCGCCTCCCAGCGCGGAGACGATCCGGTGGCAGATCGGCAGCCCCAACCCCGTTCCGACGCCCACCGGCTTGGTCGTGAAGAACGCGTCGAAGATGCGCGGAAGGTTCTCCGGCGGGATGCCGTTCCCCGAGTCGCGAACCTCCACGACGATTCGCCCCGTGGGAAGGTCGAGGCTCGTCGAGACGTGGATGGTGTTCCGCTCCGCGTTCCCCTCCCGAATCGATTGCGCCGCGTTCACGATGAGGTTGAGGAAAACCTGGCCGAGCCGCGCCTCGTTGGCCTCGACGGGGCGAATCTCCCCGTAGTCCTTGACGAGGCGCGCCCGGTGCCGGATCTCGTTCCAGGCCATCCGGAGGGAAGACTCGAGCACCCGCCGGACGTCGACGGGGCCGCGGCGCTCCTCGTCGGTCGAACGGGAGAAGATCTTCAGGTCCCTGATGATCTGACGGAGACGGTCGGCGCTCTCCCGCGCGTCGTGGAGCTCGTCGAAGATCTCCGCCAGTCGATCGCCTATCTGAAGCTCCTCGCTGAGTCGGGCGAGGTCCTTCCCCATGAGCTCGAGGTTCGCCACCACCGCGGCCAGGGGATTGTTGATCTCGTGGGCGACGCCGGCAGCCAGGGTTCCCACGGAGGCCATGCGGTCGGAGATGAGGAGCTGCTCCTGCATCTTGCGCCGCTCGGCGCGGCTCTCGGCTTCGCGGAGCTCTCGATCGACGGCCGGGCAGAGCCGCCCGAGGCTCCCCTTGAACACGTAGTCATTGGCGCCGGAGCGCATGGCCGCCACCGCAGACTCTTCTCCCACCGTTCCGGACACGATGATGAACGGGATGTCCAGCCCACGGCCTCGCACCAGGGCCAGCGCCGCCGGACCGTCGAAGCGGGGCATGGAAAAGTCAGACAGGATGATGTCCCAGGTTTGACGATCGAGGGCGGCGGATAGGGAGCCCGCCGTCTCGACCCGCTCGTGAACGACCTGGTACCCGCCCTCTCGGAGCGCCAGGAGGACCAGCTCCTCGTCGTCGGGACGGTCCTCGACCAGGAGCAGGCGCAGGGGCCGTGGCGGGTTCACTGCCAGCAATCCGGAGGAGGGATGTTCAGCAGCATCGCGTGAGATCCTGGAGCACGACGCGTGGAGGGTGCAGCCGGTCGAGCGCCTCTACGGTTTCATGAATTGCGTCTCTCCACAAGAATCGCGACGTCGTGGCACAAGACGAATTGTCCCTGGTCGCAATGTCGGCCCTTGCGCTCGTTCACCTACAATCGTAACTGCGCGTCGGGCGCAGCCCCGAGCTTCGAAACCGAGGGCTCGTTGCGCGGCTCGTAGTGTGGCTCGTAGTGTTACTCGCAACCTGCAGGTCGGCGCGCCGTGGCGCTCGATTGGAAACGTTGGGACTTGGGACAAACGGGGCGTTGTGACACGATGAGGCCCGTGAGCGGAGTCAGCATTGGTGAAGAGGCGGCACGCATCCTGGTCGTGGACGACGAACCGCTCATCGCGCGGGCAACCGAGAGGATTCTTTCCAAGGCAGGTCACAAGGTCACGGTCGCCTCCGGCGGACGCGCGGCGATCGAGGCGGCCCGGAGCTCGGCGTTCGACGTCATCGTCAGCGACGTGGCGATGCCGGACATGGACGGCAAGGCGCTGCTTCGGGCGGTCAGGGCCTCGGACCTGGACGTCCCGTTCGTCTTCCTGACGGGCCGTCCTGACCTGCAAAGCGCCATGGAGGCCATCGAATACGGGGCTTTCAGGTACCTCACCAAGCCTGTCTCGTCGGACGAGCTGCTCCAGGTCGTCAACCGCGCCCTTCACTGGCACCGCCTGGCGGTCGTCCGCCGAGAGGCGGCCCGCGACCTCGAAGGGAGGCCGATCACCGATCGGGCGGGCTTGGAGGCGCGGTTCGAATCGGCGTTGAGCAGTCTGTGGATGGCCACGCAGCCCATCGTCTCGTGCGCCGATCGGCGGGTGATCGCCTACGAGGCACTGGTTCGAACGGAGGAGCCCACGCTGCGGAGCCCCCCCGATCTCCTCGATGCGGCCGAGCGCCTCGGCCGCACCCGGGAGCTCAGTCGGAACATCCGGCGCCTGGTCGCCCAGATGCTCCCGCAGGCCCCGGAGACCGCGTCCATCTTCGTGAACCTTCATCCGGCCGACCTGGAGGACGACGAGCTGTCTGCCGACGACGGCGCGTTGACCGGCGCCGCCCGCCGCGTCGTCCTCGAGATCACGGAGCGCGCCGCGCTCGACGGAATTCGCGGGATCTCCGGCCGGATCGCCCGGTTGCGACAGCTGGGGTTCCGGATCGCGGTGGACGATCTGGGCGCGGGGTACGCCGGCCTCTCCAGCTTCGCGGCGCTCGAGCCCGACGTCGTCAAGGCGGACATGTCGCTGGTTCGGGGCATCGAAACGTCGCTCATCAAGCAGAAGCTGGTGAGAGCCATCGCCACCCTGGCGAACGATCTGCACGTCCAATTGATCGCGGAGGGCGTCGAGACGGCGGCCGAGAACGCCTGCGTGTCCTCGCTGGGCGCTCACGCCGTGCAGGGGTACTTCTTCGCCCGCCCCGCGCGGGGCTTCCCGCCCATCGCGCCCCAGGCGTGATGGTTGCTGGTCCCGGCGCGGGATGCGCCGCGATTCACGATGGCATCGGGATCCGGTTGACAGGCCCTGGCGGGAGGTGGCAAGTCTGGTTCGCACCTTCGCCTGCAGGCCCGATTGAAAAATTTATCGTCTCCGATGGCCAACGACTGGAACGAGCACTGGAGCCGGTACGCCAGCGCGGCCGAGCAAAACCCGGCCCAGGCCTACCGGCGCGATCTGGTGTTCCGACAGCTGGCGCTCGACGCGGCCGTCGGCGCCCCGCGGATCGTCGAGCTCGGCAGCGGCCAGGGCGATCTCTCGCGCCAGATCAAGACCCGCTGGCCGCGCGCTGAGCTGCTGGGGTTGGACCTGAGCGAGACCGGCCTCGAGATCGCGCGCCAGAAGGTGCCGGACGGTGTGTTTTTTCAGGCGGACTTCATGCGCCCCTTGGCGGTGCCTTCACAGTACCTCGGGTGGGCGACCCACGCGGTCTGCTCGGAGGTCCTGGAGCACGTCGAGGATCCGGTCCGCGTGCTCGAGAACGTCCGCCCCTGCCTGGCGCCCGGCGCCCGTCTGGTCGTCACCGTCCCCGCCGGGCCGATGTCGGCCTTCGATCGCCACATCGGGCATCGCCGCCACTTCACGCGCGACACCCTGGCCGACACCCTGAAGCGCGCCGGCTTTCAGATCGCCAGCCTGGAGGGCGCCGGCTTTCCCTTCTTCAACCTCTATCGATTGCTGGTCATCGCGCGCGGCCGCGGTCTGGTCGACGCAGCGATCGCCGGGCAGATCCCCCGCGCGGCCAGCGCCGCCATGCGCGTGTTCTCCTGGCTGTTTCGTTGGAACAGCGCCTCCACCACCCGTGGCTGGCAGCTGTTGGCGACGGCTATCGCGCCGGCGTGAGGTCGGCCTTCAAGACGAACATGTCGCGCCGCCCGGCGTTCGGCTGTCCGGCGATGAGCGCGCCGGTGGTGTAGCCGCCGACGAACACGCTGCCGCACGGATCGACGGCGATGGCCGCCGCGACGTCGTCGCCGGCGCTTCCGCGCTCCCAGGCCGAGATGACCCCGCCCGACGGACCGACCTTCACCGCGAAGACGTCGATGCTCCCCTGGTTGGTCGCCGCGCCCGAGAACGTCCCCAGCGTCTCGCCGGTCAGGTAGATGTTCCCGGCGCCGTCGAAGGCCATCGCGGTCGGGAGGTCCGACTCCGGTGACCCCGCTGCGGTCGCCCATTGCAGGAGCCCGGTCGTCTTGTCGACCTTGGCGACGAACGCGTCCTGCTGCCCGACTTCGGTGCCGGCCAGGTCCAGCGACGCCGCGCCGCTGACGATCAGATCGCCGTTCGGGGAGAGCCCGATCGCGCTCAGATAGTCGCCGGGCGCGTCGTCCAGCCGCGACGACCAGAGCGTCTGGCCGTTCGGGTCCAACTTGGAGACGAACATCCCGCGCTGGTCCGCTTGACCGTTGACGGTCGAGGAGATGTAGAACGAACCGTCGCCATCGGGCGCGATTGCCACGCCGGTCGTGAAGTCCTGATTGCTGCGTGGCGGGGGCGGGCTGTCGAAGTAGGCGCTGCGCTGCCAGAAGTCCTGGGTCGGCGTGAAGCTGGGCGCGGCCCCGAGGGCCAGGCCGGCGACGAACCCGTGCTCCAGGGCGGCGACGAAGTTGACGTCGATGAAGAGGTCGTCGTAGCCGGCGATCAGGACCTTGCGGTTGGGGCCGAGGCCGAGCCGGGTGGGGTGCTGCGGCCGCTCGTCGCCGAGCTGAAGCGAGCTCAACAGATCTCCGCTGCTGTTCAGGACGGAGAGGTAGATGTCGAACTGGCCCGCGTTCTGGAAGCCGGAAAAGGCACCGCTGGTCCGCCCGAGCACGAGCAGGTTGCCGGTCAGGGGATCGATCCGGATGTCCTCGGCGGTGTCGGCGCCGGGCGTGTCGAGCGTCTCCTCCCAGACCAGCTGGCCGGCGCCGTCGTAACGTCCGACCACCGCGCGCGCATCGCCGGCCGGGATGACGTCGGTCGACTGGTCATCGCCTTGCTCGTAGCCGGTCACGTAGAAGCCGCCGGTCGCCGCCGCCGTGACGGCGGTGATCTCGTCGTCGAGCGCGGTCCCGAGCTGGAGGTCGCCGGCCCAGACCTGGTTGCAGGTGACGGTCGCGCCGCTGGCGCCGCCGTTGCCCGGAGCGCCTCCTGGGCCGCCGCGCGCGCCGCCGACGCCGGCATCCATGCCGGCGCTTCCAGCGCTGCTGCCAGCGGTTCCGCTGCTTTGCCCGGCAGCGCCGTCAGCCATTCCACCGCTGCCGCCGCCGCCGCCGCTGCCGCTGCTGCCACCTCCGCCGCCACCGGGGGCCCCGGGTACACCACCGCCCGCTGCGCCGGCGTCGAGGCGCCCGTCGTTCGCCCCGCCGCTTCCGCCGCGGGCAACCCCGGCGTCCTGAGCGTCCTGACTACCGGCGCCGCATCCGGAGACGCCCGCGAGCGTGCCCATCAGCAGCGATGACGTCAGCCGCGCAAAAAGAATCCTGTTAGCCATGATCTCTCCGCCGCTTTGTTGGATGGGCCCTGCGGCAACGACGCCGCCCGGTGCCGTCCTCTTGATGCTGGCCTGCGCGGGTGGGTCGCGTGCTTTCTGTGCGGAAAACCAGCGTGCCGACCGGCAATCCGACGCGCGGAGCTCCGCGGGCGAGCCGCGTCCGCAGCGACAGCGCCATGAGGCGGGCCCGGCGGCAGGGCGGAGCTGCTAGGCGCCCAGCTTCTCGGCGACCTTGGCGACCGCCTCGAGGTTGCTCAGCTTGGAAAGGGGCCGGAGCGTGTAGTCCTTGACCTCGGCGTCGAGCTTGGCGAGCGCGCCCAGCACTGGCGTCCGGGCGTCGAGGCGGAGCCGCGCTTCCGCGAGGTCGAGCACGAGGTCCGCGACCGCTTCCGCGTGCTCTGACTTCGGTTGCTACAAGGCTTCAGGCGCCACGCCGAGCCCACTCAAGAGTCGCGCCAGCTCTGGTGGGAGCGGCGCGTGCAGCCGCAGCGGCTCGCCTGAGCGCGGGTGCCGCAGGCGCATCTCGGAGGCGTGCAGCGCCAGGCGGTGGAAGCCGAAGCGCTCGCGAAAGATGCGGTTGTGCTCTCCCTTGCCGTAGGTCGTGTCGCCGATGATCGGGTGGCTCGCGTGTTTGAGGTGGCGGCGGATCTGGTGACGGCGCCCCGTCAGCGGGCGCGCCTCGTAGAGACCATAGCGCTCGAACCGCGCCAACAGCTTGAGCTCCGTGACGGCGGGGCGCGGCTCGCCGCCGTCTTCCCTGGCCAGCGGGTGGTCGACGCGCACCAACGCCGGATCGTTCCCACGGCAGAGGGCGACGTACCTCTTCTCGATAGCGTGCGCCCCGAGCTGGATCTGCACCTCGCGCGCGATCTCGCCGCTGAGCGCGAACAACAGCACGCCGCTGGTGCCGCGATCCAGCCGATGCACCGGGTACACGTGCCGGCCGAGCTGGTCGCGCAGCACCTGGAGGGCCGGGACGCCGTCCTGCGCCCAGCCCCGGTGCACCGGCATTCCCGACGGCTTGTCGACGGCGACGAGATCCTGGTCGCAGTAGAGGATCTCGAGGCTGAGCGCGCCCGTCACGACCCGGAACTGTGGCACGGGCGCGACGCGGGGTGGGGGGAATCGTCGCGCGCGGACTAACGCGCGTTGTAGATCGTCGTGATCTGGGCGGCGGTAAGGGCGCTGGCGTAGACGCGCATGTCGTCGATCTCGCCGTTGAAGTAGGGGTCGACCGCGAACTGCGAGCGGCCGATGTAGGTGTTCGCGGTCGCGCCCAGATCCTTCGGCCGCAGTGTCAAGGCCGTGTTCGAGGAGACGAGGGCGCCGTTGACGTAGAGCGCGCCGCCGCTCGGGCCGAGCACGATCGCCACGTGCGTCCAGGTGCCGGTCGGCAGGACGGCGTTCCCGTTGAGTTGCTGCTCGCCCCCGGTGTTGCCGGTCGTGCTGATCGCGAACCGGGCATTGGCGCCGCCGGCGTGCGACGTCAGGAACATGTAGACGTTCTGGCTGCTGCCGAAGTCGAAGACGCGTTGCCAGGTCTGGTCGGTGTGGACGTTGACCCAGCAGGTGATGGTGATGTCCGTCAGCGTCTGGATGAACCCGGCGGGCAGGGTGACGTAGTCGCTGTCGCCCTTCAGGCTGATCGCGTTCCCGATGACGCCCGACGGGAACGTCGTCGTCGTGCCGGAGAGCGTCCCGTTGCGGCCGTTGCCGGACGCGTCGGTGATCGTCGTGCCCCCGCTTTGATCGAACGGGTAGTAGGCCCACAGCGACGGCAGGCTCTGCCCGCCGGCTCCGCCGCTCGCCTTGCCGCCGGCGCCACCGTTGTTCATGCCGCCGGCGCCGCCTTTGCCGCCGGTTCCGGTGCCGCCGCTGCCCAGGCCGCCGGTTCCGGTGCCGCCGGTGCCCAGGCCACCGGCGCCGCCGATGCCCATGCCGCCGGTGCCCGTACCGCCGGTTCCAGTGCCACCGGTTCCGGTGCCGCCGGTGCCCGCTTTGCCGCCGGTTCCGGCGCCGCCGGTTCCGGTGCCGGCTGCGCCGCCCGTGTTCCCGTTGCCCGCCGTCCCGCCGGCTGCCGAACCGCCTCCGCCCCCGTTGGCCGACTGGCCGGCCATCCCGCCGGTGCCGGACCCGCCGCCGCCGGTGTTCATGCGACCCGCGGCGCCGCCCGTGCCCGCGCCGCCGGTTCCCACGCTGCCGCTCGCGCCGCCCGCCGAGGCGCCGCCCTGGCCACCCTCCGATTCAGCTCCGGGGGCTTCCATTCCCCGGTTGGCGCACCCCAGCGGACCGACGACCAGCAAGCCCACCGCCAACACCAGCAGGGAGCGGGATGGCTGAGCGTGGGGCACCGCGCTCAATGCAGGGACGCGCCTCGATCGATCAGGAGAATGGCCTCGCACGCTGGCCCTCTACATCCGCGGATACCAGGACTCGAGCTCGGTCACGCCGACGAACTTGCCGGCCTGGGGGGTGAACACGACACGCAGCTGCGACGTCATCACCGTCGGGAACGTCACCTCATTGGGGGCGTTGGCGGCCGGCGCGGTGGGGGACTTCACCTGGCTCGGGACGGACGTCCAGGTCGTCCCCGAAAGGTACTGAACGTCGAAGCTCTGGGGCACTCTCACGTTCTTACCGTCGTCGTAGGTGTAGATCTTCACCTCTTTGATTGACCGCTGCTGCCCGAAGTCGACCGTCAGGGAGTCGGTGGCGTTGGGCGACCCCGCGTTGGTCCACCGGTCGTCCGGCATCACGTCGTAGCGGATGAAACCGTCGATGGCCTTGAGCGGGGTGTCGTGCGCGTCGATGCAGCGGGGATTGTCGGCGCTGCGGCAGCGCTTGCCGTTCGACGCCGTGTTCGTGTACGAGGCGCTGATCTTGGGGTAGGTCGCCGTGTACGTGCGGTTGTCCCACCCCTTGAACCAGTCCTGGTCCGCCGTCCCGGCGTTGGCCGCCACGTTGTCGAGCGGGGTCGCCGCCGCGGCGAGGACCGGCGCTGCGACCGCGACCGTGGCGTTCGCCACCGTCGACGCCTGGTAGATGCGCGTGCCGTCCTGGCAGACCTGGAGGCCGGCGCCGGCGTTGTAGTGCGCGCCGGTCTGGTCCCACACGATCGTCAACAGATGGCCGTGATAGGGCACGTTCTGCACGGCGAAGTAGGCCCAGCTGTCCGGGACCAGCGGCTTGAGCTGGACGGTGTTGTCCGCCTGCGGCTTGATCCCGAAGAGGCCGGTGAGCACGAGATCGACGAAGCTCGAGTGGTTGTAGTGCTCGCTGAAGTCGGAGGCGTCGTACACCCACTGGCCGTTGTCGCCATTGGCGGCTTCGGCGATGTAGGGCGCGCCGTTCTTGTGTTGCAGCGTGGCGAACTGGCTGAGCAAGGTGTCGTAGGTCTGCTTGGTGACGAAGCTCTGCGCGGCGTAGTCCTGCAGCAGGTTCGCCAGCCCCGTGAGGATCATGCTGGTGTCGAACGGCCAGCTGGTCCCGTCCCAGTGGCAGCAGCTCGTGTCGTCGTTGTTCTGCGTCGCCGGGAAAGCCTGGAAGTCGAAGTAGGGGTTGGCGCTGATTCGGTCGAGGAGCGCGCTGCCGGTTCCCGGCGAGAGCTTCAGCGTGTTGGCGCCGGTCTTCATCGCCACCTGGACGGTGACCACCTGCGAGGCGGCGAACGTCCCCGCGGCGCTCGTGGCGGGATAGGTGACCGTCGTCGACGAGCCCCCGTTGACCACCAGACTCTCCGTGGCGTTCGCGCCGGTGGTGTTGGCGTAGAAGACCTCGACCGGGTAGGTGCCCGCGCCGGGGGCGATGACGGTGAAGGTGACCGAGCTGCCGGCAGCGGTGAGCCCGACGTATTGACCGTTCGAGGCGGTGGCCGCCGTGCTGGCCGTGGCGCCGGCGAGCGCCGCCTGCTCGGCCTCGAAGTCCGTGAGGCGCTCCAGTGTGTAAGGTCCGTCGGGTCCGGCGAAGCGCTGCGTGTCGGTCAGATACTGCCAGGCGGTGGAGTAGGTGGCGTCCGGCAGCTCGAAGGCCCACGGCGCGAAGCCCATCGCCTCGCGCCAGGTGGTGCGGGTGCCGGCGATGCCGCTGTTGGTGGCATCGTTGTTGTAGACGTGCATGAAGAACTGTCGCTGGGGATCCCACAACGCGTGCTGAACCGCCGCCTTCAGCGCCGCAGCCTTGTTCGCGAAGCTGGTGGCGTTGGCGCTGTCGCCGGCCAGGGTCGCGATCTTGCTGATCGCCTGGGCGTTGGCGTACTGGTAGCTGTTGATGGTCGGGCGGAAGCCGGCGCCGCCCCCGAAGGCGTCGGTGCTTCGGAAGGAGGTCTCGGTGTACTCCGTCGCGTCGGCCAGGGGCGACTGGAAATACAGGCTGTCTGTCGTGCTGGTTCCGTTGACCGAGACGTTCGCGGTGAGGTTCGAGCCCCAGGCGTTGTAGTGGCTGATGAACTGGGCGAGGGAGGCCTTGAGCAGGGTGGCGTCGCCGGTGACCAGGTAGCGCTGATAGGCGGCGGCGGTGATCCACTCGCTGTACGTGCGGCTCGCCGACACCCCGGCCCCCTTCACCCAGTAGGTGATGTAGTCGTCCATATAGGTGGGGGTTCGAAGCCAGCGGCCGTCGAGGATGTGGTAGCCGGCCGCATCGGGTAGGCCGCTGAACGAGTTGGCGACCGAGTACCAGACCGGATTGTCGTACTCCGTCGCGATGTAGCCGCCGCCGGCCGCGGTGTAGCGCAGCGCCCGTTTGTGCGTGCTCCAGCGGTAGTAATAGACGCCGTTGATGTTCGCGTCGGGCGTGTCGACGAACGGAATGTTGTCCTTGTACCACTGCGGCTCTTGCAGGCCCTGGGCGGCGAGGATCTGGTCCGGGTCGAGGACGGCGCAGCCGGCGATCGCGCCGCCGGCGCCGCCACTGCCTCCTTTCCCGCCCGTGCCCGACGTCCCTCCGGCGCCGGTCGTACCGCCGGCACCCGTCGACCCGGATGCGCCGGTCGTACCGGCGGTCCCACCACCTCCCGCGCCGCCCGCGCCAGTCGCGCCGCCTTGCCCGCCGCCCGCGCCGGTCGTGCCGCCGCTGGCGGTGCTCCCGCCGCTTCCCGTGGAGCCTCCGCCGGCGGTGGTGCCGCCGTTTCCGGTGGAGCCTCCGCTGGCCGCCCCGCCGCTTCCGGTGGAGCCTCCGCGGCCGGCCCCACCCGCGCCGGTGGCCCCACCAGCCCCGGCCGGGCTGCTGCCGCCCGTGCCGTCATTTCCGCCGCCGGGCTGGCCGCTGCAGGCGACGAACAGGGACAGCGCACAGAGAACCGCTCGCGGGCCCCGGTTCATGCCTCCCTCCTCAAGACGCGCCGTAGGCGCTGACCAGCTCGCCGCGTCGCCTCGCCTTGGCGCTCGACTGCGCCTTGGCCGAGGACTCGAGGATCGCCGTCAACTTCTTGCGAGCGCGGTGGATGCGCGAGCGGACCGCGTTCGTCTTGACGGACTGCATCTCGGCGATCTCTTCCGCCGTGTACCCCTCGATCTCGAACAGGACGAACGTGAAGCGCAGCGGGGTGCTCAACCTTCCAAGGAGGTATTCCAACTTGCGCTGTCGCTCGCGCGCCTCCAGCGTCGTGACCGGCGACGGCTCCAGGGAGGGCGTCCGGGGGGAGAGCGCCACCTGCTTTCGGAAGATGTGCTTGATCCAGGTCAGGCGCTGGTGGTCGCGGACCTGATTGGCGGTGATGCGATAGAGCCAGCCTGCCGTGTTGCGCCCGTCGAAGTCGCCGAGCCGCCGGTAGACGATCAGGAAGACTTCCTGGACCAGGTCTTCTCGATCGGCGGCGGCGCCGCCCAGGTACCGGATCCAACGCGCCACGGTCTCGTAGTACGCGTCGTAGAGCTCCTCGAAGGTCTGGACGCGGTCCGGGCCCTGGTCATTCTCCGCGACGCCGGCGATTGCCGAACCCTGATGGCTTCGGTTCATGCGTCCGGAGAATCCCATGTGGTCATTCCCGGAGCGTCCAGAATCGATCTAGTGGTCGATTTATGCGCGAGCGATCGCGCACAGAAAGACCATCTGGCGGCACATTTGACGACGCGAATGCCGCGGTGTGCACGCGATAGTCGATTTATGAACCTCGCCGCGCATCGCCGTTCGACGCGGTGGTGTGTCCGTGACCAAGCGACGCCGCACAAATGAACCAGGCGTTGGTTTCCCGTGGACGGCCCCGCGGCCGCGATCCAATGAAGGAGCTGCGCCGTGTCCTCAGGGGTTGCGGTAAATCGACAAGCGACGCGCGGCCTGTGGGCCGCGATGGAAGAGATTCGGGCGTTGAACGACCACGACCTGATCGTCCGGCGCGCCGTCGAGCTCTGCCGCGACACGCTGGGGCTCCGGCACGCGCGGATCGGCTTGCTGGATCGGTCCCTGACGTCGATGCGCGGAACGTGGGGAATGGACCTTTCGGGCGCCGTGATCGACGAGCGCGCTGTCACGCTCGAGATCGGCGGAAGTGATCGGGAGGCCGTCCGTCGGCTGGAGCACGAAGGCGCGCACTTCACGGTGTTCGACCACCACCCGATTGTCGATGGTCGCGGGGGCCAGCGCCACGTCGTGGGAACCGGTTGGGTGGCGAAGACGCCGATCCGGTCGACGCGCGAACCGATCGCGATGCTCGTGAACGATGCCGGAATGACCGACGCCGGGGTCGACGAGATCAAGCAGACGCACGCGGCGATCCTTTGTTCGATGCTGGGCGAGCTGCTGGCCCCTACTCCGAGGCGGTTCGCCCGATCGGCGCCCGCGGAGGGGCGAGCCCCGGAACGGGTCGTCGCCTCGACGGTCGCGATGCTGGAGAGGGATCCCGCGCTGGCGGGCAAGGAGCTGGCGGCGTCGCTGAATGTCCAGCTCTCCTATCTCAGCAGCGTCTTCAGGATCTTGGTGGGGATGTCCGTGACGGACTATCGCAACCAGCTCCGCTTCGCGAGGTTCCAGGCCCTGCTCGGCCGCGGTGGCGAGAACGTCAAGAGCGCGGCGCGCCAGGCCGGGTTCGGAAGTTACGCGCAGTTCCATCGCGTCTTCCGCGCCCACGCGCGCACCAGCCCGCGCGAGTACCTGCGCCGTACCCGCGCCGAGCGCGATCTGCGCCCGTAAAGTGTTACGATCGTGCCCACGATGGCGACATCGCGCCTCTCGTTCGTCCTGCTGGTCGCCTTGTCGGCGTGTACGGTCGCCTACGCGCCGCCGCCCGCGGCTCCCACGCCCCCGGGGGTGTCGGGCCATCCGGACATGACCGGCTGGCGCCTGATGGGCGATGCGACGGTCGCCGGTCAGTTCGAGCGTCAGATCATCCGTGTTGGAAAGGCCGAAGGGCGCACCACGCGCGTGGTGCTGGTGGTGACCAACAACAATCTGGAGGTCGGCGACGTGGTGCTCGAGTTCGGCAACGCCCAGCGCTGGTCACCCGGCCTCCGGCATGCCTTCAACGACGGCTCGCGCAGCCGCGCCATCGACCTTCCCGGCCGCGTCCGGTTCATCCGGGGCGTCGAGCTGGTCCGCGGCAGCGTGCCGCCCGGCCCGCCCGCCCACGTCGAGCTCTGGGGCCAATAGGTCGAGGCACTCGGGGTCGGGCGGGCGGTCAGCCTCGTCTCTTTCGGTGAAGGTTGGGGCGGCGGCATGCCCTGTGAGAAGTCCAGATGCGGGCCGGTGCAGGGACCGCCAGCGGATCGAAGCCGACACCACCCCCGGAATCTAGCGCCCGCCGGCCGCTGGTTCGAGGCCCCGCAAGCTGGCGAGAGCGGCAGGGGCTCGCCGTGCCATACTCGCCGGGCCCATGAAGCGACGCCGGAGGGTCGATTGGTCGATCATCCTGGGAGCCGACCAGCCGGCGCTGAAGGTGCTCGACCCGTCGGTGCCGGGGAGCATGGCCGGCCTCTTGGCCATGTTCGACGAGCTGCGCGCCCTGGAGGATCCCGACGCGATCATCCGGCGCGCCGTCGAGCTGGCCCGGGCGCGCCTCGGCGTCGTGCGGGCGGGGCTCTTCCTCTTCGACAAGGCCCGCGACCTGATGCTCGGTACCTGGGGCTCGGATCTGAGCGGGCGGCTGGTCGACGAGCACCACATCATGTACGCAGTGAGCGAGCCCGATCGGGAGGCGTTCCGGCGCGCCGAGCAGGAGCAGGGGCACTTCACGGTCTTCGACGACTGCCCGATCGTCGAGCACCGGGCCGGAGACACGGCGATTCGCGGGCGCGGGTGGACGGCCTGGACCCCCATCCTCTCGGCGCGCGGGCGGCTCGGGATCCTGTTCAACGACGTCGGCGTGTCAGGCGCGCCGTTCGACGCGGCCAAGCAGGCGCAGGTGGCGATCCTCTGCTCGTTCCTGGGGACGGCGCTCGATCCGGCGCGCGCCCTTCGGCCCGGCGGCAGCGAGGCGCTGGCGAACGCGCCGTCGCCGACGCGCCGGCTGGCCACCGCGGCCACCAACCTGCTGGCCCGCGACCCCCGCCTGGGCGGGCGGGAGGTCGCCGCGCGGTTGGCGGTCAGCCTGGGGCGGCTGGCCCACGTGTTCAAGACCGAGATCGGGATGTCGATCGTCGACTACCGCAACCGCGTTCGCCTCGACCGTTTCACCGTGCTGGTCGACCGGGGCCGCCGCAACCTGTCGGATGCCGCGCTGGCGGCTGGCTTCGGCAGCTACGCGCAGTTTCACCGCGTCTTCCGCGCGCTCCGTCATCAGACACCCCGCGAATACCTCCGCCTCGTCGCCTAGGCGAGCTCACGCCCCGCGGCCTCGGCGCTCTTCTCACCCCCTCGCGTACCTCTCTCATCTCGTGCTGCGAAGGGTGAGGGCGAGGCGTTTTTCGTTGCGAGCCGGTCGCCCCTGACGCTAGGAGCGTCGACATGAAGACTGTCCTTTGCTCGATGTTCGCCGTGGTCCTGGCGGGCGGTGGGTGCTCCTCGAGCTCGCCGAAGGTACACGCCGACGCGGGCACCGACGCCGCCAGCTTCAACTTTGCCTGGGACTGGGTCGGCATCGTCGGCACCGGGCAGAGCCTCTCGGTCGGCGTGTACGGGACGCCGGAGGTGGCCACCCAACAGCCGTACGGAAATCTGGAGCTCTCGTTCGGGGGCGCGACGGTGGCGCCGCCCTTCGATCCCACGCTCCCCTCGCTGACGCTGGTCCCGCTGACCGAGCCGATCCGGCCGGTGGCCAGCAGTTACCCCAGCGCCTACCCGGCCAACCTCGACGGCGAGACGCCGCACACCGCGATGGCCGATCAGATCACGTCGATGGCGATGGCGGCGGCGGCGCACGACTACGTCACCATTCACACGGTGGTCGGCGAGTCCGGCCAGGGGATGACGGTCATCCAGAAGAATCCGACCGGCCTCCCCACGACCGGGACCGCCGGCCGCGCCTACGACGCGACGCTGTTCGAAGCGTCGGCCATCACCCGCCTGGCGGCGGCGGCCGGGAAGACCTACGGCATCGGCGCCATCGTGATCACGCACGGGGAGACCGACGCCGGCAACGGCGGCTACGCCGACGCGCTCTACCAGCTGCTCTCGGACTACAACCAGGATCTGTCGGCGATCACCGGGCAGACGACGCGCATCCCGATGTTCGTCAACCAGCAGCACTCGGTTCCGGCCGACTCGGGCTCGGTCGCGACCTCCTCGCTGCAGCAGTGGCAGGCCAGCCTCGACCATCCCGGCGAGATCGTCTGCACCGGCCCCAAGTACCAATACGTCACCTCACCGGCCGACGACACCCACGTCCACCTCGGGACCCAAGGGTACGAATTGCTCGGCGAGAAGACGGCCCAGGTCTACTTCGAGCGGGTGGTGCGCGGGAACGATTGGCAGCCGCTGCAACCGCTCGCCGAATCCGTCACCGGCAACGTCGTGAGCGTGCAGTTCCACGTCCCGGTCGCGCCGCTCGTGTGGGACGACACGCTGCCGCCTCCGCACGGAGCGATGATCCCGCAGTGGGCGTCCGGGCGCGGCTTCGAGGTGCTTGCCAGCAACGCGCGGGAGACCATCACCGACGTCGAGATCGTCGGCGACGACACCGTTCAGATCACCTGCCAGGATGATTTGACCGGCCTCGCGGTGGTGGTCGGCTACGCCGCCACCGCCGAAGGGGGGACGCCGCCCACCGGGCTGCCCGCCCGCTGGGGCCACCTGCGCGACTCCGACCCCTTCGTCGGCTCGACCACCGGGCTCGTGCAACCGAACTACTGCGTCGCGTTCCAGTTGGTCATTCACTGAGGGCCGGGGCGCCACGAACGCCCGGGCGTCCCTACCGCCCGGAGGCGATGAGCTGACCGATCTGCGCGGCGATGGCGTTCATGGTCGGCGCGAAGCTGGCGGCACAGATCGAGCCGAGCACGTTGTTGTGGAAGGCGCTGGTGAACTGGGTGATGCGCACCGCGGGGTCGCCGAAGCTCTGATCGGTGGTCAGCTGCGTCGCCTCGGGGTTGACGTCGTTGAAGCTGCTCGGCCCGCAGGAGTGCTCGATCTGCGGCCAGAGCTCGCCGGCCGTGGTGTTCTGTCCCGCCTGCGCCGGGACCCAGGAGACCGTGTAGGGGACGGTGGGCCCGGCGATGGCGGCCACCAGGATCTCGTTGTCCGGATCGGCCTTGAGCGCCTTGACGTCGGCCACGAACCTCGAGACCGACGTGAGCGCGCTGGTTCCCGTCTCGTTGTCCTGGCACGCCGTCAGGTCGAGGGTGGGCATCGTCGCCGGTCCCTGCGCGTCGCCGGGCGGCGTGAGGGGCGGGACGATGAGCGCGGTCGGATTGGCCGCGTGGGGATCCTGGCAGAGGTGTGCGCCGCGCGGGCCCCCGTTGCACCGGTAGTTGGCGATCGGCCCGTCGGGGTTGCTGATGTTCTGCATGAAGTTGCCGAGCGAGTAGATCGTCGTGTCCGGCGGCGCGGAACAGTCGTCTTCGTTGGTCAGGATGAGGATCACCAGATAGGCGTTCGGGCGCAGGAAGCCGGCGTTGGTGGTGGGCATCGGGCCGAGGCCGTCGGCGCCCAACGCGCGATCGATCGAGCCCAGTTGGTGCTCGAACCCGCACCCCCGGTCGCCGAGCAGTGAGATGCACTGGACGACGTCGCCCAGGCTGGAGTCGGTGTAGTTCGGCATCATGTTGACGTCGGAGATGAATGTCGCGTTCGCCGCCAGCGTGGTGTTCGTGCAGGTCCCGCGCGGCATGAATTGAAAGTCGCCCTGGTCGCCTTGCGCCGTGCATCCGATCGACGCGGTCAGGTCGCCGGGGGCGCCGAGGTCCGAGGAGACCACCGCCAGATGCAAGTTGGGCGGCGTGGGGAGGCTCTGCAGCGACAAGATGAACGTGGGGAGCTGCGCGGTGAGCTTCTGTTGCATCAACGTCATCGACGACGAGTTGTCGATCATCATCAAGATGTCGACGTTGTTGCCGAACGGCCCGACTACCGCCCCGCCGCCGGTCCCGCCGTTGCCGCCCAGCCCGCGCATGCCGGCCGCGCCGCCCATTCCGCCGCTGGCCAGGGCTCCGCCGGTCCCGGGCGGTCCGCCCGCGACGCCGCTGGCGCCGCCGAGCCCGCTCGACCCACCGGTGCCGGTGAGCGTGTCGCTCCCTCCGCAGCCGCCGAGCGCGAACATCGCGGCGATCGCGCCACCACCAGCAACCCGAACGGCCCAGGATTTCTAACCAAATCTACTCGAAGCAAATCTAAGTGACATCTCAACCTCCCCATCGACGATTACCAGCCCCTCAATTAGATCACGAGCGCCGGCGCGCGTCCATCGCGCCTGGCACCGGCGTGACGGTCCGCACCCCTGCGGTCGGTCGCCGTTCCGTGAGTCTGCGACTAGACGTTCTCGGCGTGACTCTCGCTGTCGTCGGCGCGCTTGCGGCGGCCGTTGCGGGTGCTGGGGCTGGCGTCGGCCTCCGCGCTCACCTCGCCGCCGGCGTTCACCGCCCCGGCCGGACGCGCGCCACCCGAGGCGGCCTCGCGGACCGCGGTCGCCTTGTCGGGCGCTTCCCCCACCGCCAGCTCGCACTCGCCGAACGTGACCTCCAGGCGCCCGTCGCTCCGTTGCAGCTTCACCTCCAGCGTCTTGGCGCGGATGATCGTCTTGTCGTGGACGCGGCCGGACAGCTCGACGCTGTCGGCCTCGAACTCGCCGGCCAGCTCGCCGCGCGAGCGCAGCTCCTTCACCTTGGCGCGGCCCGAGAGGACGCCGCTCTCGGCGACGTCGACCGAAGGACCGGTCATCTGTCCTTCGAGCCGGCCCAGCACGACCACCGGGCAGCTCGACGTGAGCGTCCCCTTGAGCTCAGTTCCCTCCTCAATGAGCGTCCGCTTGCCTTCGTTCATGGTCATCATCCGCCTTTCTGAGCCGAGCCGTCGTTCGAAGAGCCGTTGACGATCTTCACGCGCAGCCGGCTGCCGCGCTCGAACCGGAACCGTGTCACCGCCGGGACCTGCTGGACCGACGCGACGAGCGCGCCGCCCTGGCTGACGACCAGCTCGCGCGGCCCGACGATGCCCGGGCTCTTGGCCTCGAAGAACTGGCCGTTGACGGTGATCGAGCCGGCCCCCGCGATGTTGCAGTCGGCGAGCACGCCCCGCTCGCCGACGACCAGGCGCGTCCCTTCGCCGAGGGTGATGGTGCAGTTCTCGAACAGGCTGTCGATCTCGACCTCGGCCCCCGCGTCGAACGCCAGCGAAGCGTTCCGCAGCACGTCGCCGCGGCCGAAGTAACGCCGGGCCGGTACCTCGTCGAGGCGGGCGGCGGCCACCAGACCGGAGAGCAGCCCCGGGATCTCGCCGTTGGTGATGCGACCGGTCCCGTCCGCGTCGGGGCTCTTGTCGACCCAGGCGACCTGGACGTCACCGAGCGGCCCGCCCGTTCCGACCAGGCCCGCCACCTTGGCGCCGGTCAGCTTGGCGCCGTCGAGGCGCGCCCCGGACAGCGTCGCCTGACGGGCGTCGACGTCGCTCAGATCGGCGCGGCTCAGGTCGGCGCCCTGAAGGTCGCTCTTGGTCAGCACGGCGCCCGCCAGCGAGGCGCGCGCCGCCTTGGCTCCGGCCAGCGTGGCGTCGGCGAAGCAGGCGCGGGAGAAGTCGCCGTCGGCCATCGTGGCGCCGCGCAGGTTGGCGTTGCGGAAGTCCGCCTCCGCCGCCTTGGCGCCCCCCAGCGTGGCGTCTTCCAGGTCGGCGTGGGAGACGATCGCTCCGCGCAGGTCGGCGCCGGTCAGGTTCGCCGAGCCGATCTGCGCGAACGACAGCCGGGCCTTTTGCAGGTTGGCGCCGGCCAGGTTGGCCCCCTCGAGGTTCGCGCGGGCCAGGTTCGCCCCCTGCAGGTTGGCCCGTTCCAGCTTGGCCCCTTCGAGGTCGGCGTTCTCGAGGTTCGCCTCCTGCAGATCGGCGCCGACGAGATACGCCTCGCGCAGGCTGGCGTTCTTGAGGGCGGCCTTGCGCAGCACGGCGCTCTCCAGGTTGGCCCCCTCGAGATCGGCGCGCGACAGGACCGCGTTGGTGAGGGTCGCCTTCGACAGGTCGAGGCCGCGGAGATCGGCCCGTTCGAGCTTTTCGTTGCGTCGCAGCTTCAGCAGCACCTGATCTCGTGTCAGCTCGCCCATCGTCGTCGCTCCTCCAATCAGGGCGCGGCCTGCGCGCCGGACTCCGCTCGCGTCTCGATCTCGATCTGGTCGGCTTGGTTGTGGGGGGGCGCGGCCGCCACCAGCCGCCGGGTGAGCACCTCCAGCTCCTCGAGCCGTCGCTCGAACGGCACCTTGGACAGGTGGAGCGCCAGATCGACCTCGCCCAGGCGGGCCAGGGCGATGGTCACCCGCGAAAAGTCGACGTCGCGCTGGCGGCGGGTCCGCTTCTTCGCCGCGCGGTCGGCCTCGGACCAGCCGCGCGCCGCGGTCTCGAAGGCCCGATGGTCCTTGCCGAGCTCGCCAAGGAGGGCGCGCAGCTCCTGGGCCGCAGCACCGCCGTCGGGGGCCGCCAGCGCCGCCGGCGTGGCGCGCCGGAACGCCTGGACGCGCTCGACGGTGGCCACCGCGACGGCCGCCGGGACGTCGGCCACCACCGCCATCTCGTCGTCCTTGGCCTGGTAGAGCGCTTCGAGGCGCCCCAGCCCCGCCGCCATCATCCGGTCGACCATGAGGGGCTCGAGGCCCGGGACCTGCTCGAGCAAGGCGCGCACGACGATCGGTTCGCGCCGGTCTCGCTCCCCCTCCAGCTCGAACGCCCGGGGGATCGCCGCGATGAGCGGCGCGTAGACGGCGAGCAACGCCTCCCGGCCCGCGGTCGGGACGACCGAAGGAGCGCCGGGGCGGAGCAGCTCGGCCAGCGCGCGGTCAAAGGCGTCGATCGCCCCAGGCAAGGTCGGGTGTTCCACCTCGGTGGCCATCGCCCGCAGCGACTTCAAGGCAGGCCGCGCCAACCCGATCCAGCTGGTCTGGGGCTCGCCCCAACGGACCTCGAGCATGAAGCTCCTGAGCGTGGCCGTGTGCCCGACCGCCAGCTCTTCGAACGTCGCCATCACCGCCTTTCGATCGGCGGCGGTGTAGGCCCCCTCGGCGCGGGGCGTGGCGGCCTCTCCGCCAGAGGAAATGAACAGCGACTCGAACGCCAGGTCGATCGAACCGGGAGTCGACAGCGCCTGATCGGGCGCCCCGTCCTCCAGCGGTCGCGTCGGTATCGACCCCAAGGTCGAAGGGGAGGGCGCGCGCACGCCGTTCACGGCGAGCTCGCCGTTTGCAGTATTGGCCTTGGCCGGAGCGCCGCCGTTCGCCGACACCGCGCCCCTGACCACCTTGTCCTGGTCTTCTCCCTGCGCGGCGGTGCCCCGCGGGGCGCCCGGGGGCGACTGGCCCGGGAGGTTGCGCGCCGGTGCCGATGACGACGACGCCACACCCGGGCGCGACCCCGCGGGCTTGGCAGACGGTGGGACGCGCGTCGTCCCGGGGCCCGCTTTGCTGGCCGCCCCTCTGACTGGATCTTCGCGCGGCGGTGGCGCCTTGCCGTTCGCTGACGTCGCGGCGAGCCTCGCGACCGGTGAGTCGCTGGGCGGCTTCGCGGCCGCCTCGGGCGCGGCCGGGTCGTCTGAATCGCGCTTGCGAAGTCGCGAGAAAATACTCATGCGCCCTCCCTCGTTCGCGACGGAGCTCGCCGCGTCTCTCGGGACGGTCTCGTCATCGGCCAGTCGGCAGCGTGACTTGAAGCTGATTTTGCTCTTACCTGTGGGCTTCGCTGCGACCCGCTTCCTTGACGGTCGCTCGCGTGCCGTGCGCCGCTTCTTCCGCCGCCCGTTCAGGTGGGACGGCGCGGGACGGTGGCGCGGCCCTCGGCGGCGCGACCGGCGGCCTTCGCCTCGTACATGGCGGTGTCCGCGGCCCGGAGCATGTCCTCGGCGCTCTCGTAGCCTGCGCTCGACAGCGCGATGCCGATGCTGGCGCTCGCGACCACGCTTCGCCCATGGACCCCGAGCGGGGCGGCGAGCTCCTCGCGGATCCGGTCGGCGACGCTGCCGGCGTCCGCGTCGGAACGGATGTCGTCGAGCAAGACGGCGAACTCGTCACCGCCGAGGCGGGCCAGCGTGTCGGCGGGGCGCAGGCAGCGCTCGATGCGGCGCGCCGTTCCGATCAGGAGCTCGTCGCCGGCCTGATGTCCGAGCGTGTCGTTGACGGTCTTGAAACGATCGAGGTCGAGGTAGAGCAACGCGAACCGCGAATCCCCGAGCGCGCGGCGGCTGCGCTGAAACAGATGATGAAGCCGATCGAAGAAGAGGGCGCGGTTCGGCAGATCGGTGAGGGCGTCGTAGAACGCCCGCCGCCGCAGCAGCTCTTCGACCTTCTTGCGCTGGCTGATGTCGCGCGAGATCCCGAAGGTCCCCACGATGTTCCCCCCGCGGTCCCGCAACGGGAGCTTGGTGGTCGAGACCCAGCGCACGCCGCCTTCCGCCAGCGTCTCCTTCTCCTCCACGTTCACCAGCGGCTGGCCCGTCCGTATGATCTCCTGCTCGTCGTGCAGCGCCTTGGCCGCGTGCTCCTCGGTGAAGAAGTCGGAGTCGGTGCGGCCGACGGCCAGCGCCGGGGTGGCGATGCCGTATCGAGCCGCCGCGTATTGGTTGACCCGCGTGAAGCGGCTGTCGCGATCCTTGAAGTAGATGGTGTCGGGGACGTTGTCCATCAGCGTCTCCAAGAGGAAGATCTCCTCGCGGAGCTGCGCGATGAGCTCGACCACATCGCGCGGGAGCTCGGCTTCGTCCGTTGGGGGAACGGCCTTCAGGCGCATCGAACCCTCGGCCATCGAAGCGTCACGGCAGGTTCATCATATCACGCCACGCATGCTCGGCCGGGCGTCGATGACGCAGGGTTGCGCGACGATCCGGTGCGCGACGATCCAGATTGTCAGCTGCAAGGGCGGAGAGATAGTCTGACGGTCTGTTGCATCACCGACGAAGCAGCTTCGGAGCCGCCGGATTGGGACGTGTGAGCTTGCGTCAGCTTCGGGGGCGCTTATTCGTGACCCTCTGGGCGTTCACGCTCGCGACCTCGGGGTGCGGTTCGACGGGCGGTGCCGGCGACACCGGCGGGGCCGGCGCCACGGGCAGCGGCGGCCAGGGCGCAGTGGCAGGGCAGGGCGAGGGTGGCCGTGGTGGGACCACGTCAGGGGCAGGGGGCTCGGGCGCTGGGGGAACGACCGCCAGCGGCGGCAGCCTCGGGACCGGCGGCGCCAGCG
>DASYCK010000162.1:0-7232 GCA_036500205.1 Polyangia bacterium | reverse complement strand
TAGGCATGGATCTCGAGCTCGAGGGAAAAATCGCGGTCGTCACGGCGGCCAGCAAGGGGATCGGGCTGGCCGTGACGCGGGCGCTCATCGACGAGGGGGCGCGGGTCGTCGCGGGGGCCCGGAACATCTCCAGTCTGCAAGCCCTCCCCGGCGTGACCGCGGTCGCCGTCGACCTCAGCCTGCCCGAGGGCCCCGGTCAGCTCGTGGCGCGGGCCATCGAGGACTTCGGGCGGGTCGACGTGCTGGTCAACAACATGGGCGCCGTCCGCCTGCGCTTGCAGGGCTTCCTCGGCACCAGCGACGACGAGTTCGACTGGGCCATGAAGATGAACTTCTTCCCCACCCTGCGCGCGACGCGGGCCGCCGTGACGCAGATGGTGAAACAGGGGCGTGGCGCCATCGTGAACATCGCCTCGGTGAACGCCTTCTTTCAGCCCGACGGGGGGACCATCGATTACGGCGCCGCGAAGGCGGCGGTGGTCAATCTCACCAAATCCTTGTCCCAGGAGTTCGGGCCGCGCGGCATTCGCGTCAATGACGTGTCGCCCGGGCCGGTCAGCACGGACCTGTGGCTCGGCGAGGACGGCGTCGCCAAGACGGTCGCCCGGGCCAGCGGGGTCGACCCCGACACCGCGCGCGCGAACATCATCGCCAGCATCGGCGGGCTCGCCACCGGGCGCTTCACCACGCCCGAGGAGGTCGCCACCCTGGTGGTGATGCTGGCCTCAGAACGCACGGCAAATGTGACCGGCTCCAACTTCGTCATCGATGGAGGACTCATCAAGACGTTGTGAGTCACGCGGGCGGCACCCCGCCAGCGCCGGAATTCCCAGGCAATTGCTCGGGCCTGCCTTTAAGATGAAGGGGTCCGTTCCGTGTCGGTGGGAAGATGGCGTCGACTCAAGGCCCAGGTCACAGCGCGGTCCCCCGGCGAGCCGGAGCGTTCGCTTTTCGTCTGTTTCTTGGTGGCCTGGTCCTGGCCGGGCTCGGCACGCGCGCCTGGGCCCTCGATCCCGGTCTGTCCATCGGGCAATACGTCCACGACAGCTGGACGCGAAAGGATGGCCTGCCCGAGGGCGCGGTGCTGGCCCTCCATCAAACCAGCGACGGCTACCTGTGGTTGGGCCTGCAGGCTGGGCTGGCCCGCTTCGACGGCCAGCGCATCGCCGCCTTCCAGGAGGGAAGTCTCGGGCTGAAGCAGCACAGCTTCGGTCACGATTTCTGGGAGGCCCCCGACGGTTCGCTCTTTGCGGGGCTGATCGGCGGCGTGGCCGAATACGGCGGAGGACGATTCAAGTTCTACGATCAGGCGCAGGGGCTCCCCCACCCTTTCGTGTATGCCCTCACCTCCGGGCCCGGGAACGCGCTGTGGGTCGGCACCGGGGGAACTGGCGTCTGGCAGCTGCGCGCAGGCTCGTTCTTCCGGCATCCCGCCTATGACGCCAACCCACGCCTGCCCGGGCAGATCAACGATCTCGCGAACGACGCGCATGGGCGACTGTGGGTGGCCACCGACGACGGCGCGCTGGCGCTGAACGGCGGCGTTCACCGCTACACGAAGCAGGACGGTCTCCCCTCGCTGGCGGTGAATGTCGTGACCGTCGATCGGACCGGGCGGGTCTGGCTGGGAACGAACGCCGGCTTGGTCCACGGGCTGCCCGCCGACCCTGAGCAGAGCATCCGCGAAGTCACCCCCCAGAAAGAGCTGGCCGGGCACGACGTGACGGCTCTGTTCGAGGACAGCCAGGGGACGTTGTGGATCGGCACGCGCGAGGGGGAGCTGGCGCGTCTGCGCGGGCCCCGCCTCGACCTCGCGAAGAGCGGCGCCGGCGCGCCGAATGGCAGCGTCTTCGCTCTGGGCGAGGATCGCGACGGCTCGTTGTGGCTGGGAACCAGCGACGGCCTCGAGCGCTACAAGAACGGCGCCTTCGTCACCGTGGGCCGGGAACAGGGGCTGGCCAACGAGCAGATCTTCAACGTGACCCCGCGGCGCGCCGGTGGCCTGTGGGTCCTCGACGGCGCGGGCGCCATCTCGATCTTCGAGACCGGTCACGCCACGGCCGTGGCGCCCGCGGGGACGATCCCCGGGGAAGGCATGCTGGGGTTCGTCGAGACCGACGAGGGGAGCTTGTGGGTGGGCGGCAGGACGCTGCATCGCCGCCGCGCCAGCGGACAGTGGCAGACCTACGCGAACACGGGCGGCGAGTTCACGGTGCTGGTGGCGGCCGGCCCCGATCTGATCGTGGCCCAGACCACCGGCGACGGGGCCAGCACCCTGTCGCGCTTCGATCTCGCCACCGAGCGCTTCGTCCCCATCCCCGTCGACACCAACCTTCAGCACGTGCAGCGCATCCACCGCGATCGCGCGGGCCGGCTGTGGATCAGCACGGGCGGCGGCGGGCTGGTCCGCCTGGACGCCGACGGCATCCGCGTCTTCCGCACCAGCGACGGGCTGCCGCACGACGTCGTCTACGGCATCGCGGAGGACGCGCGCGGCGAGCTCTGGGTCGCCACCCGCGCCGGGCTGGCGCGCATCCGCGGCGAGGTGGTGACCAACCTGAGCGGCATCCCAGGGCTGCCGCGCCGTTCGCCGGTGCAGGTGCAGCTCGACGGCGTCGACTCGCTGTGGGTCACCGCGGACGACGGCGTCTACCGGATCGCCATGAGAGAGCTGGACGCCGCCGCCGACGGCACGCTGGCCACGCCCAAGGTCGAGAAGTTCACCACCGCCGACGGCCTGCGCAGCGTGGAAGTCTCGTGGCGCTCGTCCGGCCAGGCGCTCACCGCCGACGGAAGGTTGTGGTACGCGACGGCGCGCGGTCTGGCGTCGGTCGAGCCACGGGCGCTCGCCGCGCCACGCCCGGCGCCCCCCGTCTTCATCGAGGCGTTGCTGGCGGGAGGCCAGCCGGTCGACCTGAGCGCTCCCGTCTCGCTGAAGAGCGGACGCGAGCGTCTCGAGCTGCGCTTCACCGCGCCCAGCCCCACCGGGGCCGAGCAGCTGCGCTTCCGCTATCGCCTGGTCGGCTACGACGCCGACTGGAACGAGGCGGGCGCGGGACGAACGGCGACGTACACCAACGCCCCCGCCGGCAGCTACACGTTCCGGGTGGGCGCCAAGCGGAGCGGGGGGACGTTCGGGGGCCCCGGCGAAGAGGCGACCTTGCGAATCGTCATCCAGCCGCGCTGGTACGAGACCTGGCTGGCACGGCTGTCGGCGCTGCTGGCCCTGCTCCTCACCATCTGCGGGCTCACCTTGGGGTTCTATCGCCTCCGTGTGCGAGGATTGCAGCGCCGCGATCGCCTCCTCGTCGAAAAGGTAGCCGAGCGGACGACCGCGCTGGGCAAGGAGGTCGCCGAGCGGCGCGCCGCGGAGAGCGAGGTGCGCCGTCTGAACGAAGGGCTGGAAGATCGCGTGCGCGAACGGACCACGCAGCTCGAGACGGCCAACCGAGACCTCGCCGATCAGAAGGAACGCCTGGCGGTCACCCTGCGCAGCATCGCCGACGGCGTGGTGACGACCGACCTCGCCGAGAAGATCAGCCTGATGAATCCGGTCGCCGAACGCCACACCGGCTGGCGCTCGGACGAGGCGGTGGGTCGCCCGCTGACGGAGGTGTTCCGGGTGCGCGATCGCTTCACGGACGAGCCGCTGGCGCTTCCCGTGAGCCAGGTTCTGGTGGCGGGCGGACCGAAGGCGAGCGTGGTCAGCCGTGCCGTGCTGCTGGCGCGCGACGGCGCCGAGATCCTGTTCGACGCCTCGGCGGCCCCCATCCATGACAGCGCCAGCCGCGTGGTCGGCGCGGTGCTCGTGTTTCGCGATGTCACCGAGAAGACGCGCGCCGACGAACAGATCCAGAAGTCGCAGAAGCTGGAAGCGGTGGGGATCCTGGCGGGCGGCATCGCGCACGACTTCAACAATCTGCTGGCCGGGATCTTCGGTCACATCGATCTCGCCCTCGGCACCCTGAAGCCCGACTCGCCCGCCGTGCCCTGGTTGAAGGGGGCGGCCGAGACCATCGAGGGAGCGCGGGCGCTGGCGCGTCAGCTGCTGACGTTCTCCGCCGGGGGGCGCCCGGCCACCGAGCCACATTCGCTCGGCGAGGTGGTGCGACGAAGCGCGCGCTTCGTGCTGTCCGGCTCGAACGTGTCCGCCGAGCTGGCGATGCCGGAGGATCTGTGGTCGTGCGAGATCGATCCGGGGCAGATCCGGCAGGCGATCGACAACCTGGTGTTGAACGCGCGCCAGGCCATGCCCGACGGCGGTCACGTGACGATCCGCGCCAGCAACCTGGAGCTGCGCGCCGACGGCGCGACCGACGTGCCGGTGGGCCGTTACGTCGAGCTGCGCGTCTCGGACGATGGCCCGGGCATCCGTCCCGAGATCCGCCCACGCATCTTCGATCCGTTCTTCACCACCAAGCCGACCGGCAACGGACTGGGGCTTGCCACGGTGCACTCGATCATCACCCAGCACGGCGGGACGATCGAGCTCGATGCCTCGAAGGCGACCGGCACCACGTTCCGGATCCGGCTGCGCGCGGCAGCCGCTACCGCCGCGCCGAAGGTGGTCGCGCCCGCCGGCGAGCCGAGCGCGCCCGCCGGCGAGCCCACCAGGCCCGCCGGCAACTGCCGGCTGCTGGTGCTGGACGACGAACCGAGCATCCGCCGGCTGATCCAGGCGGCCCTCCGCGAGGTCGGGTACGAGGTGCTGGTGGCCAGCGAAGGCGCCGAGGCGGTGGCGCTGTTCCAGGCGGCGAAGCGGGAACAGCGCCCCATCGAGATCGTCATCCTCGATCTGACGATCGCCGGCGGCATGGGGGGAACGGAGACGCTGGCCCGGCTGCGCGCCATCGACCCCGGCTTGCGCGCCATCGCCTCGAGCGGTTACTCGACCGGCGACGTCATGGCGGAGCCGCGCGCGTTCGGCTTCGTGGGAACCCTGGCCAAGCCCTACACGCTGGCAGAGCTCGAACGAGTGGTCGCGAGCGCGCGACGGGCCGAAGCCCCCACAAACGAAGAGGAGCCGAGAACGTGACCATGAAAGTGCTGGGCATCAGTGGCAGCTTGCGCAAGGGATCCTTCAACAGCGGCCTCATCAAGGCGGCGATCGAGGTGGCGCCGGCGGACATGACGATCGATGACATCTCGATCGCGGACATTCCCCCCTACAACGAGGATGTGCGAAGCGAGTCGGGCTACCCGCCCGCGGTGGCGGCGTTGCGCGCGGCGGTGGCGGCGGCGGACGCGCTGCTCATCGCCACGCCCGAATACAACTTCTCGATCCCGGGCGTGCTGAAGAACGCCATCGACTGGGCGTCGCGCCCGCCCGAGCAGCCGTTCGCCGGTAAACCGCTGGCGCTGATGAGCGCCGGCACAGGCATGCTGGGAGGGGCGCGCGCGCAATATCACCTGCGCCAGCTGTGCGTGTTCCTCGACATGCACCCCATCAACAAGCCCGAGGTCTTCGTGGCGCATGCCCCCACGAAGTTCGACGCCACCGGCCGCCTCACCGACGAGCCCACGCGCCAGGTCATCGCCACCTTGCTGCAGGCGCTGGCGCGCTGGACGCTTCGCTTGCAAGCGACCCGCTAGCGCTTACTCGAGGCCGAGCTTCGCCAGAAGGCTGTTCACCCGCAGCGCCAGCTCGAGATCGGACGTGACGTGGGCGTGGTCCATCGCCGCGAACAGGTGCGTCTGCTCGAGGTCGAGGCGCTTCGGCTGCGCCTCGAGCAGGCGCACGTAGTGTTTCACCGCTCGGCGCTGGTCGAAGCGTGTCCGGCGCAGCACCGCGTGCCGCACCGTCGCGTGCAAGGCGTAGCGCTCCTCGAGCGGTTCCTGGACCAGGTGCCAGGCGCGCAACTTTCCCAGCGGACCGGCCTTCGCGCGCACCCCGGCCAGGGTGGCGAGCGAGCGGTCGTCGACGTGATCGCCCTGCTGGTGCGCCAGCACGGCCATGATGCGGCGAGCCGGGGCGTCGAGGCGTGGCCAGACCCAGTCGACCAGCAACCGCACCTCGGGCAGGTCGTCCTCGTGCTCGATCTTGGTCACTCGGTCGACCCCACGCTCGAGAAGCCAGCCACGCAGCGCCGGAGCGGTGATGGCGCCGGTCGTCACCAGGGCGTTACTGATGTCGAGCGCCAGCGGATTCCAGCGCAGCAGCTTCGTCAGCTCGGCCACCCGGGGAAACGGGTTGCGCCCCGCGGTCACCAGCGGCGCGACCACCGGAAACACCGAGACGCCGCTGAGCAGGCAGCGCCGCGCCGTCAGCACCCAGGTCACCGTCAGGCCACCGAGCGCGTTGAGAAACTTCGCCATGGCCCGATCGTCCTCGTGGTTGTCGAGCACGATCAACATGGGTCCCCGCGCCGCGAGGTGACGCCGCAGGTTCTCGATCCGCCAGGCGCGATCGCGATCGACCCCACGCGGGATCCGCAGGCGAATGGCCACCATGTCGAGCAGGGTCTGCTGATCCCAGCCGCCGACTCGAAACCATTCGATCCCTCCCGGATAGCGAGAGCTGACGTGATGGCCGAGGGCACAGGCGAGGGTCGACTTGCCGCTGCCACCCGTGCCGACGAGCGCCAGTCGCTGCGACGCCGAGGCGCGACAGATCCGGGCCAGCGTCTTCAGCTCGGGGTCACGGCCGCGGAACGAATCAGGTTTGGGAGGGAACATGAGGCGCAGACTCTAGCCGCAGATCGACGACCGCGGTCGACCGCGGTGAGGACTAGTGTCCCCCGCCCAGGTTCTCGTCGAGCGGCATCGTCGCGTCTTCGTCGGCGGAAGGCGCGCGACCGGTCGTCACGGTGCGACCGACCGTGAGCGGTGACGCGGGGCGACCGCGACGCCCATGAGACGACCGCGTCACCGCGGGCGCGGCGTGGACGACGTGGAGGGGCAGGAGGGCCACCGCCGGCTCGGCTCGCTGCACGGGCACGGGAGCCTCGGGCTCCGCGATCTGGCGCGGCTCGGGTGCGGGAGGCGCCTGAACTTCGGCCGGCGCGTTGTCGAGCGCGATGGGGTTCGACGGCTGAACGGGAGCGACGGGCGCAGGCCGCGCCGCCGCCTCCACGCGACCCACCGCCCTAACCGGGAAGCCCACGCGTGACCGCAACGTCGCCAGGCCCCCGTCGTAGAAGAACATCGCCGACATCGCCGTGCCCAGCATCAACACCACCGGAACCGCCCAGCGGCGGGTGTGGGGCGTCCTCAGATCGACGGTGTCGATCTCG
>DASYCK010000161.1:0-20243 GCA_036500205.1 Polyangia bacterium | reverse complement strand
CAAGGTCCCGCGGGGTTTTTTTTGCGCCCGGCGCGGCCGAGTCGCGTAAAGTGTGCGCCCCATGAAGGCCGCAGGTGTGCCCCAGCCGCGCTTCGAGAGCGACACCGGTTTTTTTCGTGAGCTCAAGCGACGCGTTGATGCCTACTTCGATGGAACCGGCCTGCGACGGCGCGACAACCCACAGATGTACCTGAAGACCGCCGTGATCCTGACCTGGTGCGCGGCGTCGTATGGCCTGCTGGTGTTCGCGGCCGCCACCTGGTGGCAAGCGGTGCCGCTGGCGCTGTCGCTGGCTCTCGCATCCACCGCCATCGGCTTCAGTGTCCAGCACGACGGGAACCACGGCGCCTATTCACGGAGCCGCATCGTGAACGGGCTGATGGGGGGAACGCTCGACGTGATGGGCGCCAGCTCGTACGTGTGGCACTGGAAGCACAACATCTTCCATCACACGTACACGAACCTGAGCGGCGCCGACGAGGACATCAACGTCGGCCTGTTCGGCCGCCTGTCGCCGGTACAGCCCCACCGCGGCATCTATCGCTTGCAGCAGTTCTACCTGTTTGGACTGTACGGATTCATGACGATGAAGTGGCAGCTGTTCGACGATTTCAAGAACATCGGCCAGGGACGCATCGCCGAGAATCGCTTCCCGCGTCCGCGCCGCTGGGGGCTGTTCGGGCTGGTGGGCGGCAAGGTGATCTTCGCGGGCTGGGCCTTCGTCCTGCCGATGTTCTTTCACGCCTGGTGGAAGGTGCTGCTGTTCTACGGCGGCACCGCTTTCATCGGCGCCGTGGTGACCAGCGTGGTCTTCCAGCTCGCGCACTGCGTGGAGACCTCGACTTTTCCGGCGGTGCCGGCCAGCGGCAAGGTGTCGAACACCTGGGCCATCCATCAGGTCGAGACCACCGTGAACTTCTCGCCGCGGAACCGCTGGCTGACCTGGTACCTGGGCGGCCTGAACTATCAGATCGAACACCACCTGTTCCCGAAGATCTGTCACGTCCACTATCCCAAGCTCTCGAGGATCGTCGAGGCGGTCTGCAACGAGCACGGGGTCCGCTACAACGCCTACGGGACCTTGCTCCCCGCGATGTCGTCGCACTGGCGCTGGCTGCGCGAGATGGGTCGCGGCCCCGCCCGGCATCCGCATCCGCACACGAAGGAAAGCGTCGCCCGCGGTCACGCCTCGGCGAGCCTGGGGCGAGACGATCTTCAGCAACAGCCGGGCTGAGACGTCGGCGTCGTCGCTTTCACGCGCACGCCCACAGAAACAGCATTCGGAGGTTGCAATTGGAGATCGCGCGACGGACACTCTGTCGCATGGGGGACATGTCCGACGAGGCTGGCGGCGCGCGGTTTTTCGATGCGAAGAAACGTGACGTGGGTTGGGCGGGCAAGGTGACGCGCCGGACGCCGACCTTGGGCGGGCTCACCGTCCTCGACGTGACCACCACCGAGCCCTCGCTGGCTAGTTTTCTGCGCACGCTCGACAAGGGGCGTCTGGTCGTGCGGCGCACGGACGCCTCGGGCGAGTCCTTCTCGTTTCTGTGGGCTTCCGGCTACGAGAACGGCTCCGAGATCCGGGTGCGCGGCGTGCTCGATCAGGGGTAGCGCTTCTCCCGGTTCCCGGCAGCGAGCCCCTCCCTCGCCAAAAGACGAGCGGGAGGCGATGTAGTCGTTTATATTACCTGCCCGATGGCTGGTCCCACGGAGCCCGGTGCACCGGGCGTCAACACGTCGGCGGGGGCGGGGGATGGGAAGGAGCAAACAGACGCTCAGCCCAAGCCGACGCCGCGCGGATCAGTGGGCCGGATTCCGAGTTTGACGCCCCTGAAAGCCTCGAGCGAGATCGCGGCCAGCGGGAGCGCGTCGAGCGCCACGGCGGAGTCCCCGAAGGCTCCCTCGGTGTTCAGGCCCAACGTCACCGCGTTCTGGACGCCCCCCGCCAAGCCGCCGGGAGAGGGAACCACCAGCTCATCCGGTTTCATCCGCATCGCCACCCCGGTGGCCACCCGTCCCGATGGCGTGGTGTCGATCATCTCGTCGACCACGCGCCCCATGCGGGGTGCGGCGAACTCCGTCTCGGGGGTAGCCTCCGACCCAGGGGCCAAGCGCTCCGAAGATGCGATGAGCAGGGACGGGGTGGTGTCGATCTCGGCGACGCCCGGCGGAGCGCGGCCGCCGCACGTCGAGACGCCCCCGTTCGGGATCTCCGCGCTGCCGTCCGCGGTGGGCGCGATCCCGGGCTCGTCGTCGGGCGTCCCTTCGCGCGTGGGCGAGGGGCGGAGCGCCCGCATTCCGTTCCGCGTCGGTCAGTACGAGGTCGCCACCCGGATCGCCCAGGGGGGGACCGGCTCGATCTATGTTTGTCGTCGAGCGAACGGGCCGCAGCCCCAGTCGCTGCTGACCTTGAAGGTCATCCGGCAGCACGCCCTCGCCAAGGACGCCGCCGCTTTTTCCTTCAAGCGGGAGGCGCGCGTGGGCGCGCTGTTCCGCCACCCCAACGCGCAGACGGTCATCGACGTGGGGGTCTATGACGAGCAGCCGTTTCTGATCCTCCCCTACGTCGAAGGGGGAAATCTGGCGGTCCTGCTGTCGGACGACGCCCGACCCGCCCCCGCCGCGATCGTCACGGTGCTGCTCGACGTCTTGCGCGCGCTCCAGCATGCGCATCGGATCTCGGATGAGCACGGCCAGTTCGTGGGGCTGGTCCACGGTGACATATCGCCGGAGAACATCCTCGTGGGAACGGATGGGGTGGCGCGCCTGACCGATTTCGGGAGCGCGCGGTTCACCGCGGAGAGCTCGGGCGGCTCGGCGGATGCGTTCGGCTTCGGGAAACCGTCGTACATGTCGCCGGAGCAATTGCGGGGCGAGCCCCTCGACGCGCGCGCCGACATCTTCGCGGTGGGCGTGGTCATGTGGACGGCGTTGACGGGGCAGAAGCTGTTCGCCGCGGAGACCTACGATCAGACGGTCATCCGCGTGATGCGTAGAAAGATCCCTGCGCCCAGCACGCTGGGGGGCCCCACCTGCCTCGACGAAGTTTGCCTTCAGGCCCTCAGCCGCTCGCCGGAAGGGCGGTTCGCCAGCGCCGCGGAGATGGCCGACGCGTTGACGGCGGCGACGGTGAAGAACGACATGATCGCCACCCGCGAGCGGGTGGCCCAGTGGGTTCGCCGCGATCTGGGCGAGCAGCTCGGGGAGCGCCGCCGCCGCATCGAGCACATGTTCGGCGACAAGGTGAAGGGGCAAGGCCCCAGCAATGCCGACTTTTCCGTCCCGCGCCCCGAGGCGCCCACGGGCAGCGGCAATCGCATGCCGGCGCCCACGATGCAGATGAACGCCCCCAGAGCCAGCGAGCTTGGTGCCGTGAAGAGCGCCTCGATGCCGACCATGCTCATCAGCCCGGAGCGCACGGAGCCCTCGACGACGAGGCTGTCTCGAAGCCAGTGGTACGTCATCGTGACGGTTTCCCTGGCGACGTTCTTTCTCACGCTGGCGCTCGGCACCTGGATTTCGCGAATGCCGGCGTCTCGCCGCGCGCCCGCGCCCAATCCGGCGGCGCAGCTCCCGGCTCCGCCGTCCGCCCCCTCGGCCGCGGAGCTGCCGTCGGCCAAGACCGTTCCGTGACAGAGGAGTTTCTTTGAGCGAGAGCAGTACGGCAGCACGTGCAGTCACCCATCCCCCGCTGTTGATCGCCCTCCTGAAGGGGATGCGCCCCAAGCAGTGGATAAAGAACCTGCTCCTGTTCGCGGGCCTGGTTTTCACGCTGAACGAGCGCTGGCGTCTGTTCTCGCCCGAGATGTGGCGGTATCTGGCGCGATCGACGGCGGCCTTCGCCCTGTTTTCACTGGTCTCCAGCACCGTCTATCTGTTGAACGACGTGCGGGACGTGGAGAAGGACCGCCAGCACCCGACCAAGCGGAACCGTCCCATCGCCTCCGGCGCGCTGCCGGCGAAGCTGGCCGTGGCGATCGCGCTGGTGCTCATGCCGGCGCTGCTCGTCGCGTCTTACTTTCTCAGCGTACCGTTTTTCGCGGTGGTGGCGGCGTATCTGGTGATGCAGTTCGGTTACGTCTTCCTGCTGAAGGAGGTCGTCCTGGTGGACGTCTTCATCATCGCCATCGGGTTCGTGATGCGCGCCGTCGCGGGGACCGTGGTGCTGGGGGCCCAGATCTCCCCCTGGCTGTACACGGTGACCTTGCTGGGGGCGCTCTTTCTCGGCCTCTGCAAGCGGCGAAACGAGCTGGTGCTGCTCGAGGGGCGGGCCGTTCATCACCGCAAGATCCTCGAGCTCTACACTGCGCCGCTGCTCGACAGCCTCACCAGCATCGTGGCCTCGTCGACCATCATGGCGTACTCGCTCTACACGTTCACGGCGCCCACGCTGCCGCCGAACAACCGCATGATGTTGACGGTCCCCTTCGTCATCTTCGGGATGTTTCGCTACCTTTACCTGGCGCATTCGAAGAACGCCGGAGGCAGCCCCGAGGAGGTCTTCCTGAAGGACAAGCACCTCATCGTGACGATCGTCTTGTGGATCGTGGCCACGAGCCTGATCCTGGGATTCAGGTGAGAGGTGGCAAGCCAGTCCTCCCGGGGCTGCATTGCGCGTCTGTTCTCTCCCTGGCCGGCGGTGATCGTCGAAGAGACGCGCCTGGGGGGCGAGGCGCCGGAGCTGCATCCCCTGGAGGCGCAGCAGATCGCTGCGGCGGTGTCGTCGCGGAGGCTCGAGTTCGCCGTGGGGCGGGCCTGCGCGCATCGTGCCCTGACGCGGCTCGAGGGGCCGTCAAACGGAACGACGCCGTTTGCTCTGTTGAACGGTCCTGACCGAGCGCCGCGCTGGCCCCCGGGGATCGTCGGGGCGATCACGCACACGGGAAAGGGTCCCGGCGGCTACTGTGGCGCGGTCGTGGCGCGGTCGACCGACCTGCTGACGGTGGGTCTCGACGCCGAGGGGGGAGAGGCCCTGGAGGGAGCCCTCTGGTCCTTCGTTCTCACGGAGGCGGAGCGCCGCCGCCTGACCGAAGTCACCGCGGAGCGGGCGGGCGTGCTGGGCAAGATCATCTTCTCGGCGAAGGAATGTTTCTACAAGGCGCAGTTCCCGCTCACGCATCGGTTCCTCGACTTCAAGCAGGTCGAGGTCCTGCTCGATCAGGCTGCCTCGATGTTCGAGATCGGGCTGACGGACGGGACGCAACGGGAACTGCCCGTAACGCCGTGGACGGGGCGGTATCTGGAAGACGAAGGGCTCGTCTTCACCGGAATCGCCATCCCGACGTGAGGGCCTCGAACCGGGGGGACCTTTCGTTGCACCTCACCGGAAGCGTCTGCTAGAGTTGCGTCCCTATTCCATGACGTTATTTCAGCCATTGGACAGAGAGCTGCTGCGAAGTCAGTACCGGGCCGCAGAGCCCTTTCCGTTCGTGGCGATCGACAATCTTCTCGATCCGGCGTTCGCCGATGAGGTTGCCGGTTCTTACCCCTCGTTCGAGACGGCGACCGGACAGGGCAAGACCTTCAAGTCGGTCAACGAGCGGTACAAGATTCAGATCACCGACTCCTCGCTGTTTCCGGAGCCCGCGAAGCGGTTGAACGAGGCGCTCGCGTCGTCCGAGTTTCTCGACACGCTGTCGTACATCTCGGGGATTCCCCGCCTGCTGGCCGATGACAAGCTGGAGGGTGGCGGGCTTCACCTGACGGGCCCGGGGGGAAGGCTCGACGTGCACGTCGACTTCAATTACCTCGAGCCACGCAAGATGCACCGGCGGATGAACCTGCTGCTGTACTTGAATCCGGTCTGGGAATCGCAGTGGGGCGGACACCTTCAGCTGTGGGACCGGAGCGTCAAGGTGTGCCGTCAGGACGTGACCCCGAAGCACAACCGCTGCATCATCTTCGAGACGAGCGACCACAGCTATCACGGCGTCACGCCGATCGATGTCCAGGCGCCCCTCGATCGCCGCTCGTTCGCGGCCTACTACTACACGATGGAGCCTCCCGCCGGTTGGAAGGGCGAGGTCCACAGCACGATCTTTCAGGCGCGGCCCGACGAGCGGGTTCGGGCGTACCTCCTCATGCCGGCCGAGCGGCTTCAACAGAAGCTCCGGCAGGGCCTTGGATGGGCCAAGCGCGAAGTGAAGCGAGCCATCGGTCGGTAGCCGACGACCTCCCCTGGATGCGCGCGTGAACGCCCAGGTCGGCGCGGTTGCCATCGGCCGGAACGAAGGCGCCCGGCTGCAGCGCTGTCTGACGTCGCTGGTGGGTGAGGTCGGTCTGGTGATCTATGTCGACTCCGGGTCGACCGACGAAAGTGTCGCCATGGCGAGGCGATTGGGCGCCGTGGTGGTCGAGATCGAGCGCGGGGTTCCCTTCACGGCGGCCCGCGCCCGCAACCTCGGTTTCGCGAAGCTGCGCGCCACCGCCCCCGCGCTGGCGCTCGTCCAGTTCGTCGACGGCGATTGCGAGGTCGACCCCGGCTGGTGGGCGCGCGCCGTCCGCGCCATCGACGAGAACCCGCAGCTGGCGGTGGCGTGTGGCAGGCGCCGAGAGCGCTTTCCCGACGCCTCGCCGTACAACCGGCTCTGCGATCTGGAATGGGATACGCCGGTCGGCTTCGCCGACTCCTGCGGTGGCGACGCCCTGATGCGCGTCGCGGCTGTGGAGCGGGTGGGTGGCTACAACTCCGATCTGATCGCGGGCGAGGAGCCCGACCTCTGCCTGCGCCTCCGGCAGAGCGGATGGAAGATCGCTCGCCTGGACGCCGAGATGACCTTGCACGACGCCGCCATGACGCGCTTCGGGCAATGGTGGAAGCGGACGCTGCGGGCCGGCTACGCTTATGCCGAAGGAGCCGCTCGTCACCGCGGGGAGCCAGAGAAATTCTGGGTGCGCGAGACGCGCAGCAACTGGTTCTGGGGCCTGGGCGTCCCCGCGACGGCGCTGGTGCTGGCGGTCCCGACGTTCGGGCTCAGCCTGGTGCTGGGGGGCGGGTATCTCGTGCTGGCGGCGCGCACCTACCAGGCCACGCGGCGGCGCGGTGTGAGTGCCGCCGAAGCGCGGCTGTACACGGTGGCCTGCGTGGTCGGAAAGCTGCCCCAGGCGCTGGGGCAGGCGCTGTACTGGTCGAAACGCCTGCGCGGCAAGCGCGCCGCCATCATCGAGTACAAGAACCCCAACCGCGCTTGAGTCGAGAGCAACCGATGAAATTACCGAACCTGAGTTACATGATGAGCGTGGGCGAGCTGCGCTACATCCAGGCCCACTTCGAAACGGCGGAGAGCCGCAATCCCGATACGATGGTGGGGGCGTTCGTCCCGTTCGCCAAGCGCCTGCGCTGCCTGGTTCGGGGGACACTGTTCTCGTCGCGGGTGAAGGCGAACCCCTTTTATTCTTACGTGCTGGCGCGCACTCGCTACTACGACGGCGTCTTTCAGAGCGCCATCAACGATTCGGTGTCGTGCATCGTCAACATCGGCTGCGGAAGCGACACCCGGGCGCATCGCTTCGCGGCCGAGCTGGCCCAGAAGAAGATCAAGGTCATCGAGTGCGATCAGCCCGAGGCGATCAGCGCCAAGCAGCACGTCGCGAACAGGGAGTGGCCCGCCGATCCCGTCGTCTACCTTCCGCTCGATCTCAACGAGCAAGGTTGCCCCCCCCTCGTCGCCGCCCTGCGCGAGCACCTCGACCGGCCCGTCCTGATCATGCTGGAGGGGGTGAGCCCCTACGTGAACGCGAGCGCCTTCGACAACTTCCTGCGGCTTCTCTCCTCGACGCTCCATCGCGGCAGCCGGGTCGCTTATGACTTCAAGCTGCGTGGCGTGGCCGACGAATTTGGCCGTTCGGAGAGATCGCAGCAGCTCTTTCGCCTGTCGTCCGACAAGGATGAAGTGGCCGCGCATCATCGCGCCCTTGGCTTCGAGCTGACCCACATGGAGCTCGGCCCGGCGCTTTCGCAACGGTTGGCGCCCCGCGCCCTGGCCAGCGCCAAGAGCGCTTTCGACGAAGATTGCCTCGTTCAGCTCGTCGTCTGAGGCGACGCCGGTATCGTCGTCAGCCGCGCGGTTTCACGGCCGCGCGAAACAGCTCGCCCAGTCGCGCCGCCTCGCGGCTGGCATCATGGCGGGCGGCGGCCGCGGCGGCGCCGGCGCGTCCCATCGCGGCGAGCTGCGCGGGAGGCGTCTCGAGGGCTTCCTTGATCGCCGCGGCCAGGTGCTCGATCGAGCCCGCCGGGATCAGCCAACCGCTCGTTCGATCTTGCAGCAGCTCGGGGATCCCCGCCACGTAGCTGCTGATGGTGGGGCGGCCCAGGGCCAACGCCTCCATCAGGGCCACCGGCAGCCCCTCCGCGAAGCTGGGGAGCAGGAGGACGCGGGCGGCGAGGAGCTCGTCGCGGACCTGCGCGTTGCTCAGCCAGCCGGTGATTCGGACGTGCTTGGCCAGGCCCAGCTCCTGGATCCGCTTCTCGATAGCGGGGCGCAGGGCGCCGTCGCCCGCCAGCACCATCTCGAACTCGCACCCTTGCGCCAGGACGGCCGCCAGTGCCTCGAGCACCATGAGCTGTCCCTTCTCCTGCGCCAGGCGGCCGACGCAGACGAGGCGCCGGTTGTCGACGATCGGCTGCGGGCCCGCCGCCAGGAACGCGGCGTCGACGCCACAGCGCACGACGTGCACCTTCGGCCACTCGGTGTGGAGGATCCAGCGGAAGATCTGGCTGCGCCCGAAGCTGCTCACCGCCACCACGGCCGCGGCGTGTTCGATCTTCTCTTGCAGGGACAGCTCGACGGGATGGTCGAACTCCTCGGGGCCGTGCACCGTGAAGCTATAGCTCGGTCCGCCGAGCAGGCGCGTCATCAAGGCCACCGCCGCGGAGTTCGTTCCGAAGTGGGCATGCAGGTGATCAATTCCCCCCTCGGCCTCGAGGAGCCTGAGCAGGACGCAGGCTTCAGCGAGATAGGCGAAGTGTCGAAGCACGCCCCGCTCGGAGCGGCGACCAATGCGGACGGCGGCGCGCGCAGCCGTGACGAAGGCGGCGGGAGCCGTCACGAACACCGCGAGCAGCGCGCGCAGCAGGCCGAGCGCGCCCGCGCCGAGCAGCACCCGGGTCAGCTTCTGCTCGGCGACATCGGCCGCGTCCCGCAGGTCGACGGGGGGACGACGGATGGAGAAACGGACGATGGCGAACCCCTGGGCCTCGAGGCCGGCGATCTCACGTCTGATGAAGCTGTGACTGACGTGGGGGTACTGGTTGACCAGATATGCGATCTTCAAGCCGCGGCCCGGCTGTGGAACCAGCTCGGACGTCGATGGATGGGTCATTCGACGCAAGGGTACACGTCTTCGCGCGAGAGCGCGCCTCCCGCCCTCGGCGTGGATTACCGATGCCGATGGAGGACGATGGTCGGCAGCAGCGGCATCACCAGCGACCCGAGGGCGTACGCCGCGCAGAAGATCGCCACGGCCAGAAGCTCTCGTCGCAGGCGAAGGATCCCCAGCTCCCTGCTCTTCGGCCACACGGCGAGGAACGTCGGCACCTCGGCGAGGACGGTGCCCCAGATCGCTCCCTTGACGCCGCCCAGATGGAACCCGACGGGAATGCAGATCACCGCCGCGGACAGCCGGGCGACGCTGCGGAAGAATCCGTAGCGGGTGTGACCCAGGGAGAACAGGCACGTCTCGGTGGGGCTGACCAGCAAGGTGATCGCCGACCGCACGCAGATGATGCGGAGAATCCAGGCCGCGTCGGCGTACCGGCTGTCCCACACCGTATGGACCACCCAGCCGCCCATTCCCCCCAGGAGGCCCGTGCCCCCCATGGAGAACAGGTCGAGACGGAGGCGCAGCCGATAGTAGTAGCTGGAGATGTCGATCCCGGGCTGGCGGCTGGCGTGCGTGAGGGCCGGGAACATCACCCCGTTGACCAGGCGGAGGATCAGCGAGCTGACGGTCTCGCTGAGATTCATGGCGATGCCGTAGACGCCGAGCCAGGCCGCGCCCAGGAAGCGGCCGTAAAAGATGCGATCGGCCTGTCCACTCAAGTAGGTGGCCGCGCTGCTGCCCATGACCCAGCGCCCGAACTTCCTGATCTCGAGGGCCGCCTCCTTGTCCCAGTGGAACCGGTTGCGGTAGGGGACGGGCAGCAGATGGGTGGCGGCGACGTAGACGAAGCTCGATATTCCGCCCCCGACCACCAGGACCCAGGCGCTCCGGTAGCGAGAGGCGAGGGTGATGGTGAGGATCATCGTCAAGATCGTCTGGCCCAGCTCGAGCGCGTTCAACCATCCCAGGGCGATTCGCCGACGGAGCGTGAAGATCGAGGTCGAGTGCAGACCACCGATGAGGAGCTGCACGGAACTGAGATAGACGAGCGGCTCCAGCTGCGGCTCGCGCCAGAACCAGGCGGCGGGCTTGGCCAGCAAGGCCATCACCACCGCCAGTCCGACCCCGCGGATCGCCTGAATCGTGAACGCGGTGTTCAGGAACGCCACCTCGTCGCCACGCCGGCTCTGCACCACGCAGGGTTGGACGGCGACATCCGAGAGCATGACCAGGCCCGCGGTCAGCGTCCCCACGAGCATCGACAGGCCGAACGCCGCCGGAAACAGCAGCCGCGTCAGGATGACGCTGCTGAACATCCTCAGGAACTGCTGCGTGCCGTAGCCCGCGATCTCGAATGCCGACCCGCGAACAAGGCGCCCGCGCAGTCCGACGGCCGGGGCAGATTGAGGCAAGCTATCGGTCACGAGGGGAAGCTCGCACCATAGCATCTCGTATAGCCAGTATATACTGTCGCGAAACGGCGCCGAGCGCTCGCGCACCTTCAGGTACGTGGTCTCGACGCCTTCTCCGACTCGCGTACATGATTCAAGTTAACTGCCTTACAAACTTGCCAATCGATCAGACCGGCCCGCGCGATCAAGGCGCGGCGACCCGTCCTCCGAGGCCGCCCGGGGCCGCGAGATGAGCATTCTCGTCGTCATCATCAACTACCGCACGCCGGAGTTGACGATCGACTGCCTGACCTCGCTGGCGCCGGAGATTCGAGCGGTGCCCGGGACGAAGGTGGTGTTGATTGACAACGCCTCGGGCGACGATTCACTGCCCAAGCTGACCGCGGCCATCGAGCGGCATGGCTGGCGCGACTGGGTCGAGTTGATCGCCTCGCCGACCAACACCGGCTTCGCTGGCGGCAACAACCTGGGCCTCGAGACGCTGAAGGATCATCCGGAGGTCCGGTTCGTGCTGCTGCTCAACAGCGACACGCTCGTCGAGCCCGGAATGCTTCGCTACTGCCTGGGGGTCATGGAAGCGGACCGGTCGCTGGGGCTGATGAGCTGCCTGCTTCTGAACGCCGATCGGACCGTGCAGAACACAGCCCGCAAGTTCCCGACGCCGCTCCGCCTGGTGGCTCAGGACCTCGCCTTGCCCTGGGTGCTGCCGCGGCTGTTCGCCTGGGCCGACACCGAGGATCCCGAGTGGGACCGTCGCGGGGCGGCGCGAGACGTCGACTGGGTGGGTGGGGCGTTCATGCTGGTTCGCCGGGACGTGATCGATCGCATCGGGGGCCTCGACGACGGCTTCTTCTTCTACGGCGAGGACGCCGAGTTCTGTCATCGGATTCGCGCGAATGGGTGGCGCGTCCGTTACGATCCGGGCGCGGCCATCGTCCACCTCGGCGGCGCGTCGAGCGATCCGGCTCGTCTGGCAGCCCGACAGCGCAACGTCTTGCAGTGGCAAGCCCGCTACCTGTTGCAGCGGCGCTGCTACGGCCGCTCGGCCGAATGGCTGGTGCGGGGGGCGGACATCGCCGGCAGCGCCTTGCGCTATTTCAAGATGGTGGCCCTCGGCGAAGCAGAGACGCCGCGCTGTCAGGTCCAGCGCGACGTGCTGACGTTGCTGCTGACCTGGCCCACCGCCAGCGCCTCCGGAAAGACCTGATGTCCACCAACGCCGACGTCCTGGGAAAGAGCTGAATGTCCACATCATCCGGTCTGCGAATCGCGCTCGCCCTGCCGGGGCTCCACCGCGTGAACCGGGGGGCCGAGACGGCGATGGAGCGCATCGCCGCGGGGCTGGCCAACCTCGGGCACGTGGTCACCGTCTTCGGTTCGGGCCCTGAGCGCGCCGGCGCGCCCTATCGCTATCGTCGAATCTTCTGCGTCCCGCGCGAACGGTTCGAGAGCTGGCCGCAGGTGCCGATCCTGCGCAGCCACTACGCTTGGGAGGAGCTGACCTTCTCCGTCGGGCTGGCCGCAATCTATCGCCCGGGTGACTACGACGTCACGATGGCTTGCTCGTATCCGTTCATCAACTGGGTGTTTCGACGAGGGCGGCCCAAGCACGTCTTCGTCACCCAGAACGGAGATTGGGCGCCGCAGGCACGCAACTCCGAGTTTCGCCTCTTCTCCTGCGATGGTCTGGTCTGCACGAACTCCCAGTATTTCGCACGCAACCGGGAGCGGTTTCGCTCGGTGCTCATCCCCAACGGCGTCGATCCCGACGTCTTCTTTCCCGGAGCGGGCGACCGCGCCGCCTACGACCTGCCGGCCGACAAGTCGATCGCGCTCATGGTCAGCGCGCTCATTCCATCCAAGCGGGTGAGCGACGGCGTGCGCGCGGTGGCGGCGACGGAGGGGATGTTTCTCGCCGTCGCCGGCGACGGCGAATGCCGGACGGAGGTGGACGAGCTGGCGGCCAAGCTGCTACCGGGCAGGTTTCGGCGCTTCAATCTTCCCCGCGAAAAGATGCCCGGGCTCTACCGGTGCGCCGACCTGTTTCTGCATATGAGCGTCGACGAGCCATCCGCCAACGCTTACATGGAGGCGCTGTCCACCGGCTTGCCCATCGTGACGCACGACTGGGAGGTGACACGCTGGACGCTCGAGGACTGTGGTCTGATGGTGGACAGCCATGAGCTCGAGCTGGTGACGGCCGCCTTGCAACGGGCGTTGCAGCTACGCCGCAAGGAAGACGAGCAGGCCCGGCGCGCCCTGGTCGACCGGCGCTTCGCCTGGTCGCACATCAGCGAGGCGTATTCGGAGTTTCTGCACCAGGTTCTGGCTGGCTGAGCCGCTCAGGGCCGGCCATCGCCGTCCCGCCAGCGCCTTCCCGTCTCCAGGCACAGCCGCGCTGCGAGCTTCCACGACGGGAGACGGTGAGGTCCGAGCGAGAGCGCGCGCAGCGCGTGCTTCCAGGCCGCCGTCATGTATCCAGCCTCCAGGGCATGACGGGCCCAGTTTCGGTGGCTGTCCCAGACGCGGAACGTCTTCGGCGTCCGGGGCGCGGGGGGAACGGTGACCGTCTCGCCGCGCTGCAACCGATCGGCGCCGGTCTCCCGTCGCTCCCTGGCCAGCGCCACGATCGTATCGCGGTAGATTCCCCACTGCGGGCCGAAGGTTATGGAGGTGTTCTGCGGGTGCATCCGGTAGTGGAGCAGGATCTCGGCGAGGTTCGCGACCTCACCCACCTCCATCAGCCGCAAGAACAGATCGAGGTCCTCGCCGATCCGGAACGGCTCGCGGAACCCTCCCACCTGGATGACGACCTCCCGTCGCATCATCGTGGAAGGGAGCCGCATGGCACCTCCCCGCAACAGCCCCTCGTCGATCTCGGCGTGCGACAGCGGGTAGACGGTCGGCATGACCGGATCGCCGTCCGGATCGACGTCGAGCTCGGCGGTACCGAGACAGACCAGCCGCGGCTCTCGCTCGAACCGCTCCGTCTGACGCATCAGCCGCTCGGGCAGTGAAAAGTCGTCCGAGTCCATCCAGGCCAACAGGGGCGCCTTCGCCATGGCCAGCAGCTCGTTGCGGGAGGCGATGAGACCCCGGTTTTGACGAGCCACCAGGACGATGCGCCGATCGCTGTCCGCCAGCGCGCGAAGGATGCGCGGTGAATCGTCCGTGGAGCCGTCATCGACGATGATGAATTCGAATTCGCGGAACGTCTGCTCGAGGATGCTCCGGCAGGCGCGCTCGACGAAGCGCGCGCTGTTGTAGACGGGCATGGCGACGCTGACGCGAGGAAGCACGAGATTCACGCCCACTTCGCGGCGTTCCGGCGCTGGGGAGGGTATGCGTTGTCGAGCTCACGCACGTCGGTGCCGGCCAGGGCGCCGATCATCATCACCAGGTAGGGCGCCACGCCCGAGTTGGGCACCAGGTCGAACACGAAGGCGACGCCGATGAACATCGCCGCCGAGTACATCATCGACCCTGGTCTCGTGGCGACGACGGCGAGCCGCTTCCTCGCGAACACGAGGATGGGAATGATGAGCAGACCGAAGGATCCGAAGAAGCCAAAGACGCCTGAGCCTCCCATGACCGCGATCCACTCGCCATCGACGACCGATTTGAGCTGTCCCCATGGGTAGTAGAGGAACTGGCGTCCCCAGCTCCCCCAGCCGAACCAGGGCTTCTGGATGGCGCGGGCCAGGAGCTCGCTTTCATTCATGAGGCGGAAGTTCAGCGAGCCCGACCGCGCCTCTCCGAACATCTTGGTGAAGCTGTCGACGACCGCAGCGACGGGGATGAGATCAAGGAACCGCAGCAGCGGGTACAGGAACACCAGCCCGGCGATGGCCAGCGCCAGCCGTGCCTGGCCGCGGTGGCGCAAGAAAATCATCGCTGGAACGAACAGCATGGCGTTGAACAGCGCGCCCGCCGAATGGCACAGGATCAGCACCCCGGCCAGATAGACGGCGAGCCAGGTGGCGGAGATGCCGAAGACGCGCACCCGGGCGCGCGCCAGGCCGACGGCGGCCAGCAGACAGACCAGCATGAACAGCGCGACGTTGAGCCCATGCCGCATGAAGACCGTGGGGCGATATCCACCCCCTCGAATGGCCTGGTCGAACGCGCTGGCGAGAAACCCGTAGATCCAGTAGTTCAGCTGAGGGCTGAACTTGAGCTCGATGAAAATGAAGAACGAGTAGACGATGCCCCCGACCGTCAGCACCGTGCAGAGGATCTTGATGTCCTCCACCGTCTGGAAGAGCTTCAGGCCCAGGAAGAAGGCGGGCCACCAGTACAGCACCGCGTTGAGCGACATCGAGAAGAAGTCGTGCATGGTGAGCCCGGGGAGCGCTCTCGTCCCCACGGGCACGACCTCGGGGTTCGTCTGCACCGTGAAGTAGCACCCCACGATGAGGACCAGCATGAGCAGGAAGTAGCGGCGGCCGTTCTTCTTGCCGTTGAAGATCAACCGGGGTCGAAGGATCATGCAGGCCAGCAGGGCCGAAACCGAGATGAGGAGATCCTTGTCCAGGTTGAATCCGGGAATGCGGATTCCGATCCGGGGCGGCAGGAACATGTCCCCACCGACGATCGCGACGGCGGCGGCCCACCGGGGTGGAAACATCAGATAGAGGCCGAACGTGACCAGGGGACAGGCGAGGAGCGCTGCGTACGCGAGTAGGTTACCCTGAAATACTGGTTCCATTGTGGGACGGCCGGTCTGACGGCTCCGAGCAACGTGACGATACCAGGGTTCGACGGTGGGGAGCCAGTCGACGGTCTTCGAGAACGGGGTTCGTGCCCCGGCCTCGAAGGCCTGAAGTGACCGGCGGCGCTATCAGCAAGCCCGACGTTATGATATCGAGATCCCGAGGACATCAGCATTCACGGTGACCTTCAAGAACGGTTCGCGGGGGATGTTGGCGGAGCTCGCCGGCTTCGCGGCGCCTCGGTCGGAGCCCTGGCGCTCGTGGCGGCGAGCGCGCTTCCGGGGGCCTCTTGCGGGAGCTCGCACGCGGCCCGTTCCACGTCCCGGCCTCCCGGCGGCGGACTGTCGCTGTCCGTGACCCCCTCCCGGACCTCGTGCACGGCCCCCTGCGCCGTGTTCTTCGACGCGACGGAGTCGACCGGGTTGTCGAACGGCAACGACTACGTCGGGGCGTCCTGGAAATGGAACTTCGATTCCACCGGCGTCAATTCCGGAGGGGAGCCCCACCGCACGAGCATCGGATTTCTCACCGCTCACACCTACGACACGACGGGCACCTACACGGTGGCGGTCTCGATGAAGGATCTGTCCGGCGCCACCGCCTCCACGGTGGTGTCGATCACGGTCTCGGCGATGTCGGGGAACACGTATTTCGTCTCGTCGAACGGCAGCGGCACTTCGTGCTCGATGGCATCACCTTGCTCGTTGACCACGGGGTTGAACCACGTCGACAAGAACAACGCCGTGCTGCTGCGGCGCGGGGATACTTTCACGGTCACCTCTTCGCTGTCGTTCCGGACGACCGGGCCCTTCGTTTTCGGCTCATACTCCGAGCCTGGTTCCACCGCCACGGGGGCTCCTACTCTGCAGATGAACGTCGGATCGAACTGGATGGGCGACGTGAACGACAGCTCCGACGTGCGCATCACCGATCTGCACTTCGTCGCCGGTTCGGGGGTGACCCAGGGCTGGCAGGTGGTGGGGGCCACCAACGCCCTGTTCGAACGTGTCGAACAGGAGCAGGTGGGTGAGCCATCGGCGGGCGGCAACAACTTCCTCGTCGAGGACGTCAGCAACCTGACGTTCTTCGTCGACACGCATCTCCACGATTTCGCCGGTCTCGGGATCTACGGTGATCGTTCGAAACATGTCGCGGTCGTAGGGGCGACACTGGATCGCTACAGCGGGGCCGATCACGGCATTCGTATCCAAGGTGGCAACCCCACCGACGGCGCCGGGTCGGCGCGCTCGACGTTCATCGGGTACTCGACCTTCATCCCCCTGGTCGGCGGGGGAGCGTTTGATTGCTTCGCGCTGCGCGGTGACAACTCGGATTCAGTCGCGGTGGGAAACTACTGCACGAAAACCATGTCCGCGACGCCACAAAACAGCGAGAAGACGGAACACGTGTCGAACGTCCTGTTCGACTCCAACGTCACCGAGATCAAGGACACGGACACCAACACGGGGATCGCGATAATCGCCCAGCACGTCTATGCGCGGAACAACATCATCGTCGGTGCCGACGTGGCGTTCGACGTCTCCGGGCAGGCGCAGCTCCCCAGCGGGTACGTCGATCAAATTTACATCTACAACAATACCTTCTATGGGCAGGGGGCCTTCGCCGGCACCGGGACGCACCAGGTGAGGTTCCTCACGCACGGCTCCAGCGCGCCGACGACGGGCAACGTCACGATCGCAGACAACATCTTCGACTGCCTCAGCACGGCCACCAATTCCACGCTGTTCGAGGAGGACGGTTCCGGGAACAGCACCATCGATCACAACCTGTGGTGGGCGCCGAAGGCGACGCTCAGCGCCCCGAACGAAGGGATGAATGCGGTGCATGGAGACCCGCTGTTCGAGTCGACGACGGTGACCGACGCGCACGCTTTCTGGCTCCAGTCGCAATCGGCGGCGCGTGGAGCGGGCGTCTCGACGGCGACGTGGGCAGACCGTGTTGGAAGCGCGCGTCCGCAGGGAGTTGGGTGGGATCTGGGCGCTGTGGCGTACGTCGATCCGTCGGCAGCCGCGGGAAATTAGGGGCGCCGGTCGGAAAAGGTAGGCGATGTCGCCTGCGGTAGGAACATGTCTCAGAGCGCGCCGCCGGGATGATGCGCCTCGGTTCCAGAAGTTCACCCGTTTGGCCGATGGGTTGGGCGGGCAGATAGGTCTACAAGCAACACCCGCACCCATCCGTGGGGAAGGGACGAACCTCGGAGGGCAACACATGCGGCGCGATTATTCCTTGTACTTTCCATCCCCCACGATAATCTTCGACGCCCTCGAGGGAGCGGCACGGCGATGAAGTACCTGTCGGTCGGAATCTTCGCAGCGTTTGCCGCTCAGGCCTGCACCAGCAGCGGCGGTTACGTCTCTTCTGCGCTCGGGGTGGTGGGTACCGGCGGTGACTCCTCCGCCGCCGGCATGAGCGGGGCAGACGGAAGTGGCGGCAGGATCGGTGGGACGGCGAGCGGCGGTTCGGGGACGGCGAGCGGCGGCTCGGGAACGGGCACGGCGAGCGGCGGCTCCGGCACCGGGACGGGCGGAAGAACCGGCTCGGGCGGGGTCGTTGCCTCGGGCGGAAGGACAGGCACGGGCGGCGCGACCACGAGTGGGAGCGGAGGCGCTCGTCAGACCAACACTTGCGGGAACGGTCAGATCGAATCGGGTGAGTCCTGCGACGGGAGCAGCCTCAACGGATCGAGCTGCACATCGCTCGGCTTCACCAGCGGGACCCTCGCTTGCGGGCCGAGTTGCGCCTTCGATACCAGCGCGTGCGTCGGCTCGGTGACCGTGAACGTCACGGCGTCCCGGACGACCTGTGCGGCGCCCTGCGCGGTTTTCTTCGATGCGACAAGCAGCTCGGGCCTGATGAACAACGACTATGTGGGCGCGATCTTCAACTGGGACTTCGATTCCACCAACACCAATCCGGCCGGACTTCACCGGACGACGCAGGGGTTCCTGACGGCTCACGTGTTCGAGATTCCGGGCACGTACAAGGTCAGCGTTCGAGGTCGAGATCTGGCGAACCACAGCGGGACGACCTCCGTCTCCATCACGGTCAGCGCCATGACCGGCACGACCTACTACGTCGCCTCCAGCGGGAACGACAGCAACTCCGGGACCAGCATGGCGCAGCCGCTGGCCACGGTGAAGGCGGGGCTCTCTCACGCCGGTCCTCAGATCTCCGTGCTCCTCAGACGCGGCGACACGTTCAACGTCGGGACCACAAGCGTCTCCACCTCCGCCACCGGTCCGTTCCTGTTCGGCGCTTACACCGACCCGGCGTCCTCTTCCACCAACGCGCCGATCATCATGTCGTCGGTGTCGTCGTCCAACTGGATGGGTGACGTCAACAACAGCAAGGATCTCCGCATGACGGATCTACACTTCGTCGCCGGCTCGGGGATCACGCAGGGCTTGCAGGTCGTGGGGTCCACGGATGCGCTGTTCGAGCGGGTCGAGATCGAGGGCGTGGCCCTCCCCGCGGCGGGCGGCGTGAACATCCTGATCGAGGACGTCTCCGACCGAACGTTCGTCGTCGACTCGCATCTTCACGACTTCAACGGGCTGGGGATCTATGGGGATCGCTCCAAGCACTTCGCCCTGATCGGCTCCAACATCGAGAAGTACACGGGCGCCGATCATGGCGTCCGCATTCAAGGCGGCAACGATCAGCTGACCGGCATGGCCCTGTCGAGCTACGTGGCCGACAACTCGATCACGCCGACGGTGGGCGGGGGAGCGTTCGACTCGATCTGCTTCAGGGGCGACAACACCAACATCGTCGAAGTGAACAACTACTACACCAGCACCGTCAGCTTCACCCCGCAGAACGACCAGCGGTTGGAGCACATCAGCAACGTGTTGTACGACAGCAACATCCTCGACGCGAAGGTCACCACGATGATGACGGGGCTATCGATCAAGGCCCAGCACGTCTACATCCGCAACAGCATCGTCATCAACACGGACGTCGCGTTCGAGATCGATGGCCACCCCCTCTTGCCGGCCAACTATGTCGATCAGATCTTTCTGTACAACAACACCGTCTACGGACGGACGAGCGGCAGCGGGCAGCTGCGATTCATGATCCATGGCATCACCGGCGCCGTCACTTCCGGAAACGTGACCGCGACAAACAACATCTGGTCGATCGGCGGCTCCGCGGCGAACTCCACCTGGGTGGACGCGCAGGGCGGGGGTACGGAGACCCTGGATCACAACCTGTGGTACTCTTCGGGAGCAACGCTCACGAACCCCCGCGCAGGCACCAACAGCATCAACGCCAACCCCATGTTCGTTTCCACCGACCTGACCGGCACCACCGCCTTCACCCTGCAGGCTGCCAGCCCGGCCGTCGACAAGGGGGTCATGGTCCCGAACTATCAGGACCTCGCCAGCGCACCGCGGCCCCAGGGGGCCGGCTGGGACATAGGTGCCTATGAGCTCAAGGCAGCGTCGTCCGCGCTCGCCGCGCCCGCAGCCCAGGACCTTCAACACGAGGATGTCGCCGCCAGTCCGGCGACCAGTCGTTAGGCGTTCGTGGCTCGTCGCTATCTCCTCATCTCGCCCTGCCGCGACGAAGCGGATTACCTCCAGATCACGATCGACACGGTGGCGGCGCAGACGGTGCTGCCGACCAAGTGGTTGATCGTCGATGACGGCTCGACGGACGCGACCCCGCAGATCCTGGCGGCCGCCGCCGCAAAGTATCCATACATTCAAGTGGTTCGCCGCGAGAACCGGGGCCATCGCTCGGTGGGCCCCGGGGTCATCGACGCCTTCTA
>DASYCK010000160.1:0-22049 GCA_036500205.1 Polyangia bacterium | reverse complement strand
TTGATGATGAGGCCGAGCAGCAGCACCACCAGCAGGTAGGCGGCGAACCGCGGCAGCCCGGCGCCGCCCGGCGCGCGCGTCGTGTGCCAGCTGGTGAGCGCCAGGTACTGCAGCCCGTGAAACATCGGCACCAGCAGGATGTTGAAGAGCGGCTGGTAGAGCCCGATCGTAAACCAGGAGATCTGCGCCGACAGCACCGCGTAGGTCGGCCAGGGGAGCGGCGTCCCGCGCGCGCGCCGCGCCCGCGCCACGACCACCACGCCCAGCAGGCTCACCGCCAGCGCCCCGAACCCGATCGCCACCCCCCAGGTGGGCAACGGCGGCCCGAGATACGCGCGATGAATCGCCTCGTACGCCGGGTTGCGCGCCGAGCTCGACAGCCGGAACAACCCCGCCACCGAGAGCAGCCACGACACGTAGAGCGGCAGCGACAAGAGCCGCTTCTCGCGCGGCTCGAGCCGCGCCCCCTGCCGCAACGGATACAGCATCGCCAGCCCCAGCGACTGCCCCGAGTAGTGATACCCCGACCACCCGACGTAAAGCCCCGCATAGGCGAGCCCGATCGTCGTCGGATGCCGAACCGCCAGGAACGCCGCCACGCCGAGCACCACCGGCACCACGATCGTCACCAGCGGATGCGCGCGGACGATCTCCAGCGAGGTGTACGCCCGCCGATAGGTCGCCGCGTAGTGCGGCCCGACGATGAGGAACGTGAGCATCGCCGTCAACGTCGTGGCAGCGGCCGCCGCCGCCCCGCCGAAGTGCGGTAGCGTCAGGAGCAGCCCGGCGACGACGATCGTCGCGCCCGGACCGAAGAAGAAGAGATCGGCGAAGGGGCCGAGGATGAAACGGTTCGGTTTCGCGGCGAGGGTCGGCGGAGCGGCTCCGGGAGCGGCTCCGACGAGGCCCGGCGCCCCGTCGGGCGATGCTGCAACGATCGACTGGGAGGGAATACCGATGATTTTATCTCCGTCGGACGGTCAGCACACTCGAAGACCGGCGTGCGCCTCTCTCGGCCCAAAACCTACCTTCCCGTCCGAGACGGCCGGTGGGATAATTGGGTCGGTATGCGGGTCGAACCAGCAAGCCGGCGGAGGCGCGAAGGTGGCCTGGCGGCCATCGAGTTTGCGTTGATCCTGCCGCTGCTGGTCCCGCTGATGCTCGGAATGATCGAATACGGGCACTACTTCTGGGTCACCGTGACCGCGACCGAGGCGGCCAAGGTGGGGCTGGCGAAGGCGGTGGCGCAAAACGGCACGACCCCGGCCGCGAACTGCCTCGACCTCAGGGTGACGAATCCGCTCGCCAGCAACGGGATAGACGCGGTCGGCAACGACGCTGCCTTACAGTACTTCAGGGACAACGCCCCGACGCTGACGAGCTACGCGACGGCCAACACCACCTGCGTCACCACCGGCAACGGGTACGCGCTCACCAACCCCAGCTGGCAGATCATCGTGAAGATGGATTTTCCGCCCGTCATCGGGTACCGGCTGCCCTGGTTCCACGCCTCGTCGACGTTGTCTGGCGGGATCACCTACTCGACGCCGGCGCTGATCCGCACGAGGTGAGCGGCAGGTCCTACTACTGGTACATCCGCCAGGTGGTGCTGGTGGTGCCGCCGCCCGGGTCGAAGGTCCAATCGGCGGAGGTATCGCCGATGCCGATCGCGAGGGTCTGTGCGACCACCGAGCCAAAGAGCTTCATCCCCGTCTCGCCGCTGAGGTTCGCCAGGCCGTTGGGGGCGTAGACCGATCCGTTCACGGTCAGGTTGTTGCTCCCGAGATTGATAGCCGGCCCCCCCGGGCCCGCTGCGGCGTAGACCGCGATCCCGCCCGGGACACCCGCGGCAGCGGTCAGGACACTGCCGTTGGCGATGTTGTCGGCGCCCACGTTCACGTGCCCCATGCTGATGATCGTGACGCCATTGGCGATGAAACCGTTTCCGGGCCCGGAGAGGCTGATGTCGCCGCTCGAGCAATAAACGCCCGCGGCCAGCGTGTAGATGCCCGCCGGGCTAGCGGTCGCGGACCAGGGCGAGCCGGAGCCAGGAAAGCTGTATGCCGTGGTCAGCGAGGTCCCACCCGTGCAGTACGTCCCGAGCACGGCCGCGGTATCGGCCGCAAAGGGATCCGAAAATGGGCTCGCGGGGATCGTCGGATTGATCCCGGTGCCCGTGTAGACGATGTTGCTGGACCAGACGGTGGGCGCGCCGCACATCGTCTGGATCATGCCTGAATCGGTCTGGGGATTTATGTTGCCGGTCGAGATGGTCATGAGCCCGTTGCTCTCGATGTCGCCGTCGATGGTCAGGTGACCCTCGCCGCTGAGCGCGAGACTGGCCGTCCCGCAGCCACCGCCGAGCGCGACCATCGCGGGAGCCGGTATGCTGGTCACCTTGCCAATGGCCGTGCCGGCCAGCGTCCGCGTGCTGCCACCGCCGAAGATCGACGCGAAGAAGTTGGGCGCCGTGGCATAGACGGTCACCTTGAGCTGGCCGGTCGTGGCGGTGCTGTCGACATTGAGGTAGGTGCTGCCGACGTAGCCGTTCGCGTTGGCCATCTTGGTCGCCAAGGTCGCGGCAGCGTTCGTATCGTGAGCGACCATCGAGGGCATCCCCACGGTTACCGCCGAGTCAGCGACCGCCTGAAGCATCCGCGACTTCGTGTAGCGGTAGCCCATGTCGACGGCGAAGGCCGCGAAGGCGAACAGGATCGGCAAAAAGAAGGCGGATAGAATCAGGATGGTTCCCTGTTCGGGATGCCGCCGAGGGAGAGACCGTCTGGTTTGTTTCATTGGACGACGCTTTCAGCGGAGGCGTTCACGGTTCTCTGCGAGAAGATGGGGACGACGAGCGGCTTGTAGCTGTAGCTCGCGTAAACTCGAACGGTGTCGCCCGCCACTGGAGTTCCGGCGTCGGTGGTACCGCCATTGATCTGATAGTGAACGACTCCCGTCGAGAGGTTGAGCAGCGGCGCCGCGGCGACGACTGCGGCTGGAATGGAGTTCGTGAGGGGAGTCGGCGTTGACGAAACCCCGGCCAAACGCGCGCCGGTGATCACGGCGTAGCTCAACATCACCTGCGAGACGACCAAGCGACCGGCGTCGATCGTTCCGAATAGCACCAGCATGAACAGGGGCAGCACCAGCGTGAACTCCACCGCCGTGCCGCCACGCTGGCGTCTCTTGCTGCCGCGTTCACGTAATGCGCGAGACAGTTTCACTGGACAGCGCATCGGCCAGAAAATTATATCGCCGGCCGAGATACTTCGGGAGAGTGATCCGTGTCGTCGCGTGAACTTTCAGGTGCGCGATGCGCAACACACCCCCGCTCTGACTTCCTGACATTGGCCCACCCCGCCCGCCGCGGACCGCTACTGTCCGGGCACCGACGGAGGCGGCGTGTAGGGCTCGTTGCGCCCGGTGCCCTGGCCGATCATGACCATCTGGCCCTGCCCCGCACCCTGGTCCTGCCCGCCGCCGAAGGCTTTGCGGTAGCTCTTCGAGATGGTGGTCGCCTCCTGGGCGTCCAGCCTGCCGAGCGCCCGCTTGGTCGACTCGGAGGGGACCGGAGCGTCATTGGCGTGTTGCATGGCGAACCAGGTGTTGAACGAGGTCCCGTAGTAGGAGCCGAGGTGCCCGCGATCGCAGGCGACGCCGCCCAGCGCAAAGCCGGCCAGCGCCAGCAGCAACGGCCAGCGGCGCCCACGTCCTTGGTCGAACCTGTTGGTCATCGTCATGCGGTTGGTCCTGGTCAGGGGTTGGCTACGGGCTGCTTGGCGAACGCGGGCGGGGAAGCGGGAGCGGGCGAGGTCGCCGACGCCTTTGCCGGCGCTGGGGCGTTGACGTCGTCCGGGACGGGGCGGCCCAGGACCAGCGCCGCGTGCACTAGGTTCGACCTGGCGCGCGCCGCCGTCGGATCGGTGCGCACGGCCTGCAGGTAGAGCGCGTAGGCGTTGGCCATGTCTCCGCGCCGCTCGTAGGCGAAGCCGAGGTTGTTGTCGGCGTCGACCTCGCTGCCGCCCATGCGGAACTCGCGCGCGGCGCTGGGAAGATCGCCGATCGCCGCGTAGGCGAACCCCATGTTGGTCCGCACCCGGTGCGAGAGAGGCGCGAGGCGCGCCGCCTTCTCGTACATGGTGATCGCCTCTTTGTAGTGCTCGCGGAGGAACAGCGAGAACGCCAGGTTGTTCAGGAAGGCGGGGTTGTTGGGCGCCAGCCTGACGGCCTCGCGGTGCTCGGCCTCGGCGCCCGGGCGCGTCTGGACGTCGAACAGGATCCCCAGCGCCGCGTGCGTCTCCGCCATCTCCGGCGCCAGCTTGAGCGCGGCGCGCAGGTCCGTCTCCGCCTCCGGGTAGAGGCCGCGCTCGCGGTAGACGATGCCGCGCAACGCGAGCACCTCCGCGTCGTCGGGCCGCTGCTGGTGAATCTGGCAGAGCAAGGGGAAGGCGCCGGCCCAGTCGGCGCGCTGGACCATCTCCCGCGCCATGCTCATGCGCGCGAGATCGGCGGGCGTCTGCGCGGCGGCCCCCTGCCCCGAGGTGGCGCAGGCACCGAGCGCGCCCGCCACCGTCGCGATGACGGCCAGCGCCGCCAGCGCGCGCCTCACTTGCCCCCGTTGATGAGCATCAGCGCCGCCGGTCCCATGACCACCACCATGAGCGACGGCAGGATGAAGAAGATGAGCGGAACGGTCATCTTGACCGAGACCATCGCCGCCTTCTCTTCGGCGCGCTGCATGCGCTTGGTGCGCATCCCCTCCGAGTGCACGCGCAGGGCGCGCGAGACGCTGGTGCCGAACATCTCGGTCTGGATGATCATCGCCGACAGCGTCTTCAGGTCCTCGACGCCCGTGCGGTTGGAGAGCCGGTGAAAGGCGTCCGAGCGCTTCACGCCGGCCTGAATCTCCAGCATCGTCTGCTTCATCTCCTGGGCCAGGATCGGCGCCACCAGCTCCATCTCCTGGGAGACGCGGGCCATCGCGGCGTCGAGCGAGAGGCCGGCCTCGACGCAGGTGACCAGCAGATCGATGGCGTCCGGCAGCGGCTGCTCGATGCCCAGGCGGCGGTTGGTCCTCTTGTTGCTGACCCAGATGTTGGGCAGGAAGAAAGCGACGGCGCAGGCGATCATCGCCACGCAGAAGCTCATGGGGAAGGCCATGGGCTCGTCGAGATGAATGTTGATCTGCCAGAGGATCAGGATGGCCAGCGGCGCGAACAGCAGCTTGAGCCCCAGGAACACCTCGACGGAGTTGTCGTTGCGATATCCGGCCTGGATGAGCGAGGTCTGGATGCGCGAGAGCTCTTCGCCCTGCGACGGCGTCGCCAGCCGCGCGAACGGCCGGAGGATGCTGGCGATGCGCGCCAGCGTCTTCTCGGGCGCCTTCTGCTCGTGCGGCAGAAGGTCCATCCCGTGGGTGGTGCGCTCGAGGCGTTCGATCACCTCGTCGCGGCGCGAGCCCAGCATGTTGCGCGCGCCGACGGCGATGGCGACGACGCAGACCAGGCCGCCGATGGCCCCGACGAGCAGCTCGGTGCTCACGCCGGCGAACAGATCGCCCATCAGATGGTCACCTTGGTCATGCTCTTCATCCACGCGAAGCCCAGGAGCCACATGAAGGCGCCGGCGAAGAGGAAGTAGTGGCCTGCCTCGGTGGTGAAGAGCGGCATCACGTAGGGACGGTTGGCGAACAGCAGGAAGATGAGGGTGAAGAAGGGGAGCGCGCCGACGATGTAGCTCGACATGCGCCCCTCGGCGGTCAGCCCGGCCAGCTTCCCCTGGAACTTGTAGCGGGCCCGGACGGTGTCGGCGATCTTCTCGATGATCTCGACCAGGTTACCGCCCGTCTCCTTCTGGACGATGACTGACAGTGCGAAGATCTTGAGATCCTGATTGTCGGGGGCCCGGCGGGTCATGTCGGCCACCGCCCGCTCGAACGGCTGCCCCAGCTCCTGCGCCTCGAACGCCCGTCCGAACTCGATCGAGACCGGCACCGGCATCTCGGTGGCCACCATCTTGAAGGCGCTCGACAGCGCGTGTCCGGCGCGCAGAGACCGCGCCATCATCTCCAGCGCCTCCGGGAGCTGCTCTGACATCTTCCGGCTGCGGCGCGAGCGCATGAACAGCACGAACATGAAGGGCAAGAAGCCAAACAGGACCACCAGGATGATCGAGAGGAATCCCCCGTCGCTGAGGAGGCCGAGGACGAGCCCCAGGAAGGCGCCGGCCCCGCAGTACGCGAACAGGCGGGCGACGGTGATCTCCAGCTCGGTCTGCTCGAGGATGTTCTCGATCCGGGCCGTCAGCTTGATCGACCGCAGGAAGGCATCGATGGCAGGAATGGCCGACAGCTTCCCCTTGCGGAGAAGACCGCCAAACGACTTCCCTTCTGTGGTCCCGAGCGACGAGAGCCGGCGCTTGAGCTCGTCCTTGCGCTTGTCGGTGACGAAGCGAAGCGTGTAGACGAGCGCCTCCATCACCGCCACCACCGTGAAGGCCAGGATGCCGATGAGGATGATCTGCATGCCTCGCGCTCCTACAGGTAAGGCTTGATGATCTCGGCCGGGTCGATGCCGTAGCGCTCGATGCGATCGAGCGCGCGCGGCCGGATGCCCGTGAAGCGGAAGTTGCCGATGATCTTCCCGGCCGGGTCGGTGCCCGTCTGCTCGAACTTGAAGATCTCCTGCATGGTGATGACGCCGGCCTGGATGTCGGTGATCTCCGCGATGCTGCTCAGGCGGCGCTTGCCGTCGGTGCCGCGGGTCAACTGGATGACGACGTTGAGGGCGCGGGCGATGGTCTGGCGGACCAAGGCCTCGGACATGTTCACGCCGCCCATGCCGACCATCGCCTCGATACGCGACAGCGCGTCCCGCGGCGTGTTGGCGTGCACGGTGGTCATCGACCCCTCGTGACCGGTGTTCATCGCCTGCAACATGTCCAGCACCTCGCCGCCACGGCACTCGCCGATGACGATGCGGTCCGGGCGCATACGGAGGGCGTTTTTGACCAGATCGCGCGGCAGCACCTCGCCGCGGCCTTCGATGTTGGGCGGCCGGGTCTCGAGCCGCACGACGTGGCGCTGCTGCAGCTGCAGCTCGGCGGCGTCCTCGATGGTGACGACGCGCTCACCCTCCGGGATGAACGACGACAGCGCGTTGAGCATCGTCGTCTTGCCGGTGCCGGTACCGCCCGAGATGATGCAGTTGAGCTTGGCTTTCACACAGGCGGCGAGAAACGCCAGCATCTCCGGCGTGGCGCTGCCGATCGCCACCATGTCCTTCACCCGCAGGGGCGAGCCGCCGAAGCGGCGGATCGAGAGGACCGGGCCGTCGATGGCCAGCGGCGGGATGATGGCGTTGACGCGCGCCCCGTCGGGGAGGCGCGCGTCGGCCATCGGCGACGACTCGTCGATGCGGCGGCCCACGCGCGAGACGATGCGCACGATGATCTGCTGGAGGTGCGCGTTGTCCCGAAAGCGCACCGGCGTCAGCTCCAGCTTGCCGAAGCGCTCGACGTAGACGGTGTTGAACCCGTTGACCATGATGTCGGAGATGGTCGTGTCGGCCAGCAGCGGTTCGAGCGGGCCGAGGCCGGTGACCTCGTCGAGGAGCTCCTCGACCATCTGCTCGCGCTCGACGCGGTTGAGCGGCAGATCGCTGGCGGCGAGCAACTGATTCAGGATGCTTCGCAGCTCGTCGCGAAGTTGGTCGCGCGGGAGGCGCTCGATCGTCTGCAGGTCGATCTTCTCGATCAGTTTTTGGTGCAGCTCGTGTTTGAGCTCGTGGTGAGCGTCCGGGGCAGCGAGCGAGCCCGACCGCGTCTGCTGCTGGGAGGCAGGCTTCGGCGTGCGCGGCACGGTGGCCGAGAACGAGCCGGTCGACGGCTCGTTCTTCATCAGGCGATCACGTAGTCCCATCGGCGACCTTCTTTCCGAACAGCGTTCCGAGCAGGCTCTGGCGGCGCAGGCGCGGCGCCTTCTCCGGCAGGAGGTGGGGGATGAGCCCCTCGATGTCCTGCGTGATGCGCGCGCGCGGCGCCACCTCGGTGAGGAGGACGCCGCGGTTGATGGCGTCGATCAGCAGGAGGAAGTCGTTGCTGATGGTGTGTGTGAGCGGCTGCCCCAGCGTCTCCCCCACCACCTCGACGGTGATCTTGGAGGCCTTGGCGTAGCGGTTGAGCAGCAGCTTGATCCGCCCCTGGTCGTACTGCAGCCGTCCGAACAGCTCGAGACAGCGCTGGCCGTTGCGCACGGCGGGCACGTCCTGCGTCAGCGTCATGAAGACGTGCTGGCTGCCGTCGAGCGCGGCCAGCGACAGCTCATCGAACCCGCGCACGCCGTCGACGATCACGAAGTCGTAGTTGCGGCGCAGGAACTCGAGCAGCGCCGTGACGTCCGGCCCTTTGATCTGCTCGGCCTCCTCGACCTTGCCGCTCTGGGCGAGCACGCTCACCCCCGAACGGTGCTTGGTCACCGAGGTCGCCAAGAGGTCGCGATCGAGGCGGCTCATGTTGGCCAGCACGTCGGTGATCGAGTAGTTCCCGACGATGTCCAGGAAGGCGAGCACGTCGCCCAGGTAAAGATCGAGATCGACGAGGCAGACCCGCAGCGCCCGGCGCTGCATGGCCCCGGCCAGGTTGGTGGCGATGGCGGTGGCGCCCACGCCCCCCTTGGCGCCGAAGATAGTGACCACCTGCCCGAGCTCGCCGGTGCCGAAGGTGACCTTGGCGTGCGTGCGGACCGCCAGGCGCAGCTCCTCGTGGTCGCTCTCCAGCACGAACTCGCGCGCGCCCGCGCGCATCGAGCGCAAAATCAGCTCGGGATCCTTGCTCTCCGAGACGACGATGACGATCCCGCCCGCCTGCGCGATGTTGTGGATCAGCCCGAACCGCTGCGGCGTGTCCGAGCGCACCGACACGATGGCCGCACCGGGGTTGACGCTCCGGTACTCCTCGGCGATCTGCTCGGCGGGCGTCTTGGACCGAACGACGTTGGCGACGTCCTTGAGCGCCAGGCGCAGGTCGGCCTGCTGCGCGTCGTCCATGCCAAGCAAAAGTACGGTGGGTCTCGACATCGTTCCTTCGTCTCTAGCGGATGAACCCGATCTCCCCAGACGGTCCGCGGTCCTTCAAGGCCGTCCGGAGCGGTCCTCCGTCACGCGCGGCCTGCTTCATTGTACCGCTGCTGTCGTCCGGGTGCCCGCCCCCGTAGCTCCCGAGCAGGAACAACTGCACGTCGTTCGGGTCATTCAGCTCGTTGTCGGTCGGCAGGTGGGGCGCGTCGTGCGGCGCCACCGGCTTGGCCAGGTGCGCCGTCACCACCACCAGGAGCTCGGTCTCGTTGCGCTGGTAGCTGACCGAGCGAAACAGCATCCCCAGGATGGGGATGTCGCCGAGGAGAGGGATCTTGCTGACGGTCGACTGGATCTTGTCCGACAGGAGGCCCGCGATGGCGAAGCTCTGTCCGTCCGCCATGCGGACGGTCGTCTCGCTCTGGCGCGAGGTGAGGCCGGGGATGGAGATCCCACCGATGGTGACCGACCGCGTGGGATCGACGTCACTGACCTCGGTCGAGAGCTTGAGGTGGAGCGCGCCGTCGGCGATGACCGTGGGGGTGAAGTTGAGGATGATGCCGAACTTCTTCCACATCACCGAGATCGCCCCCAGGCTGCTCGACATGGGGATGGGGAACTCGCCGCCCACCAGAAACTTCGCCTCCTGACCGGAGAGCGCCACCAGCGTCGGCTCGGCCAGCATCTTGGCCAGGCCGCTCTGCTCCAGAATGTTGAGGACGGCGCTGAAGGGGAAGTTGGGGAGCCCGGAGAAGAAGATCGAGAACCCGGCGCCCGGGGGCCCCTGCACCTGCGGCGTCAGCGCGCTGCCCGTCCCCGGGACGGCGGTGAACCCGTCGACCGCCTGTCCAGGGTTGGTGATGCCGGTGACGAAGCGACCGCCTGGGTCTTGGTGGAAGAAGTTGATGCCCAGGTTGCGCAGACCCGCGCGCGAGACCTCGGCGAATTTCACCTCCAGCTGCACCTGCTGGTTCCCGGTCACCTTAATGAGGTTCGCCACCTTCTCCGCGTGGAGCTGGGCGACCTCCGCCGCGCGCTCGGGAATACGCACGTCGCTGACCTCGCCGGAAAGAACGACCAGATCGCCGGCCGCCGACACGGTGATCTTCTCGTCCGGGAACAGCTCCGCCAGCTGGCTCTTGAGCCGGTCGAGGTTGCGTGTCACCTGCAGCGCGAGCACCAGCGGCTCGTCGCGCTTGTTCCAGAGCGTGAGATCGGTCGTGCCGACGCCGCGCGAGGTGAGCAGCAGCTGCACCGGCGTGATCACCTTGAGATCGGCGACGCGCGGATCGGCCACCGAGACCCGGCCGATCGGCTCGGTCAGGATCAAGAGGCGGTTCTGCCCTGTCTCGAGCGAGAGGTTCCGGACGGCGCCCAGCTCACGCTCGATGCGGATCGCGGGGACCGCGCTGGTGGTGTCGTTGGCGGCGACGGCGCTGCCCGCCTCCATCATCATCAGCGAGGACAACGACGCGGCGAGAAGCAGGCGGCTCTTCGTCACTAGCGACCGTCTCCTTTCGAGAAGTTGCGCTGCTCGAACCGATCACCGCGCAGAATTTCGACCACGTCCTTCTTGGGCTGCTCGCTGGGCAGCGTCGGAGGCGGAGGCGCAGCCGCCACCTTCCTGCCCCGTCCTCGGCCGCGCGCGGCCACCGCGGGCCGGGCCGCACCGGCGGGCTCGGGCGCCCGCGCCGAGGGGGCCGGACCGTCACCGACGAGATCTTCCGGAACCGCGCCCTCGGTGTTCACCGCCACCGAATCGGTCCAGCTCCGCAGCGTGAGCAAGAGCCGCCCCTGCGCCGACGCCAGCGCCAGGCGTTCGGCGTCGACCGGCGAGACGAGCAACGTGGCGACGGTCGCCGGGTTGGCGTGCATGCGCGCCTGGTCGTTGGCCTCGACCTCCTGCCCGACGGCGAGCACCTTCACGTTCTGCATGAAGATCTTGGTGGTCGTCTGGGCGCCCGGTCGCGGCGGCATCATCGTGACCATCACGTCGACCCGATCGTCCGGGTGAATGAAGCCAGCGACGCCGACGACGTCGTCGACCCGCACCGCCATCGCGCGCATGTTCGTGGGGATGAGCGCGGCCAGTCCGTTGCCGGCGTTCTTGGCGGCCAGCATTCCCGGCAGCACCGGCTGCCCGGCCACCGCGCGCGACAGCAGGATGCGCCCCACCAGCTCCTTCGGATCGCGCACGGCTCCAGGCGGGAGGTGATCGGCCGGCCAGTCGGCGAGCGTCAGATCCTCCGGCCTGATCTTCGACGCCAGCGGCAGGTCGTTCACCGCCACGGCGACCTTGGCCATGGTGACGACCGGGCCGTTCGGACGCTGATTGAGGTAGCGCGCGATGAGCAGCGCCGAGCCCAGGCCGGCGACCAGGGTGAACGCCCAGAACAGCGCCGCCCGCGTCCCCGAACGACGCGAGCTCCCCGCCGCCGCGCGCAGCCGACCCGGTCCCATTGATTCATTGATGGCCAAGGGCAACTCCTAGCGAGGGGATGCGTCGGCCCGCTTCGCGGCCAAACGCGCGCAGAGCATAGTCCGGTTCATCGACGGACTGCGCCGTCGGGTTTAGGAGCTGCGAGCGGAGCGATCGGATCACGCCTCACTGTGCAAGCTCGCATGATTGGCGAAAAGCATCAAGACTGTGGGGTGCGGAACACGGCGATTTTTCGGCCTCCCAGCGGCCGTTCCAGTTGCTCATCCGCAGTTCAGCCGACGCCCCTCGGCCGTTCACCGGATGAGCAGGAACACCACCGCCGCCCCCGACGCGATCGCCAGCGAGTAGGGGAGCGAGAGATGGCCCGCGCGGTGCGAAGGAACGGACGGCAGCTCGTTCTGGAGAACGGTGAGCGTCAGGTTGGCGCGGATCTCGGCCCGGGCCGGCGCGCGCGCACGGAAATAGTAAACGACCGCAAACAACCCACCGGTCGCGCCGGCCGAGAGCGCGAACCAGGGGAGGAGAGAGAACGGGACCCAGGCCGCCACCGCCGCGGCCAGCTTGACGTCTCCCCCGCCGACTCCGCCCATGAGCCACGGGCGATAGAGCGCGGCGACGACCAGCGCCGCCGCGCCCACACCCGAAAGAGCTTGCCAGAGACCGCCGTCGATCAGGCGTACCGCGACACCAGCGAGGAGAACGAACGCCGAGATCACGTTCGGAATCCGCCGGCGCCGAAGGTCGGTGACGACCGCCGCGGCGAGGCCTATCCAAAGCGGGGCGAGATGGGGGAACGGCAGCGTCATCGACCTCCGCCGCTCCCCCGGCCCGAACGACCCCCGCGCGCGCTACGGCATCGCAGCTTGAACGTTGTTGAAGGTGTTCTGAACCTTCTTCCCGAGCACGAACACGATGGCGATGATGAGCCCGGCGATGGCGGCCACGATGAGACCGTACTCGACAGCCGTGGCGCCCTCTTCGTCGCGGAGCAACTTGATCGCATTCTTGAGCATGGGATTTCTCCTTCGGGGGGGTTGGTCAGGTCGCCTTTTCGGGAACTACACACAGAATTGCTGTGAGTCCCCTGACACTGCTATCGACGCGGGTGAAAACAACCTTTAGGAATATTTTTCACCGATCGTCACTGGTGGGAGCAAGAGGCCGCGGGTCGGCGCTGCACCTACAAGCAACTCACGGTCCGCAAACGACCAGCTTTCAGGGCATCGCCTGCTGGACGTTGTTGTAAAGATTGTTTGTCTTCGCGCCGAGAACGTACACTACGGCTGCGATGATTCCGGCCACTGCACTCACGATGAGGGCGTACTCGACGGCCGTGGCACCAGATGAGTCGCTGGCCAATCGCATGAGCTGGCGTAACGTGGCCATCGTCATTATTCAGCGCAGATTCGGCTCGCAAGTCAATTGTTCTTCCCGCGCCGCGCGCGTGGGAGACCCGCCCACCTCCGGAGCAACGACATGAGCGACCGACCGTCGTCCCGCCTGTTCGCGCTCGTCGCAGTGACGCTGCCCGTCGCTCTGTCGGCGTGCGGGCGCGTGCCTGGGCAGTTCGAGATCCTGAACGATCAGGTTCCGCTCCCCGGCTGTGTCATCCCCACCGACCCGGGCGTGTACCAGGGCGAGGGGACGCTCGACGTGGCCGTCGTCCAGCCCGACATCACTTCCGCCTACTTCTTCTTCCCGCTGATCGAGAACAACCTGCCGGCGTCGCCGAACGCCGCGCTCGATCCGAATCAGATCCAGCTCTCCGGTTTCCAGGTCGACATCACGCCGATCCCTGGCGCGGCCCTCCCGCAGCCGATCCAAGGGGTGCTCGACGGCGCGGGGCCGCTGGCCCACTACCAGGTCTCCTGGTCGGGCGGTGTCGATTCGGGGGGCGGGCACCTCTCGGCCGCGGTGGCGGCGTTTCCGGTCGAGCTGGCGCAGGCCATGGCCGCGGCGGGGGGCCTCGGTCACGATCCGTCGAACGTCGTGCTGCTGAACATCTCGGCGCTGGGGATGACCAACAGTGGCCAGCACATGACGTCTGACCCGTTCCACTTTCCGCTGCACATCTGCAGCGGCTGCCTGGTCGCCAACATCGCCAACGTCCCCGCCTGCCCGTTCACCGTGCCGGTGGCGAATACGGGCAACGCGTGCAACCCGGCGCAGGACGGATTCGTCGACTGTTGCACCCAGAACGGCAGCCTCGTCTGCCCGCCGACGGTGGCGGCTCAGTGAGCGCGCGCCGCGGTCTTCCTGCGCTCCTGCTTCTGCTCGCGCCGCTCGCCTGCACCACCAAGGGGAGCAACTACCCGTACCTGACGACCGGCAGCGCCGGCGCCGGCGGCACCGGGACGGTGACGCCCACCACCAGCGTGACGGTCACGATCACCACGATCGACAACGCCGACCCCACGACGCTGCCTCCGATCCCGGCCTCGAGCGTTCTCCAAGTGACGGCCACGGTCACCGACGATTCGACGACCGATCTCATCGACGCGAGCAGCGTGAAAGTAACGCTCGCCGCGATCGTCGGCGATGCGGCGGCGCCGGTGGCGGCGTCGACCGGCCAGCTGGCCAGCGCGGGCAACAACACCTTCAGCGGAATGATCAGCGTCGGCAACCTTCCGTCGGGCACGTACGTCCTCACCGTCACCGCCCAGAGCACCACCGGCGTCATGGCCAGACCCGCCACCGCGACGGTGACGATCTCGGGAGGACCGACCCTCATCGTCCAGTCGCCCACCGAAGGTCAGCCCGTGAGCCACAGCGTCTCGATCGAGATCCTCGTCGACCACGGCGCGAGCGCGCCCACGGCGGTACTGGCGGGTATGCCGGTGACGCTGTCGGCACCGACGCAGGACGGGCCAAACGGCACGTACGACGTCTACACGGCCACCGCGACCTTCGATCCCTCGATCCCCCCCGGCAGCGCCCAGAATGCCTTCGCCGCCCTCAGCGGCTCGCAGCTCCTCGACGTCAAGGAATCTGACGGGACCTCGACCTCCGAAGTGCAGCGCATCTTCGTCATCGACACCACCGGTCCGACCATCGGCACCACCAACCCGGCGCCGGGGATCATCGCCGGCGGCGTGGTCACCGTCTCGGCGACGGTGACGGATCCGTCGGGTGTGCTCGACTCGTCGGTCGTCGCGATCATCGGGGATGAGAGCGGGAACCCGGTGTTCACCCTGCAGCTCGAGCCGCAGGGGGGTGGCGTTTACAGCACGCTGTTCGACACGCACAACCTCACTCAGTGCAAGCCAGCGCCCGCGACCGATCTCTGCATCGTCTATCCGACGGTCTCCTTCCGGGCCACCGACGTGCCCGGGAACGAGAGCTCGCTGGGGTACGAGTTCGCGGTCGACAACATCCCGCCGCTGTCCGATCTCCAGCCGCCCAAGATGCGTCAGATGCGTCTCACGGCGCAGGGATACGAGTGCTCGACGCTGTTCGATCCGCTGGGCCTCCAGCAAGAGATCGGCGACATGCCCAAGGACGGCACCATGGTGCCGCAGGTGTTCGACCTGCGCGCCAAGATCGAGGACGACGGCAACGAACGAGCCAATGGGCTCAAGGTCGTCCCCATCGCCGGCATCGATCCGAACGACACCAACGTCTACATCCTCACCGACACCTCGAAGCCCCTGGTCGTCGACAGCGACGGCGACGGTTACTGCGACGAGATCAACCCGAATCTCGTCCCCACCACCGGGCCCCTCACCCAGAGCGATCAGGTCCTCAAGATCCGCCTGGCCGGCGTGAAGCCGGCCGGCAACGCCGACTTCTTCAAATCTGACTACGACACCGCCGACCTGGCGCTCCCCTCCCCGTGCATCGTCGGCTCCGACACCACGCCGCCCAAGCGCCTCTGCGACCTGGACGGGTTCGAACAGCCCACGATCGCCGTCGGCTACTCGGAGAACCTGCCGGCCATCTGGGGGATCGAGCCTGTCGACAGCGCGCGCTGCCTGGGCAATCAGCTCGACACCAAGGCCAACAACATCCCCGATGGAGCGTGGATCTGCATGGCCGTCGCCTCGGCCGATCTGGCCGGCAGCAAGGGCGTCTCGACCCCCATGCGCGTCTACGTCAAGTACGACGACGGGGGCCCCTACGCCGCCACGCCCCCGGCGGGCACTCCGGCGCCGCCCCCCTGCACCGGCACCTACAATCCGACGAGCAAGGAAGACACCGTCGGCGCCTGCAGCACCGTGAACTTTACCGCGATCGACCAGGGCCAGACCGAGATCTACTGCGCCCCAGGCGCCTGCTGACGGACGCGCGACCGCGGTCGCGTTATCCTCCTCGCGCCATGCAAGAGCCAGAGCCGGCCGTCGTCGTCGACTCGCTGGTCAAGCGCTTCATCAGCAAGACGGCGGTGGCCGGGCTCTCGTTCCGGGTGGCGGCCGGTGAGATCTACGGCCTGCTCGGCCCCAACGGCGCCGGCAAGACCACCACGCTGCGGGTGTTGGCGGGGATCCTCACCCCGACCTCGGGACGCGCCGTCGTCGACGGGATCGACGTCGCGGCCGATCCGCTGGGCGTGCGGCGGCGCCTCGGGTTCCTCACCAACACCACCGGCCTCTACGCGCGCCTGACCGGGCGCGAGCTGCTCGACTACTTCGCGCAGCTCTACGGCCTTCGGCCCGCCGAGGCCGAGGCGCGCGTCGCGGCGCTGACCCGGGCGCTGGACCTTCAGCCGTTCTTCGGCCGGCGCTGCGAGGCGCTCTCGACCGGCGAGCGCCAGCGGCTCTCGATCGCGCGCGCCATGCTGCACGATCCGGCGGTGCTGGTCCTCGACGAGCCGACCGCCGGCCTCGACGTCCTCGCCTCGCGCTTCCTGCGCGCCTTCGTGCGCGCCGAGCGCGACCGCGGCAAGGCGGTCGTCTTCTCGACCCACTACCTCGCGGAAGCCGAGCTGCTCTGCGACCGGGTCGGCCTCCTGCACGGCGGGCGACTCCTGGCCGAGGGGACGCCGGCCGAGCTCCGCGCGACGGCGGGCGGCGCTCCCAGCCTGGAGGAGGCCTTCCTGCGCCTCGTCGGCGGCGACGACGCCGCGGGGGCCGCGCCGTGAGGCTGCGTGAGGTCCGGCTGGTGGCCGGCAAGGAGCTCCGCGAGACGCTGCGCGATCGGCGGACCCTGGCGGTGATGGTGCTCTTCCCGCTGGTGATCTACCCGCTCGTCTCGCTGGTCACGGCCCAGGTGCTCTCGGCGCGCGTCGCGCGGGTCGAGGCGCACGTGGCGCGGGTCGCGGTGAACGGGCCCCCCGCGCTGGCCACCGAGCTGCGGCGCCGCCTCGCCTCGCCCGCGGTGACGCTGGTGTCGGGCGCCGCGCAGGGCGACGTCGCGGCCAACCGCGTCGACGCCATCGCCGAGGTGGCGCCGGGCCCCCAGGGCCCCACCGGCTCCAGCGCCGGCCCCGCCGGCTCCAGCGCCGGCCCACCCGTGGTCCGGCTCTATTACGACGAGACCCGCGAGGACTCGACCGCCGCGCGCGATCGGGTCGAACACGCGCTCTCCGCCCCGGTGGGGGGCTCCGCCTGCCTGCCTGCCTACTCCGTCGTCACCACCGGCATCGCGCGGCGCGCCGAGGTGAGCGGCTACCTGCTCTCGAAAATCCTGCCGCTGGTCGTGGTGGTGATGGTCATGCTGGGCGCGTTCCATCCCGCCATCGACATCACCGCCGGCGAGCGCGAGCGGAGCACCCTCGAAACGACGCTCTCGGCGCCTATCGATCGCGCCGCGCTGATGGCGGGCAAGGTGCTGGCCGTGGCCACGCTGGCCTCGCTGACCGGCGCGCTCAACCTGGCCTCGATGTCGCTCACCGTGCTCGAGGGGACCCGCCTGCTAGCGGCCGAGGCGCGGATGACCATCCCCTGGCTGCACGCGGCCGCGGCGTTCGCCGTCATCCCCCCGACCGCCTTCCTGTTCGCGTCCGTCATGGTGGCGATCGGCGCGCTCGCCCGCAGCTACAAGGAGGCGCAGACGCTGCTCACGCCGGTCTATTTCCTCTGCATGGCGCCGGCGCTCACCGCGGGCCTCGGCGACTTCCGGCTGGACGGCCTCACCGCCTTCATTCCCGGCGTGGGCGTCACGTTGCTCGCGCGCGATCTCATCCTCGGCCGCGCCACGATCGCCATGGCGCTGGCCGTCCTGGCCAGCACGGCGCTCTACGGCGGGGCGGCGCTGGCGCTCGCGGCGCGGCTCTACGACTCCGAGCGCCTGTTCTTCACCGACGAGGCGGGGCTGGGTCTCGGCGCCTGGCTCCGTCACGTGGTCCGAGGACGCGCCGCGCCCGCCGAGGCCCCCGACGAGGGCCCCACCCCCGGGCACGCGGTCGCGCTCTACGCCGTCGCGTGCGTGCTGCTCTTCTTCCTGTTCGTACCGCTGCAGAGCTGGCGTCTCGGGCCCGGCCTGCTGCTCTCCGAGTGGGTCGGCCTGGGCGGCCTCGTCTGGGTCTACGCGCGGGGGCGCGGTCAGCCGCTCGCGCGCGTGCTGCGTCTGCGCACGCCGTCGGCGTCCGCGCTCGCGGGGGCCATCCTGATCGGCGCCTCGGGGTGGCTGGTGATCGGCCTTGCCGCCGAGTGGATCCTCCCCGCTCCCAAGGAGGTCGTGGAGAGCCTGCGGCGCGCCGTCGCGCCACCCGCGGGCGGCCGGGGCCTCTTGGCGACGCTGTTCCTGATGGCGCTCACCCCGGCGATCTGCGAGGAGGCGCTGTTCCGCGGGCCCATCTTGCGGGGTCTGCGTTCGCGGTTCTCCCCGCTTTGGGCCGCGGTGCTCACCGGTCTCCTGTTCGGGATCTTCCACCTCGACCCCTGGCGCATCCTGCCGACGGCGCTGCTCGGCATGGCGCTCTCCGGCATCGCGCTCGCCAGCGGCTCGATCGTCCCGGCGATGGCGGCGCACTTCGTGAACAATGCCTGCCTCATCGTCCTCGCCCGCCTGGGCGCCGACGACACGACCGCCCTTCCGGTGCGGACGAAGCTGCTTTTCGGCACGCTCGGTGCTGTGGTCTTCGCGCTGGGCGCCCGAATGCTCGTGCGCGACGCCAAGACACAACGCGGTATGTAGCCTACTTCACCAACTTTTGGTTGTCAGAATCCTGTCTCGTGCTACAAACCCCCAATGTCCGTGGACGCCAAGGAAGGGATAGCGTTGTTGAGGAAGTGCGGGGTCCTGGCCGAGACGCCGATCGACTTGCTGCAGGCCATTATGCCTGGGTTGACCATGGGGACGTATCGCCCGCGGCAGGTCATCTACCTACCGGGTGATCGCGCCCAGGGGGTGCATTTTCTGACCAGCGGAAGAATCAAGATTTCCAAGGTCACGCGCGACGGCAAGGAGCTGACCTTGGCGTACCGCGGCGAAGGGGACTTCTTCGGCGAGCCCTGTCTGCTCGAAGGCGGTCCCCGCGAGGAGATGGCCGAGGCGATGGATGCCTCGACGACCATCGAGATTCCACGAGAGGCGGTCGACGACCTCCTGCGCAACGACGGGGGCGCCTCCTACAAGTTCTCACGCGCGCTCATCGCCCGGCGCAAGGATCTGGAGACCCGCGTCGAGCAGCTGATCTTCAAGGACGTGGGCGCCAAGCTGGCCGAGCTGCTGCTCAGCCTCGGCCAGGAGCACGGCGTGTCGGATCAGCGCGGTCTGGTGGTAGGCCTCAAGATCACCCACCAGGAGATGGCCAACCTCATCGGGTCGACGCGTGAGACCGTGTCGCTCACGCTGTCGCAGTTCAAGCGCAAGGGCCTGATTCAGACCGAGGGCCGGCGCGTGATCCTCTCCGACCCCGAAGGCCTCCGGGCCCTGGCGTAGAGCTGATCGCGTGGGGCGCAGGCGGCTGCGCCGCCGGAGGCCCGTCGCGGGAGGTTTGGAACCCTCTGAGGGTTCCAAGGTTGTAGCTTTACCAGCCGCCGCGACGACCGCGACCACGGCCCTCGCCGCCGTAGTCGCCACCACCGCCGCCACGGCCGCCGCGGCCACCGCCGCCGCCACCGCCGCCGCCGTAGCCGCCACCTCCCCCGGCGTAGCCGCCACCGCCACCACCACGCGGGGCCCGAGCGCGCGCCTCGCTGACGTTGATCGGGCGCCCTTGAATCTCACGTCCGTTGAGAGAGCTGATAACAGCCGCAGCCTCGTCGTCGCTCCCCATCTCCACGAACGCGAATCCGCGCGGCCGGCCCGTGTCCCGGTCCATGACGACCTTCACCTCGACGACGTTGCGGCCTCCTTCGGCGAAGGCGTCGCGCAGCTCGGGCTCGGTGACGTTGTACGACAAATTTCCCACGTAAAGCCTGGTTCCCATCTCTCTCTCCTTCGTTACACGGATTCGGCGGTTCGGCGCGTCTCGGGCACCAACTAGGGAGAAAACTGAGCGACGGACGACCACCGTCGCGGCACGCTGGACATCGAGGTCGACAGCGGCAACCTGCGGTCGGGGTCTGCGCCGGCCGGGCCGAGAGTGGAGACGGGAGATACCTGACGTAGCACCAGAAGACTCGGCTTAACGACTTAACTGTAACAGTCGCAGCTCAGGCTGTCGAGGGGGTCACCGGGCGTAGGGTGGCCGCAATGGAGCGCTAACGCTGCCTGTTGCTCCGTTCGAGCCAGAAATCTGGCGAGAGACGCCGGAAAAGCGAGCCTCAGCCGCGCCGCAGAGCTTCCAGCACCGCGTCGCCGGCGACGGCGGTGGTGACGGCGGCCGTCCCGGGCGGGGCCAGATCGCCGGTCAGCACGCCGCGATCGATCGCCGCAGCGACCGCCGCCTCGATGGCGCGCGCCTCGGTCTCGAGGCCCAAAGAATAACGGCAGAGCAGCGCCACGCTCAGGATGGTGGCGTAGGGATTGGCGACGCCTTTGCCGGCGATGTCCGGCGCCGAGCCGTGGATCGGCTCGTAGAGACCCCGCTTGCCCTCCCCGAGCGATGCCGACGGGAGCATCCCCATCGACCCGGCCAGCATCGAGGCTTCGTCGGTGAGGATGTCGCCGAACATGTTCTCGGTGACGATGACGTCGAAGTCGGCCGGGCGGCGGATGAGGTGCATCGCGCAGGCGTCGACCAGCATGTGTGAGAGCGCGACGTCGGGGAACTCTTCGGCCATCACCCGCGTCGTCACCTCGCGCCACAGACGCGACGTCTCGAGCACGTTCGCCTTGTCGACGGAGGTGACCTTCTTGCGGCGCCCGCGCGCGAGGCGGGCCGCGGTGCGCACGATCCGCTCGACCTCGGCCACGGTGTAGACGCAGAGGTCGGAGGCGCGGTCGCCGTCGCGCAGCTTGTCGCCGAAGTAGATCCCGCCGGTCAGCTCGCGAACGACGACCATGTCGACGCCCGCCAGCAGATCGGGCCGGAGCGGCGAGGCGTGCATCACCTTCGGGTTGACCGACACCGGGCGGAGGTTGGCGAACAGCCCGAGCGCCTTGCGAATGGCCAGCAGGCCCTGCTCGGGCCGCACCTGGGCGCGCGGGTTGTCCCACTTGGGCCCGCCCACCGCGCCCAGCAGGACCGCGTCGGCGGCGCGGGAGATCTCCAGCGTGTCGGGCGGCAGCGCCGACCCGGTCTCGTCAATGGCGATGCCGCCGATGAGCGCGTCCTTGAGGGTGAAGCTGTGCCCCCACTTGTCACCGATTGCGGCCAGCACGCGCCGGGCCTGATCGACGACCTCGGGGCCAATCCCGTCACCAGGCAAAACAGCAATTACGGCGCGCATCGGGATCCTCCGGTTTCGAGCGGCGGACGATACAAGAAGGCGCAGAGACCGCAAGGTCGAAAGACGTACAACTTCCGCGCGATCGCGCGGATCGCCGGCCGAGTCACAATCGGGCGATCGGGTAGCGACGGCCCGGGCCAAACGACTTGCCGGTGATCTTGAGACCCGGCGCCATCTGACGGCGCTTGTACTCGCTCTGCTGGACGCGACGAACGACGTCGCGGGCGACGGCGGGATCGAAGCCCTCGGCCACCAGCGCCCCGAGGTCGAGCCCACGGACCAGGTGAGCGTCGAGGATCGCGTCGAGCAAGTCGTAAGGCGGCAGGCTGTCCTGATCGGTCTGGTTCGGGCGCAGCTCGGCGGACGGCGGCTTGGTCAGCGTCGCCTCGGGGATCACCGCGCGCTCGGCGTTCACCGCCCGCGCCAGCCGGTAGACCATCGTCTTGGGGACGTCGCTGATGACCGCCAGGCCGCCGGCCATGTCGCCATAGAGCGTGCAGTAGCCGGTGGCGATCTCACTCTTGTTGCCCGTGCTGAGGAGCAACCGATCCTGCCGGTTCGAGAGGGCCATGAGGATGGCGCCGCGCACGCGTGCCTGCAGGTTCTGCGCGGTCAGATCGGCGGCGGCGGCGGCCGTCTCGGGGCTTTGACCGGGGGCGAAGGCGTCGAGCGCCGGCGCCAGCGTCTCGAGATAGGCGGCGAACATCGGCTCGATCGGTACGATGGTGAACGCGATGTCCAGGTTCTCGTCGAGCAGGCGCGCGTCGGCGAGCGCACCGGGAGACGAGTAGCGCGAGGGCATCGCCACGCCGAGCACGTTCT
>DASYCK010000159.1:0-20200 GCA_036500205.1 Polyangia bacterium | reverse complement strand
CTTGATCCCCGCCACCAGCAGGATGGTCAGCACCGCGGTGATCGCGGCGGCGGGGACGTTGACGGCCACGACATGGCCCGCGAAGGTCGGCGCCACCGCGCGAATCGTCGGATCGGCGGCGGCCGTCTGCAGGTCGGTGGCCAGCCAGGCCGGCAGGTCGACGCCCAGCGCCCCGCGCAGGAAGGAGCGGAAATAGTCCGACCAGCTCTGCGCGACATACACGTTCCCGATCGCGTACTCGATGATCAGGTCCCAGCCGATGATCCAGGCCCAGATCTCGCCGAACGCGGCATAGGCGTAGCTGTACGCGCTGCCGGCCGTCGGCACGAGCGCCGCGATCTCGGCGTAGCACAGCGCCGCCAGGCCGCAGGCCACGGCCGTCAGCAGGTACGAGACGACGAGCGCCGGGCCCGCCCCGGGCACGCCGGCGCTGCCGGCCGCCATCTGGCCGATGCTCGAGAAGATGCCCGCGCCCACGATCGCGCCCACGCCGAGGAGGGTGAGGTGCCCCGCGCCGAGCACCCGGCGCATGCCCCCCCCGGAGGTCGCGCCCTCCACCACCGTGGCGATCGGCTTGCGATGAAACGGCTGCCCGCGAAACGGCACCGGGTCGACGCTGCCCGGGGCAGGCGACGCGGTCAAGCGCTCAGGCCGGAATGACGTCGGCTTCGATCAACAGATCGCTCCCCAGCCTGCGCAGACGAGACTGGCCGAGCACCAGGGCGTTCGCGACGGGCCGCCCGGGCCCCGCGGCGATCGACAGCCCGCCCCCCAGCAGGCGCGGCGCGAGGAAGAACGCCACCCGATCGACCAACCCGGCGGCGATGAACGCGCCGTGAATCTCGGCGCCCCCCTCCACCAGCAGCGACTGCACGTCACGCGCGGCCAGGTGCGCGAGCAGGGCGCGAATGGGGACACGGCCCGCGCGCGCGGGCAGCAGCGCGACCTCCGCCCCGGCGTTGGTCAGCGCCTTCACGCGCGCCACGGCCGCGCCCCGAGCCCCGACGACCAGGGTCGGCGTCTCGGCGGCGCTGGTCACCAGGCGCGCCCGGGGCGAAATCGAGAGGCGCCCGTCCAGCACCACGCGCAGCGGCTGGCGCGCCCGCTTCGTCCTGCCACGGCGGGGAGGACGCCGATCGGTCAGCAGGGGGTCGTCGTCCCGGACCGTGGTCGCGCCGACCAGCACGGCGTCGTGGGCGGCGCGCATCCCCTGGGCGGCCGCCCGCGCCTCCGGTCCCGTCAACCAGGCGGGCGCGACCACCTTCCGCTCGCGACGGTCCGCGATGAAGCCGTCCCAGGTCGCCGCCACCTTCAGCGTCACCAGCGGGCGCTTCTGGCTGACCCAGGTGAAGAAGGCCCGGTTGAGGTCGCGGCATTCGTCCTCGAGGCAGCCGACGTCGACCTGGACCCCGCCCCGTCTCAGCCGGGCGATCCCCTGGCCGTCGACCAGCGGATTGGGATCGCGCACCCCCACGACCACGCGCGCCACCCCCGCCGCCAGCAGCGCCGTCGTGCAGGGGGGCGTGCGCCCCGTGTGGGCGCACGGTTCGAGTGACACGTAGATGGTCGCGCCCGGGGCACGACCGCCGAGCCGCGCCAGTGCCTCCACCTCGGCGTGCGCCTGGCCGGGGCGACGGTGAAATCCCTCGGCGAGAATCCGTCCCCGTCGCACCACCACCGCCCCCACCATGGGGTTGGGCTTCGTCGTGCCCGCGCCCCGCCGCGCCAGCGCCAGCGCGCGGCGCATGAAGCGAATGTCGGCGGCGTCGAGCGGCGCCGTCACCGGCGCGGGCCTCCGCGCGCGTCGATCAGCGCCTTCAGCTCATCCATCAGCTCAGCAACGTCGCGGAACGATCGATAAACAGAGGCGAATCTGACATAGGCAACGTCGTCGATATTGCGCAGGGCCACCATGACGGCGTCGCCGATGCGGGTGGTCGGCACCTCCTTCTCGCCGCCGTCCTGCAGCTCGCGCTCGATGCGATCGACCGTGCGCTCGATGGTGTCGAGCGACACCGGTCGCTTCGAGCAAGCGCGCTTCAATCCCGTCAGCACCTTGACCCGATCGAACGGCTCGCGACGCCCATCCTTCTTCACGATGAGCGGCAAGATCTCGTCGACCCGCTCGTACGTCGTGAAGCGCCGCTCGCAGCTCGAGCACTCGCGCCGGCGACGGATCACCTGCTCGTTGTCGGACGGACGGGTGTCGACGACTTTGTCCTCTATGGCCGAACAGAACGGGCAGCGCATGGCGGATCCGGCTGCTGTTTAACATGCGGGGCGCCCTCGCTGTTGTATCTTTGGCGCGATGAGCGAGCTTCACATCACCGTCAACGGCGAGCGGCGCGCGGCGGCGTCGGGCACCACCGTCGCGGCGCTGCTGGCGACGATGGGGGTCGACCCCACCCGGGTGGCGATCGAGCGGAACGAAGAGGTCATCCCCCGCACCACCTGGTCGGCGGCGGCGCTGGCCGACGGAGATCGCCTGGAGATCGTCGCCTTCGTCGGAGGCGGCTCGGGCGCCCCCCCCGCCCTCGCCGAGGACGAGCCGCTCGTCATCGCCGGCCGGGCGTTCAAGTCCCGCCTGCTGGTGGGCACCGGGAAATACCGCAGCCTCGAGGAGGGGCGCGAGGCGATCGATCGCTCGGGCGCCGAGATCGTGACCGTGGCCCTGCGTCGGGTCGACCTGACCCCCGGCAAACCGAACGTGCTCGACACGATCGACCGCAAGCGCCACACCATCCTGCCCAACACGGCCGGCTGCTACACCGTCGAGGAGGCCGTGCGCACCTGCCGGCTGGCGCGCGAGCTCGGCATGGCCGAGATGGTGAAGCTGGAGGTGATCGGCGATCCGCAGACGCTGTTTCCCGACAACGAAGCCACCGTGGCCGCCGCCGCGATCCTGGTCAAGGAGGGCTTCGTCGTGCTCCCCTACTGCCTCGACGATCCGATCGTCGCGCGCAAGCTCGAGGATGTCGGCTGCGCGGCGGTGATGCCGCTGGCGGCGCCCATCGGCTCGGGCCTGGGGATCCGCAACCCTTACAACATCCGCATCATCCTCGAGCGGGCCAAGGTGCCGATCATCGTCGACGCGGGCGTGGGCACCGCCTCCGACGCCGCCGTGGCCATGGAGCTGGGCTGCCACGGCGTGCTCATGAACACGGCCATCGCCGAGGCCAGGCACCCGGTGCTGATGGCGGAGGCGATGCGCGACGGCATCATCGCCGGGCGCAAGGCGTTCCGCGCGGGGCGCATCCCGCGCAAGGCGTACGCGAACGCCTCGTCCCCGCTCGGCGGCCTCATCGAGTGATGACCGGCCCCGCCGCGCCACTGCTCTATCTCGTCACCGATCGACACGCCACGCGCGGACGCCCCCTGCCCGAGGTGATCGCTCGTGCCCTCGACGGGCTGCCGGGGAGCGCCTCGGTGGCGGGCACGGTGGCCGTGCAGCTTCGCGAGAAGGATCTCGCCGCGCGTCCGCTGCTCGCGCTGGCCCGCGCGCTGCGCGCGGTGACGACGGCGCGAAACGTGCGGCTGTTCATCAACGACCGGGTCGACGTGGCGCTGGCGAGCGGCGCCGATGGCGTCCACCTGGGCGGCGGCGCGCTGACCGTCGAAGACGTGGACGCGCTGGCGCCCGGGCTGGCCATCGCGGCGTCGACGCACTCGGTCGCCGAGGTGATCCAACGGACCGCCCATCCCCGGATCTCGTTCGTCGTTTTCGGTCCGGTTTTCGAAACGCCGTCGAAGCGGGCCTATGGCCCTCCGCTCGGCATTTCAGCGCTGCGCGCGGCGTGCGCGACCGGGGCCAGGGTCGTCGCCATTGGTGGCATCGATCAGGACCGCGGGCGAGCCTGCCGAGAGGCGGGCGCCGCCGGAATCGGCGCGATTCGCGCCGTTCTGGATGTCCCACATCCAGACCAAGCCACAGCAGGTTTTTTCGGAGCGATTGAAAGGACTTGACAGCTTTTCCAAGCCTTGTACCTTGCCGTCCTAGAATTCCGTGGCGTGTGCGCCACGGGATAAGTAACTCAATGTTCGAGGAGGGTAGTAAATGGCAACTGGCAAGGTGAAATGGTTCAACGATGCGAAGGGGTTCGGGTTCATTGCACGTGAGGATGGCCCAGACGTGTTCGTCCACCACTCGGCAATCGTCGCCGAGGGATTCCGCTCGTTGAGCGAAGGACAAGAGGTCGCGTTCGACATCGTCGAAGGCCCCAAGGGTCTTCAGGCCGCGAACGTCCGCAAGGGCTAAGGGGTCCGCGCAGCACTTCGACCCCTCAGATCTCTTTGTAAGATCTTTTCCGAAATTGCAGGCCGGGTGTCTCACGATACCCGGCCTGATTTATTTTCCATCGAGGTACAGGTAACCGCCCCCTTCGGCCGGGACTACGAAAGACAGGAATAGTTCCGGAAACACCCCGTTGACCTCCTCGGTGTTCGCAGGCACCATTTCCCCAAATTCAACACATGGCTGACCAGGATGTGGACCCCCGCCGTGGATTTCTCAAGGCGATAGTCGGAGGCTCGGCGGCCGTCCTGGGCGCCCTGGCCGCCATTCCGGGCCTGGGATTCCTGCTGCATCCGCTGCGCGCCAAGGTCGCGACGGCCGGTCCCGAGCCGATCCGGGTGCTGGCAGTGCCGGCCGAGCTCAAGGTGGGGAAGCCTGTCCGGGTCGACGTGATCAGCAACATCAGCGACGGATGGGCCCGCCTCGAGAAGGTGAAGCTGGGGGCCGCCTGGCTGGTGCGCGGTCCCGAGAATCGCGTGCACGCCTACTCGACGGTCTGTCCTCACCTGGGGTGCGGCATCGACTGGGACGAGAAGACCGAGAAGTTCGTCTGCCCCTGTCATCAGTCGGGCTTCGGCACCGACGGCCAGTGCCTCTACGGGCCGTCCCCGCGCGGGCTCGACGAGCTCGACGTGGTGGCCACGGACAGCGAGATCCGGGTCCGTTACCAGCGGTTCAAGGTCGCGACGAAGTCGAAAGAGCCCGTCTGATGGCCGAGCAGCCCCCGGCGCCCCGCCCCCCCCAGCCGGCCTCGGCCCGCAAGCATCAGGCCCAGAAGCCGAGCCCCGGAGCGCCGGCCCTGGCCCGCCTCGGTGACTGGCTCGATCAACGCACCGGCTATTCCACGGTGGTCAAGCTGATCACCGACGAGCCGATCCCGGGCGGCGCGCGCTGGTGGTACGTCTTCGGCTCGGTGCTGACGTTTCTGCTGCTGATGGAGTTCGCCACCGGCGTGCTGATGGCCACGTACTACGACCCGTCGGTCAGCGGCGCCTGGGCATCGACGGCGTTCATCCAGGACACCCTGTCGTTCGGGTGGTTCATCCGCGGGCTGCACAGCTTCGGCTCGTCGGCGCTGATCGTGCTGGCCGCCGTGCACGCGATGCAGGTCGTGATCTTCGGCGCCTACAAGGCCCCGCGCGAGATGAGCTGGCTGACCGGCCTCGGCTTCATGGCCCTGCTGCTGCTGTTCGCGCTGTCGGGCTACGGGCTCCCCTGGGACGAGAAGGGGTATGCGGCAAAGCAGGTCGACTTCATGATCACCGGGACGGCGCCCATCGCGGGGCCGTTCCTGCAGCGGCTCATGCAGGGTGGCACGACGATGGGGAACTACACCCTCACTCACATCAACGCTGCCCACACGTACATCCTGCCCGCGCTGGCGGTGGCCTTTCTGATCATCCACATCGCCATCGTCAAGCGCCACGGCGTCACCCCACGCTGGGGCGTCGACGAGGTCCGTCTGGCGCGCGCCACCCGCCCCTACTGGCCCTATCAGGCCTCACGCGACGCGATCGCGTGTGGCGTGACGTTCGTGATCCTGGGGCTGATCGTGATCCAGACCCACGGCGCGGAGCTGATGGGTCCCGCCGATCCCACGGGCAACTTCCAGGCGCGGCCCGAGTGGTACATGCTGCCGATGTACCAGGTCCGGAAATACTTCGAGGGCCCGCTCGAGATGCTGGTGGTGGTGGTGTCCCCCGCCGTCATCGCCCTGGTGCTGGGCAGCCTCCCCTGGCTCGATCGCTCCCCCGACCGCGACCCGCGCCGGCGCAAGCCGCTGCTGTTCGGCGCGCTGTTCGGTGCGGTCATGCTGTGCGTGCTCGGGTATCTCCCCATCCGTCGCGACAACCACGATGCCGCCTTCCAGCAGTCCCGCGCCGAGGCCGAGGAGCGCGCCCAGCTGGCGCGCACCCTGGCACGCAAAGGGGTGCTCCCCGAGGGGGGCCTCGCCGTCTACCGCAACGACCCCGCCTTCCACGTGCGCGAGCTGTGGGGCGAGCACTGCGCCACCTGCCACTCGTTCACCGCAACGGGCGGCAAGGATGGGCCCGACCTCAAGGACTACAACTCGCGCGCCTGGATCGACGCGTTCCTGCGTGACCCGGCCGGTCCGCGCTTCATGGCGGGCGCGAAGCTCGAAAAGGGAATGAAGGCGGTCACCGGCACCGACGAGGAGCTCGCGGGCCTGACGGAGCTGGTCTACGCCGAGACCGGCGCGACCGACGTCAACCGCGCGCTCGTGCAGAAGGCGCAGGGGTTGCTGTCCGAGAAAGACTGCGACTCGTGCCACGACTTCGACGGCACGAGCGGCAACAGCGGACCGAACCTGAAGGGGCGCGGCACGCTGGCGTACCTGCTCGACATCATCGGCGACGCGGGTGACGACCGGCTCTACGGCAGCAAGAACAAGATGCCCCGCTTCGCCGGCAAGCTGGCGCCCGAAGAGATAGCGGACCTGGCCCGCTTCGTGTTGACCGAATCGCGCCGTCTGCCCGCTCACTGAGGTGGTGGTGTCCACGCCGGCCGCATTGCCGGCTGGACGAGGGGCGGCTAGCATTTCCCGGATACGATGCGAATTCGGTCGAGCGTCACGTCGATCTCGTGGATTCCATCGGAGGCCGTCTCGGGCGCTTACAAGGTCCCGTTCGCCATCGGGATGGCGCGCTACGACGCCCCGCCGCCGGCGACGTTCGCCGATGTGGAGACGCTGCGCACGCTGGTGGCCGCGGATCGGTTCCGCTTCGCGAACTGGCTGTCCGCCTGGATCGACGTCGAGGGGGGGGGCGTGGTCGACGCCGGTCTCGACGGTGACGGCGTCGTCTGTTCGACGACCTTGCGGTTCGGCGTCGGGTCGGTGACGTTCGCCCCCACGGTGTTTCCGTCGCTGCGTCCCCCACCCGAGCGCCGCGCCGACGGCAGCGTCCGCTTCGTGCAGACCTGCGGCGGACGCACGGGGGTGCCGGCTCCCCGCCGGGTCAAGCGCCCGCCCTGGTTCCAGATCGCGGCGGCGACCGCCTGGACGACCCTCGAGCTCGTGCTTCGCCCCGACGGCGCCGCCGAAGGGCGCTTGATCGGCGCCAGCCCGTTCCCGCGCCACTGGATCTACGACGCCGGCGGGAACCTGGTGCAGAAGAGCAGCGTGACCGACTTCAAGACCTGGAACACCGCCAGCTTTGGCGACCAGACCCCCTGGGGCGACTCCGACTCGCCCGCCATCGTCCACGCGGTCGAGACGGCGCTGGAGCGCCAGCTCGCCGGCGTCATCATGCGCGCGGGGCAGAAGCCGACCATCCGCCGGCTCGAGACCGGAGAGACGCTATGCGAACAGGGCGCCGCGGGGCACGAGCTGTTCCTGCTGCTCGATGGCGTCCTCGAAGTGCTGGTCGACGACGCCCAGGTCGCGGAGGTGGGACCGGGGGCCGTGCTGGGAGAACGGGCGCTGCTCGAAGGGGGCGTGCGTACGTCGACCCTGCGCGCCGTCACCCCGTGCCGCGTGGCGGTCGCCTCGGAAGACAAGGTCGACCGCGACCGTCTGGTGGCCCTGGCCGAGAGCCACCGCCGCGAAGAGGGGCAGTAAATCCAGCTGACGCGCGATCGCCAGACGCCTCTCGACTGGACGCGAGCTCCCCTCACCCCGGCCCTCTCCCCGCTTCGCGGGGCGAGGCTGACTTGGATCTGTGCTCACCGTCTCGCTCTTCCCAGGCGTTCTTCTGCTTCTTCCGCTTTCGTCTGCTCTCTCTGCTTCTTCTTTTTGCCGTGGCGTCAGAGCGACGGGAGGGGCGGGTTCATCGACGGGAGCGCGGGCTTCGCCCGCGCGGCCCCCCACAGCACACTCCTGGGGGTCTCGTAGGGGGGCGAGCCCCCCTACGTCGTGGGCATGATTGTCTCGCCGCCGCCCGGTCCTGCCACGAGGGGTTGGCTGAAGAACTCGAGCGTGGCCACCCGCGCGACGCGCACCACGGTGCCGGGCTTGATCAGGACCTCCATCCCCTTGGCGACCGGCAGGCCGTCCACCTCGGTGAGCTGCTCCGATACCGGGCGCAGCCTGAACCCGTCGGAGTAGCGGCGTAGCTCGAATTGCCAGCGCGAGATCTTCAACGTGTCGGCCGTCTCCGTCATCGCCAGCACGACGTCGTTCGCCGCCACGCCCTCGTTCTCCTGGAGCCGACCGAACGAGATCGTGTCCTGCGCGGGCAGGCGCACCTGCCAGCCCGTCTCGCGTATGCGCACCGAATCGGGGAAGACGTTTCGATCGCGCCATTGCAGGGTCAGCAGCTCGATGGGGCGAACCATCCCCTTCAAGGCCACCGGGCCCAGCACGCGGCTCGACAGCCGATAGAACGTGCTCGAGAAGCGACGGAAAGCATCCATCGTCAGCCGGATCTCTCCAGGCGCCGCCGAGGCCGTCACGCGCGAGGCCAGGTTGACCGATTCGCCCGTCACCTGCTCGCCGTCGGTCAACAGCGGCCCCCAGTGCAGACCCAGGCGCACCTGCAGCTGGTGCTCGCGCGGGCGCATGACGTTGTCGACCGAGATCGCCTTCTGCAGCTCGATGAACGCGCCTGCGGCCGCCTCGACCGCAGGGAACACCATGAACGCGCCGTCGCCCGCCGTGTCGACGACCCGCCCCTCTTTGCCTGGCAACACCCTCTGCAGAAAGTCGAAGTGCCGCTGCTGCAGCTTTCGCCCCGCCTCGTCACCGAAACGGGTGAAGTACTCCGTCGAGCCCGCGATGTCCGAGAAGCCGACCGCCAGCTCCTTCTCGAAGCGGACCTTCAGCTCCTGGGACAGGAGATCCTGCAGGCGGATGATCTCCGTCATCGACATGAGCCGGATGGCGTCCGTCACCGTCCCTGATGGCTTGTCGGACCCCATGACCTGAAAATACTACTTCAGTCGAGGAACCGCGCCCGGTTCTCGGGGGAGGGCAAGGTGCAGGCGTCGAGGCGTCCGAAGATCCGGTAGCGGCTGTTGGCCACGCGGTCGTAGCCCCAATCCCGCAGAAACCTCGGCAGCACCAGCAACAACGCCAGCGCCGGCCAGGCCCCGGGGAGGGCGTGGGCGATGCGCAGCGCCGCGTCCGAGCGGAAATACAGCCGCTCGGACGGGGTATCGGGGAGCTCGACCAGGACGACGGACTGCGGCGCGGCGCCGGGCGCCGTCGGCGTGACGCCGTGGCGCGACAGAATGGCCGCCGCGGTCCTCCCCTGCAGCGCCGCGAAGCGAAGCCGCCGGTGCCGATCGCGGGGCAACAGGAAGCTGATCAGGCGGCTGCACAGACCGCACACGCCATCGTAGAGGACGATCACGTCGCGCGAAGACGCCACCGTCGGCACGGAGGGCGGGGGCGCGACGCCGCGCGCTTCAGCCAAGGCCATGGCGCTTCACCTTCTCCATGAAGGTTCGCAGCGGCACCCCCAGCAGGCGGGCCGCTTGCGTCTTGTTGCCCCCCGTGGCCTCCATGGCGCTCACGATCCGCTCCCGTTCGAACTGGCGGTTCGCGTCGGCCAGCGGTCGGACGTCGACGGTGCGCGACCGGCCCGTCGGGACGTCGGGCGGCCCCAGGGTCACCATCGTCTGCTCGACCCCCGTGGAGACACCGAGGCGCTCGTCGAGGTGGTTGGGGAGGATGACCGGCTCGGCGACGGTCGCCGCCAGATAGTCGGCCAGGTTCTTCAGCTCGCGCACGTTGCCGGGCCAGGGATGATCGCGCAGCAGCTCCATCGCCTTCTCGGAGAACGCGAGCGGCGGGCGCCCCAGCGCATGCCGGGCTCGCTCGACGAAGGCCCGGGCCAGGATGGGGATCTCGCGACGCCGGAAGCGCAGCGCCGGAACGCGGACCACCGCCGCCCCCAGCCGGTAGTACAGATCCTCGCGAAAGCGCCCCGCCTTCACGTCGTCGAGCAAGTTGCGATGGGTGGCCGCCACCACCCGAATGTCGATCTGCCGCTCCTGAATCGACCCCAACCGCGTCACCCGCCGCGCCTCCAGCACGCGCAGCAGCTTGGCCTGCACCGGCGGCGCCAGATCGCCGATCTCGTCGAGGAAGACGGTGCCGCCGGCGGCGCTCTCCAGCAGCCCCGGCTTGGCCTGGATCGCCCCCGAGAAGGCGCCCCGCTCGTGCCCGAACAGCTCGCTCTCCGCCAGCGCCTCGGGCAGCGACGCGCAGTTGATGGTCACCAACGCCTGCCGTCCCCGCCGTGACCAGAAGTGCAGCGCCGACGCCGCCAGCTCCTTGCCGGTCCCGGTCTCGCCCAGCACCAGGACGGACAGCTCGCTCGGGGCCAGCATCTCGAGCTGACCGTACAGGTTCAGCATCGAGTCGTCGGCCACCAGGACGGTCTTGTCACCCAGCTCGATCTGGCGCCCCTCGCCCAGCGCGGCGGCGGCTTTGCGTTCGCCCCCCTCGCCCCGGTCCTCGACGAACGCGGCCGTCACGTCGCCGAAGCCGATGATGTCCCCATAGGTCAGGAGCCGATCGCCTTGAATGCGCTCCCCGTTGACCCGCGTGCCGTTCTGGCTCCCCTGGTCGGAGATCATGGCCAGCCGCGGGTTGATCACGAGCCGCGCGTGCTGGCGCGACACCATCGGCGAGCTGATCTGGATCGTGGCCTCGGGCGAGCGGCCGATGACCGCGGCGCCGTTCGAAGGGAGCGGCCAGGTCGTCACGGTGTCGCCGAGCCAGACGATGAGGCGGTGACGCTCTCCGAGCAGCTTGGGCGCCTCGAGGAACGGCGTGGTGGGGCCGAGCAGCCTTGCCTGATCGCTGTTGTCGGTCGCCATGCTTCGCCTTCGACTTCCTCGCGACCCAATATACCGCATCGACCTGAGGGCGAGCGCCGGCGTCGAGTTTCCGAAGGGGGGCCCGTGGGGGATGCTGCATCCCCCACCGCTCCCTAGTCCCCCTCGCCCAGCCAGTCGGTCCGGATGTCCGATCCCATGCGTGATTCCACCCGGTCCCGAAACTGCTTTTTCAGCTTGTCGGCGATCTGCCCCATGCGCTGCTTGGAGACGCCGAACCGCGCCCCGATCTCGCCCAGCGACAGCGGCTCCTCGGCGGCGAGGTGCTCGGTCCAGACGGCGCGCTCTCGCGCGTCGACCAGGGAGTCGACGAACTGCCCCATCACCTCGTGCAGGTTCCCGCTCATCTCGGCGCTGGCGGCGCTGTCCTCGGGGGATGCCTGCTCGATCGGTATCCGCTCGGCCAGGGGGTAGCCCTCGTCGGAGTCGGCGCCGCCGCGCGGGTCGAAGGAGACCTCGCGCGAATCGAGGTGGCGTCCCACCTCTTCGAGATCGTGCTCGCTGACGTCCAGCTTCGCCGCCAGCAGCTTGGGCGTGGGATCGAACCCGGCCGCCAGCAGCTTCTGCCGCTCCTTCTCGAGGCGGAAGAACAGCTTCCGCCCGGCCCGTGTGTTGCCGACGTGGATGAGCCGCGAATTCGTCATCAAGAACTTCAACAAATAGGCGCGAATCCAGTACGCCGCATAGGAACCGAAGCGGGGGCCGAGCGATGGCTCCCAGCGCTTCACCGCCTCCATCAGCCCCACGCTCCCCTCCTGGAACAGGTCGAGGATGTTGGCCCAGGCGCGCCGGTAGTGGTTCGCGATCGACATGACCAGGCGCAGGTTGTGAACCACCAGGCGGCGGGCCGCGTCCATGTCGCCCGCCTCCCGCACCGCCCGACCGAGCCGGCGTTCCTCGTCTTCCGAGAGGCGCGGGTAACGGCGAATCTCGGCCATGAAACGGGCCACCGGATCGCGAGGTCCGGGGGAGACCAGATCGGGATCGGCGGCGACGGGGAGCAGGCCCCCGGCGCGTCGAGCGGCAGGCGCGTCGCCGGCGACCGCGGCGTCGCCATCGGAGCCGTCGCCCAGGGCCTCGGCCGGATCGAGCGGCTCGTCGGGCTGGTCGCCGTCGTCACCCTCCTCCCGAGCGAGGGGGCGAGTCGAGCTCTTGGCGCGCTTCGAATTCGTCATGGGAGCCGTGCTGTCGCATAGTATGCCGCTGTTGCATGCGCTTGCGGCGTTTCACGATACTTTTCGTAGCCCTGGGCGGCATCCTCGGTTTCGGCGACGGTTGCCACCGCCCCCCCCGGTCGGCGCCCCCTCCGGCTCCCCCGCTGGCGACGGCTCCCCCTGTCTCGCGGCCCACGCCCGCGGTGCCGGCCATCCCCGAGACGCGGGCGGCGCGCGGCACCGAGCTCTCGCTGCTCTACGGGGCGAACCTGCAGGGTGAATACGAGAACTGCGGCTGCCCGTCGCATCCGCTGGGCGGCCTGGCCCGACGCGCCACCGTCGTCGATCGCGCGCGGGGCGAGGCGGACGGCGTCCTGGTCGTCGACGCCGGCGACATGCTGGTTCCGGCGCTGTTCCACGCGGACAACCTGGCCCCGCCCGCGCCGGGCGAGAACGAACGGCGGGCCCGCCTCATCCTCGCCGCGTACCGACGCATGGGAATCGACGCCGTTCTTCCGGCCGAGCGAGACCTGGCCCTTGGGCCAGAACAGTTAAAGAAGTTGTTCAAGTCCATGGCGATCCCGGCGATCGCCTCGAATCTCGTCGACGGCAAGGGGCGCCCGCTGTTCGCGCGCGATCGCATCGTCACGGTCGCGGGGCTCCCGGTCGGCATCTTCGGCGTGGTGGCCGCGCAGCCGGAAGACGCCGGCGAATGGAAGCGGTGGCCCGTCCATCTGACCGATCCGGTGACGGCCGGCCGCGAGGAGGTGGCGTCGCTCCGAGCCCGAGGCGCCAGGATGATCGTCGCCCTGCTGCACCTGGGGATGGCCGACGCCGCGAACAAGTTTCTCCAGGAGGTCCCCGGCATCGACTGGGCGGTGCAGGGGCACACCGGCATGCAGCTCCAGCCGCCGTCGGTCGTGGGGCACGCCCGGCTGCTGGATGCGATGACGATGGGGAAGCTGGTGGGGCGGCTCGACGTCCACGTCGTCGGCGGCTCCACGTCCTGGAAGGATCGGGGGGAGCGCGCGCAGCTGCTGACCATCATCGCCGACCACCGCCAGCAGCTGGTGGATCTGGCCCGGCGGGCCGCCGAGGACAAGTCGAACCAGCTTCACGACTTCTACCGCCAGCGGCGCGAGGCGATCGAGAAGGCCCTCGCCACCGAGACCACCAGCGCGCAGGCCCTCCCCGCCGCCATCGAAGGGAGCTGGTACGAAGGGACCATCATCCCGCTCGACGAATCGATCCCCGATCAGCAGGCGACGGCGCAGCTGGTGGCGGCCTACAACGCCGAGAACGCCCGGCGGGCGAAGGCGGGGCTGGCGGTGGGGATCATGCTGACCGATCGCCATGCCCGCCCCGACGCCACCTCCGTCCGTCCTGGCGACGCCGGCCAGGACAAGCCGACCCGGTACGCGGGCAGCGCCGCCTGCGCCGCCTGCCACCCGTCGCAGGCGCGGTTCTTCGAGACCACCAAGCACGCGCACGCGCTGGCGGCGCTGGCGCCGCGGGGACGCGATCGCGACCCCACCTGCGTGGGTTGCCACGCGACCGGCTTCATGTTGCCGGGCGGCACCTGGAACGTCGCCATCGCCACCGACCGCCTGAAGAACGTCGGCTGCGAGTCGTGCCACGGCCCCAGCCTCGGCCACATCAGCCTGGACGACAAGAAGACCACCACGCATCGGCAGGTCCCCGAGACGGTGTGCCGGGGCTGTCACACGCCCGACCAGACGAACGGCGAGTTCGACTACGAGAAGTTCAGGAGCGCGATCGTCGGCGCCGGACACGGGGCGTGACCTTGCGCAGCCGCCCCGGCATGCCGAACAGCAGCGCCGCCAGCGCCAGGGTGCAGCCCCAGGCGAACAGATCGCCGATGGCGGCGTAGAGCCCCCCCCGATCGAGCAGGGCGGCCTCGACCCGCATCTTCATCGGCTCGGGCGGCGGCTCGCTGGCGGGGTCTTGCGCCCCCAGCGACGCGCGGACCCGCCCCACGGCGTCGATGTGCGCCGACACGCCGGTGTTCACGGAGCGAACCATCTCCAGGCGATTCTCGACGCTGCGGAACACCGCCAGCGCCAGGTGCTGATACGGCTCGAACGTCTTGCCGAACCAGGCGTCGTTCGTGATGTTCACCAGCAGGTTGGGATCGAGCGCGGCGGTGCGGCGGGTGAACCCGGGCAGGATGTCCTCGTAACAGATCAGCGGACCGAGGCGGTAGTCGTGGCCGTCCAGATGAAACGGAAAGCTGCCCGGGGAGTCGCCCCGGTTGAAGTTCGAGGCCTCGGGGAACAGCTCGGTGAACCAGGGAATGCTGTCGTAGAACGGGATGTACTCGCCGAAGATCAGCAGGAAGACCTTGTCGAACTTGCCCACCAGCCGCCCCGACTCGTCCATCATCAGCGCGGTGTTCCAGGGGTAGCGCGCCTTGCCGACCCGCGGGCCCATGTCGAGGGTGACGGCGCCGAAGATGGTGGGCGTGGTCTCGTTCGGCCCGCGGATGCGGCGCGGATCGCCGGGCGGGTAGTCGGCGGACATGCTGCGGTTCACCGCATAGGGGTACGAGGACTCGGGCCACACGATCAGATCGGTCCCCTCACGGGACAGCTGCGACGACAGCTCCTGATGCAAGCGCAGCAGGCGACCACGCTCGTTGGGGTCCCATTTCTCCGAGATGCCTATGTTCGCCTGCACGATGCCGACCCGGGCCTTGGGGGCCGCCGCGCGCCGGGCGTCGATCTGATGGATGCGCACGACACCGTAGAGCAAGACCAGCGCGACGAGCGCCGCCGGCAGGCGCAACGCGGGCAGCGCCGCCCGCAATGCGACCGCTCCTGGCGCGGAGGCGCGCGCGGCCTCGACGGCCCGCCAGGCGTCGTACAGCGCGCCGGTCACCATCACCAGCATGAACGTCACACCCATCGGGCCGGTGAGGTCGGCGATCTGAATCACGTGGGGCACCCAGGCCTGCGAGATCGCCAGGTAGAAGGGAAAGATCTGGGGCACCAGCAGCTCGATGGCGACCATGACCAGCGGCGCCGCCCAGGCCATGGGGAGGCTCGGACGCCGGCGCGCCAGGCGGTGGACGAGCCACGACCACAGGCCGAACTCGAGCCCCTGGTAGGTCGTCAGCAGCATCATGATGGGAATCGCCTCGATCCCCGGCATGTGGCCGAACCGCTCCAGCAGCCCCTTCATCCAGTAGAACGCCGCCGTGTTGGCGAGGATCCCCGTGAACCAGCCCTGGAAGAACGCGCGCCGGGGGGTGGCCGCCGTCAGCGCCACGTGCAGCGCCGGCAGCAGGCCGATCCACATCAGCGGCCACCAGTCGAAGGTGGGGACCGACAGCACCATCAGCACGGCGGACAGCGCCGACAGCGCCAATCGGAGAACGAGCCGCATGAGGGGGCGCAGATTACCTCACGCGAGACCGATCGCCCGCGACGAGTGAATGGGCTTGACAGACGGGGCAGCGCGGGCGCACCTTCGGAGGATATTTTTCGCGATGGCGGTGGAGTCCGCCATAACCGCGGCCGTTCGAGACCGCCCGAACGAGACCGCCAATGACTCCTACGATGCAGCCGACCACGGCGCCGTAGGAGCTCGCGTGAGCCCCCCTCGGCGCGAAGCCAGGAGAGACGCCACGTGACGAAAGCCCGAGGATCCGATGAGCCCGAGGAAGCCGCCCCGTTGCGCGGTCGCCTCATGGCGCTGGGCGAATGGACGTTGCTGGGCGCGCTGGTCGGCATGGTGTGCGGCGCGGCCTCGGCGCTGTTCCTGTGGTTGCTGGAGCGGGCCACCAGCTTCCGCGTGACGCATCCGGCGATCGTCTACACCCTCCCCTTCGCCGGCCTGGCGATCGGGTGGCTGTACGAACGCTTCGGGCGATCCATCAAGGGGGGCAACAACCTCGTCATCGACACCATTCATGACGACGGCCCGGAGATTCCGCTGCGACTGGCGCCGACGGTGCTGCTCGGCACGGTGCTGACCCACCTGTTCGGCGGCAGCGCCGGACGCGAAGGGACGGCCGTGCAGATGGGGGCCAGCCTGAGCGACTGGCTCGCCCATCGGCTGGGGGTGAACGAGCGCGTTCGCCGTCACCTGCTGGCCGCGGGCGTCGCCGCCGGGTTCGGCTCGGTGTTCGGCACGCCGATCGCCGGCGCGGTCTTCGGGCTCGAGTTCGTGGTGCTCGGGCACCTCGAGTACGAGGCGCTCGTTCCGGCGCTGGTGGCGTCGCTCGTGGGTGACCTGACCACGCGCACCCTGGGCATCCAGCACACGCACTATCCGCTGGCGCCGGCGGTGTCACTCGACCCCCTGCTGCTCTCGAAGTGGCTCGTCTTCGCCGCCTGCGTCGCCGCCGTCACCGTCGGCTTCATCGAGCTGACCCACCTCATCAAGCGCCAGGGCGAGGCGCGGCTGGCGCGGCTGCCGGTGCGCATGTTCCTCGGTGGCCTGGCGGTCGTCGGGCTGTGGAGCGCGATGGGGACCAGCGACTACCTGGGACTGGGCGTGCCGATGATCGTGCGGGCGTTCGACGATCCCGCCCTCCCCGGCTACGCCTTCGCGGCCAAGGCGATCTTCACGGCGGTGACCCTGGGCGCCGGCTTTCTCGGCGGCGAGGTGACGCCGCTGTTCTTCGTCGGCGCGGCGCTGGGGAATGTCCTGGCCCGGGTCCTGGGGCTCCCGCTCGCGCTCGGCGCGGGCGTCGGAATGGCGGCGGCATTCGCCGCGGCGTCGAACACGCCGCTGGCGCTGTCGATCATGGCCGTCGAGCTGCTGGGGGCGGCGGCGCTACCCCACGTGGTGATCGTCTGCGTGTTCGCGTACGTGCTGGTCGGCCACCGCAGCATCTACGGCGCGCAGCGGCTGCGCGTCGACAAGGTGGGGACGCGCCTGACGGCGCCGCTGGCCCTGCGCGAGCTCACGGGTGCGGCTCGCGCTTCGACCGGAACGCCTTCGCCTTCGCCTTCGTCCGCCGAGACGACGCCGTAGCGGTGGGCTTCGACGGCGGCGCGGCTGTCTGCGCCAGCTGCGCCAGCAACTTCTTGGGCGCCTGGGCGCGGTAGCTCTCGTCGATCCACGCCTGTAACAGCTCGAGCGGCGGCTTGTCGCCCGCGTCGAACCGCGCTGTCACCCAGCCGCTCTTCCCCAGGCTGTAGGCGGTCGGCGAGGTGAACGGAAGCAACAGCGCGTGGCCCGCCGACCTGGGGAGCTTGCACGAGAGCTTGAAGGGCTCACCCTCGACGCTGAGGTAGGCGAACGTCTTGTCGTTCACCGCCAGATCCAGGTGGCCCGGCCAGGGGCTCTTGGTGTGGGCCCCGGGATAGGCGAGCCCGAACGTCCGGAGCGCCGCCAGTACGCGGTCCGCTCGTTGGGTCTTTCCCGGGCCTTTTCGCTTCGACTCAGCCACGCGCCTCGAGAAGATACGACAGACCCGGCCGACCGCGTTGTGCGGGGACGAGCCTGAATGACCACGGCCGTCAGATCTGGTAGCGCAGCAACCGCACTTCGAGGGGGCCGTTGAACAGGCGATGCGAGATGAGCGCCTTGCGCCGCACCTCGCGCGCCCACAGCGGATTGCCTGACAGCACCACCACGCCCCAGCCGGAGAATCGCTCGAAGGTCTCGGCCAGGCCGCGGTACAGCCCCGCCAGCTTCAGCCCCTGCACGTGCTCCTGCCCCGCCGGCGAGTTGCTGAACGCCTGCGACCGCGGTCGCGCGGCGTCGTCGTCCTCGGGCACGCCCATCAACCGTTCGCCGTAGGGCGGGTTCATGACCAGGTTGCCGGTGGGCCAGCGCGGCTTGGCGTCGCGTGCCTCGGCGATCTCGAAGGTGATGTCGCCCGCCACACCGGCCGCCTCGGCGTTCTGACGGGCTGCCTCGACGGCGTCGCGAAAGCGATCGGCGCACACGATCGGCGCGGGCGCTGCCGCGAGCTCGCTCGCCCGCGCCTGCGCGAGCTGGCGCTCCCAGGCCTGCCGCAAGACCTGCCCCTGGAAGACTGGCCAGCGTTGAAAGCCAAAGCTCCGGTCGCGTCCCGGCGCGATCTGCCGCGCCGCCAGCGCCTGCTCGATGGCCAGGGTTCCCGAGCCCGCCATCGGATCGACGAAGGGCAGATCGAGCTCGACGCGCCCCAGCGCCAGGATGGCCGCCGCCAGGTTCTCCTTCAGCGGCGCGTCGGTCATCGCCACCCGGTAACCGCGTCGGTGCAGAGGATCACCCGACATGTCGAGGAACAGCCGCGCCTCGGTCCCCCTCATGTGCAGCCGGATCGCCACGTCGGGATCGCGGGGGTTGACGTTGGGGCGCGTCCCCAGCTTGTCTCGCAGCGCGTCCACGATGGCGTCCTTGACCTTCAGCGCGGCGAAGCCGGTGTGATGCAGGGTGGGAAGATCGCTGACGTCGGCGTTCACCGCCAAGGTGGTGCGCCCGTTCAGCCAGGGGCTCCAGTCGATGGCGCGGACGGCCTCGTACAGGCTGTCGGCGCCGTCGGCCTGAAATTGCGCGACCTCCACCAGCACCCGCATCGCCACGCGCGCGTGCAGGCAGACCGAGAAGCCCATCTCCAGCGGGCCCTCGAACCACACGCCGCCCATGTCGCCGCGCGCTCCGGCGATGCGAAGCGCGGCGATCTCGCGCCGCAGCGGCCCCTCTGTGCCCCGGGCGCCGGTGACGAAGAAGCGGTGGCTGCCCGGACGCAACGTCGCCGGTCGCTTGCCGGCGGGGCCCGGCCCCGCCTCCCCTTCGTCGTCGGACCGCGGGTCGTCGCTCAGGACGGGTTCAGCCTGCCGGCGGCGTCGAGCTGCGCCTGCATCCAGTCCCGCCGCACGCACAACGCCTTGTACGTGCCGTCGAGATCCGCCTTCCAGGCGGTGATCTCCGCTTCCAGCTTCGCCAGCTCGCCGGCCGCCGCCGCGCGATCGACCGCCGAGGCGTTCGAGGCGCGATCGACCAGCACCAGCACCCGATCGGTGCTGGTGTCGCCGGCCACCAGCGGCGCGACCTGCAGGAATCCCTCGCCCACCGCCAGGGTCGACGCCTGCTCGTGCGTCCGGTAGGTGAGGACGCCCGGCTTCAGCGCCGACATCAACGGAACGTGGCCCGGCAGCACGCCGAACTCGCCGAGGAGACCGGGCGCGGTGATCTCGTCGACGTCGGTGTCGACCAGGGCGCCGCGCGGAGTGGTGACCGAGAGTCGCATGTCGTTAGGACGCGTTCTGCTTCGCCAGCTGCTCGGCCTTGGCGCGCACGTCGTCGAGGCCGCCCTGCATGTAGAACGCCTGCTCGGGGAGACTGTCGCACTTCCCCTCGACGATCTCCTTGAAGCCCTGGATGGTGTCCTTGACCTCGACGTACTTGCCGGGCGTGCCCGTGAACGTCTCGGCCACGAAGAACGGCTGCGACAGGAACTTCTCGATCTTGCGGGCGCGGGACACGCTGATCTTGTCGTCCTCCGACAGCTCGTCCATGCCCAGGATGGCGATGATGTCCTGGAGCTCCTTGTACTTCTGCAGCACCTTCTGGACGGCGCGCGCCACCTGGTAGTGCTCGGCGCCCACCACGTCGGCGGACAGAATCGTCGACGTCGAGTCGAGCGGATCGACGGCCGGGTAGATCCCCAGCTCGGAGATGCGGCGCGACAGAACGGTCGTCGCGTCGAGGTGGGCGAACGCCGTCGCCGGCGCCGGGTCGGTCAAGTCGTCGGCGGGCACGTAGATGGCCTGCACCGAGGTGATCGAGCCGTCCTTCGTCGAGGTGATGCGCTCCTGGAGACCGCCCATCTCGGTCGACAGCGTCGGCTGGTAACCGACGGCCGACGGGATGCGGCCGAGGAGCGCCGACACTTCGGAGCCCGCCTGCGTGAAGCGGAAGATGTTGTCGACGAACAGCAGCAGGTCCTGCTTCATCTCGTCGCGGAAGTACTCGGCGACCGTCAGCGCCG
>DASYCK010000158.1:0-2163 GCA_036500205.1 Polyangia bacterium | reverse complement strand
CGCGTCCGCCCGCACATTTGCCGCCCCCGCCATCGCAGCAGCAGGCACATGCGCCGATGGCGCATGCCGCGCCGCCGCCGCCGATGCATGGGCCGCCGCGGTCGCCCGGGCGTCGCGCGCCGCGGCCCGTGGCGCCCGTGGCTGAGGGGGCGCCGCCCGCTCCGCCCGGGCGTCCCCACCTCGAGCGTTCGCGCTGGGTTGGCCATGACATGGGCCCGCACGACCAGCGGTTTCACGTCGACCATCCCTGGGCGGAGGGCCGGTTCCGCGGCGGGATCGGGCGGGGGCACGTTCATCAGCTGCGCGGATGGGACGGCGGTCGTCATCGGTTCTTGATCGACGGCGGCTACTTCGGCGTGGCGCCGTGGGAGGTCGAGTTCGTCGACGACTGGAACTGGAACGACGACGAGATCGTCGTCTATGACGACGCCGATCATCCTGGCTGGTACCTGGCCTACAACACGCGCCTGGGAACGTACGTCCACATTCAGTACGACGGATCGGCCGGGTAGCCACGCTGGGCCGGGAGGTCCCCGGAGGACCCATGGTAGGCTAGCGCCCGTGAGTGAGCTGAAGAGGGCGGCGTCGTCGAACGCCGTTGAAATCGATGGCTGACTCCGACGACATCCCCACGTCGGAGATCACGCCCCCTTCGGTCTACTTCAATCGAAAGATGTTCCTGCGCGGGGCCATCGCGGTCGCCAGCGTGGCCACCACGGCCAAGGTCTACCGCCAGCTGAACGGCAAATCCGAGGCGGTCGTCGAGGCGCCGAAGTTGACCGGGCTGAAGCAGACGCCGGTCGGACCCGCTTCGGTAGCCGACGGATTCCACGTCGTCGGCGAAGCGATGACGCCGCTCGCCTCGGTCACGCACTACAACAATTTTTACGAGTTCACCACGGACAAGGACGGGGTGGCGGAGCGCGCGAAGCACTTCACCACCAAGGGGTGGCAGGTGACGGTCGATGGCCTGGTGGGCAAGCCGAAGGTGTTCGACCTGGACGATCTGCTGAAGATCGCACCCCCCGAAGAGCGGGTCTACCGTATGCGCTGCGTGGAGGCCTGGTCGATGGTGATCCCCTGGGCGGGGTTCTCGCTGGCAAAGCTGCTCGCGCGCGTCGAACCGCTGAGCGCGGCGAAGTATGTGGCGTTCGAGACGTTGCTCGACCCGACGCGCATGCCCGGCCAGAAGACGGGTGTGCTCGAATGGCCCTACGTCGAGGGGCTGCGCCTGGACGAGGCGATGCACCCGTTGACCCTGCTCGCCTCGGGGCTCTACGGTCGGGAAATGCCGGCGCAGGACGGCGCGCCGGTGCGGCTGATCGTCCCCTGGAAGTACGGCTTCAAGGGCATCAAGTCGATCGTGAAGATGTCGCTGGTGGCCTCGCAGCCCAAGACGACCTGGAACATCCAGGCCCCGAGCGAGTACGGGTTTTTCGCCAACGTGAACCCCAAGGTCGATCACCCGCGCTGGAGCCAGGCGACCGAACAGCGCATCGGCGAATCGGGCCGGCGCGACACGTTGATGTTCAACGGTTACGAAAAGCAGGTGGCCAGCCTGTACACCGGCATGGACCTGCGGGCTAACTTCTGACGCGAACGATGACATGAAGCGCGACGTCCGGTTCACGAAGTTCCTGGTCGTCGTCAACGCGCTCGTGCCGGGCACCATCCTGGCGTGGGACGCCGCCCACGGTCAGATCGGCGTGAACGGCGTCAACTACGCGCTGCACACCACCGGGCTGCTGTCGCTGATCTTCCTGCTGCTGACCTTGCTGGTGACGCCCCTGCGAAAGGTCACCGGCTGGAACACGCTCATCTCGTACCGGCGGGCGCTGGGCCTGATCGGGTTCGCGTACGCCTGCGTTCACTTCCTGATCTTCTTCGGCCTCGATCGGGCGCTCAGCCTGTCGAGCACCGTGCACGAGATCTTGTCGCGGCGGTACCTGTTCATCGGGACCACCGGGCTGCTGTTGATGGTGCCGCTCGCCGTGACGTCGACCAACGGCATGTTGATGCGGCTGGGGGCGAAGCGCTGGAAGGCGCTGCATCGGCTCGTCTACCTGGTCGGCATCGCGGGCGCGCTGCACTACTACATGCTGGTCAAGTCGTACGTCCGGCAGCCGCTGGTGTTCGCGGCGGTGCTGACGGCGTTGCTGGGAT
>DASYCK010000157.1:0-12864 GCA_036500205.1 Polyangia bacterium | reverse complement strand
CGGTCCGCCTCGGCGCTGGCGTCGGCGGTCAGCGCGAACAGCCCGGCCACCGCGAGGACCACGGCGGCGCCCATGAACACGAGCGCCCGATCGCCGACCGCCAGGCGGGGCGCCTTGCGGGCGCGGATCAGGTTGATGCGCATCATGCGTCACCGTCCCCGGGCCGCCGCAGCGCCAACCCCACCGCCACGGCAGCCTCCGCCGCGTGCCGCTTCACGAAGGCCGGCTCGAACTTCGTCGCGTCGACGGAGGTCTTGCGAAACGGATCCAGCACCTCGACGGCGACCTTGGCCCGCTGTTCGAACTCCTTCGCCAGCGCCGCCACCTTGGATGTTCCCCCCGACAGCAAGATCCGCGACAGCTTGACGTCGGACGCCGAGGCCAGGAAGAAGTCGATCGACCGTTGCACCTTGGTGGCGGTGTTCTCCGCCACCTCCTTCATCACCGCGGCCAGCTCGGCGGGCGCGGGACGCACCAGCTCGGGCTCGCTGACCGAGACCTTCAGCTGCTCCGCCTCGTCGTGGCTGATGTGCAGGCGCCGCTGAATCTCCTCGGTGAACGCCGCGCCACCGACGGTGACGTCGCGAACGAACACGCTGACCCCACCGCTGACGATGTTGACGTGGGTGATGGCACTGCCGAGGTGGACCAGCGCCACGGCGCCGGCCCCCTTGTTGTCGAGGTAGGCCGCCTCGAAGGCGTTCTGCAGGCTGAACGCCGCCACATCCATCACCGCCGGTTGCAGCTTGGCGTCGCGGATCACCTGGGCGTAGTCGGCGATCATGTCCTTCTTCGCGGCCACCAGGATGATCTCCATCGCCCCGGCGGCGTTCCTGGGCGTCACCACCTGATAGTCGATATCGACCTCGTCGCGCTTGAACGGAATGTGCTGCTCGGCCTCCGAGGGGATCCTCTCGGCCAGGGCGTCGCGGCTCATCGCCGCCACCTGGATCTTCTTGACGATGACCGAGTGCCCGGCGATCGCCGTCGCCACGGGGCGATTGCCGATCCCCAGCGCCGTCTTCAGGCGTTCGATCGCCTCCACCACCGTCCCTCGATCCAAGAGGGCGCCGTCGACGATGGTCTGCGGGGGCAAGTACTCGATTCCGAAATGCATCAGCCGGGCGCCTCGGCGCCCCACGTCGAGCACCACCGCCTTTATGGCGCTCGAGCCAATGTCGAGGCCGACGCAGAGGCTAGCCATGACGCCCGCCTTCGCCGGCCCCCCGGAGAGCGGTGCTCCCGGCTCGACATGACCGTAGTGTGGATGGTAATCCCATCTTCACCTACATTGTAGGAGCATTGGTTACCCCGTCAAGAAAACCGCCTTCCCGAGCTCTCGCGGGCTGCTAACCAGGCGAGAGCAAAGGGCTCAAGCCTGGGACTTGGGCGCCCCGCCAGCGCGGCGGCGGGATTCGACCTCGATCCCGTAGTCCTTGATCTTGTACAGCAGGGCGCGGTGGCTGATCTCCAGCAGCTCGGCGGCGCGCACCCGGTTCCCCTCGGTCCTCGCCAGCGCCCGCCGGATCAGGCTCTCCTCGATCTCTCGCGAGGCGCGCTTGATGGACAGCTCCGGGCCCGGGATGACGACGTCCCCCTCGCCCATCGCCGGCACGTCGGCGGCCCGGGTAGCGGCCAGCAGGCGCTCGGGCAAGCTGGCGACGTCGACCCCGTCGTCTCCGCACAGCACCGCCGCGCGCTCGACGGTGTTCTCGAGCTCGCGCACGTTGCCGGGCCAACCGTAGGCGACCAGCAACCTCATCGCCTCGGGAGCAATCCGGCGCGGCGTGAGGCCCAGGCGCGCGCACGCCCGCTCGAGGAAGTGCGTGACCAGCCGGGGAATGTCCTCGGCGCGTTCGCGCAGCGCCGGAATGTGAATCTCCAGGCCCGACAGGCGGTAGTAGAGATCCTCGCGAAACCGACCGCCGCTCACCTCGGCGGTCAGGTCGCGCGCGGTGGCGGCCACGATGCGGACGCGCACGTGGAGATCCTCGGTCGCCCCCACCCGCCTGACGATGCCGTCTTGCAGGACGCGCAGCAGCTTGGCCTGCAGCGCGCCGGGAAGATCCGCGATCTCGTCGAGGAACAGCGTCCCCCCGTCCGCCACCTCGAACAGACCGCGCTTGTCGCGGACCGCGTCGGTGAAGGCCCCCCGCTCGTGGCCGAACAGCTCGGACTCGATGAGCCCCGCCGGAATCGCGCCGCAGTTGACGGGAATGAACGGCCCCCGCCGCCACGGCGACTGCGCGTGCAGCGCCCGCGCGATCAGCTCCTTGCCCGTCCCCGATTCCCCTCCCACCAGCACCGCGCTCGGCACCGCCGCGAAGCGCCGGACCTGGCCGAGCAGCGCCGCTATCTTGGCGCTCTCGCCGACGAACCCCTGCTTGGCGTCCCCGAGATCGGCGTCGGGCCGGGCAGGCCGCCCTGGCGCGACGCGCGTCCGGCCGGCTTCCAGCTTGCGCAGCGCCAGCACCAGCGCCTCGCTCCCGCCCGCCGCCAGCACGAAATCCTGCGCCCCGAGACGGATCGCCTCCAACCCCGCGCCGACGTCGTCACCGACGAGCACGATGATGGCCAGGTCGCGGGCCGGTTCCCCCCCTCCGTTGACGGCAGCGCCGAGGGCCCGCATGTCGCGGACCACCGCACCGACCTCGGCGAGGCCGCTCGGTCCAATGACGACGGCGCAGACTTCTCCGCGCTCCCAGATCCCCGCCACCGCCGAGACGTCGGCGACGCTGTCCCCCTCGATCTCGTGACGGCGCAGGCCGAGCATCAGCTCGCGGCGCTGTCGTTCGTCACCTTCGAGGAGGAGTACGCGGCGCATGTCGTGGCGACCGGCCCGGTCGATCCGGACGCGGCGGGCGGGAGAATACCATGGCGGTGCTCGGGCCCGGCCGGCGGCGCCAGGAAGTTGATTTTTTGCCTCATATGAAGGCCCGGGCTTTACTGCTCATATGAGCGTTGAAATCGAACGGGCGACGGTTCCCTGTGGAACGTGTGGGGCGCGCGTGACCGAGCTTCGCCGCGGCCGCTGTTGGGGCTGCTACACGCGCTGGGGCGATTCGCGGCCGGTGGGCAAGGGCGCCGCCTGCGCGGTCTGCAACGAACGGCGGCGCAGCGAGCTGCGCCTCATGGAGCTGCACGGCCGCACGCATCCGTTCTGCCACAGCTGCGCGGGGCGCATCGCGCGCATCGACACCTTGCCCCCCTCGCTGGCCGAGATCCGGCTGCTGCTCGATCGCGAACGCCGCACCGTCGAGCGGCGGGGCAGCGGCACCGATCGACGTATCTTCCCGCGCGAGCGCCGCGTCGGCGAACGGCGCATTCCCCCGCGCGCGACCACCGGCAGCGACACCGATCCGCACATCGTCATCGCCGATTTCGAGGACATCATCATCGAGATCGAGGCCTCCGAGCTCGAGCCCGTCGAACAGACGATGGTGCGGAGCGTGGAAGCCCGTCCCGAACCGACCTAGCGAAGGGGGAGCTCGACCATCCAGCGTTTGCCTTCGCGGACGGTGGTGATGGTCTGGTGGTCGCCGGCGGCGGAGGCGACGTCCACCTCGGCCTCGTCGTCCTGGCGGTGAAGCTCGTGGATCGACGTGGCTTCCCAGGCGGGTGGCACCCAGCCGACGGTGACGAGATCTTCGGGGCGCAGCAGGCGCGCGCCACCCGACTTTCGCGCGGCGGCGAGGATGTCCTCGATATGACCGCGGGTGCGGGGACCGAGCCGATGATAAACGGAAGAGCGATCTCCCGAGCGAGCGGCGGCGATCAGCTGGGCGACCGCCGTCTCGGGCGACGAGCCCGGCTCTCCCCCCGAGCAGGCCGAGAGCCCGACGAGCATCGCCAGCGCCATCCTCACGACGATGGCGCGACCACGCGGACCCGCGCCGCTCATGGCGCAGCGGGATGATGTGGCTGGGTCACACCGTGATGGTCGACGATGCAAAAAAAGCACTGGTAGCGTCGTTGCGGCGCCACCCAGCTCCGCCCCGCCCCCAGACGATTGCCGAGGTGTGGCTCGCCGGATGGGTGAATTCCCGGGAAGGCGGTCTCCATTTCCGCCTGTTTAGCACGAGAGAACTTCCCGCTGGCCCGGGCGCCGTGTCAGGCCTCACATTCTTGGCCGCTTCCTTGCTACATTCGGCGTCCGACGGTCAATAACGGGGCGGCTCGCTCCGTCCATTCCGCGAGGAGAAAATCACATGAACCGGCATCTCTGGGTGGTAGCAGGATTCTTGGCGTTGGCGGGGGCGGGCTGTGTCGTCCGCGCCCAACCGGTCGCCGTCGTCCCCGATCCGGGCCCCCCCCCACAAGAGGACTATGGCCCCGCGTATCCGACCGTGCCGCCGCCGGCGCCGATCGTCGAATACCAGCCCGCCCCTCCGGGATACGGCTACACCTGGGTGGGCGGCTACTGGGATTGGACCGGCTACGATTGGGCCTGGACGAACGGCTCCTACGTGCCAGAGCGGAGCGGCTATCTTTACGTTCGCCCGACCTACGTCTATGAGGGCAATCGTTGGGTCTACCAGCGCTCGTACTGGCGAGGCCCCGGCAATCAGCGCGACTACTCCTATGGACGGCCGGCGCCGGGGTACCGTGGCGGGCCGGGACGTCCGGTGTACGGTGGACCGGTGAACCGCGGCACCCCACGCGGAGGCTACAACCCACCGCCTCAGACTGGCTTTCATCCCGTCGAGCAACCGGGGCACTTTGGCCAGCCGGGCAATGCCCCGGGAACCGGCTTTCACCCGGTCGAGCAGCCGGGGCACTTTGGTCAGCCAGGCAATCAGCCGGGTAACGCGCCCGGGCCCGGTACCGGCTTTCACCCCGTCGAGCCGCAGGGGCACACCGGCTTCAATCAGCCGGGTACGCCTTCGGGTGGGGGCTTCCATCCCGCGGAGCCGCAGGGACACGCCGGCTTCAACCAGCCCGGAGGAGCGCCCACGGGAACCGGCTTCCACCCCGTGACTCCTCAGGGGCAGCCACGTCAGACGACCCCTCCGACCGGAATGGGCGCGCGTCCGGCGGCCCCGCACAACATGGCGACGCCGGGCGCCGCCCGGCCGTCCGCCGCGCCCGTGCAGGGTGGCGGCGGGTTCAAGCGGAAGCCTGGGCACTGATCAGCCACGAAGAGAGCGGTCCGTGGACACCCGGACCGCTCTTCCGCTTCGCCTTCCAGCACCGGCCGACAAGCCTGGTCGATGGCGAAGCCGGCGCGAGGACCGCACCGGAGCGTACTTGGTCGTACGTGAGGAGCGGACCGGAGCGCCGGCTTCGTCATCGACCAGGATCGTCGGCCGCCCGTGAATCGAGACCTACCGCTCGGGGAACGTACCAGCGGCCCGGCGAAGCGTCAGATCGGAGAGGGCCACGTCGAAGTGCGCGCGCGCCAGGTCATCCTGCGCCGCCACCAGCGCGTCCTGCGCTTGCAGCACGTCGATCTGCGTGGCGCTCCCCGCCTCGTATTGGGCCCGCGTCAGCTCGACCGTCTCCTGGGCCAACCCCACCGACCGCTCCGCCGTCATCTGAGCCTGGTGCTTGGTGCGTAGCTGTACCTTCCCGTTCGCGATGTCATCGCGGATGCTCTCGCTCAGCACCTCGGCCCGCGCCATCGTCTCCTGCAGCCGCGCGATCTGAAGATGCCGATCGGCGTCCCGGTTTCCACCGTCGTAGAGGACCCAGTCCAGCGAGGCGCCCACCGCCCAGGAGTGGTTCTCGAGGGCGAAGTTCTTGTAGTTGAAGATGCGCGCGTTTCCGAAGCCCGAGATCGACGGCGCCCACTTCCAAGCATCCGCCTTGCGCTGCTCGTCGATCTGCCTGGTGGTGGCATCCAGAGCCCGAAACTCGGGTCGGAGCTTCAACACCAGGCCCAGATCCTGGCCGATACCCTCGGTCTCGCCGGCATCGAGCGCCTTTGTCGGCGGTACGACGCGGAACGGCTCGTTCGTCTCGATCAGCGTCGCCAGCGCGCGATACGACTGACTGCGGCCCGACTCCGACTCGCGCTTCGCCTGCTCGGCGCGAAGCACCGCGAGCTCGGCGCGATCGACGTCGACCTTGGTCACCGCTCCGGCGCCGAAACGGGTGCGGGCGATCTCCCAGGTGGCCTTGGCCACCGCGATGTTCGAGTCGCGCGCCGCCAGGACCTCGTCGGCGATCGCGGCGGCGTAGAACGTCTGGGCGACGGTGAACAGGACGGAGTCCTCCGAGGACTTCATGTTCTCTTGCGCCGTGACCAGGCCGCTGTTCACTGCCTTCAGGCCCGGATAGACGGCCGGCGCGAACAGCAACGTCGACGCGCTGATCGAGCCGTCGAGCTGATTGTAGGGCTGCAGCGTGATCGGCGCCCCCCCGTTGAGGGGGAAGGAGAACTGCGCGTTGTTGCGGGTGTACTTCCCCTGCGCCGCCACGGTGGGGAACAGCACCGTCCAGGCCTGGTCGAGGTTCACCTGCGCCTCCGCCACCCGCGCCCGTTCCGCCACCAGGCTCTTGTTCGCTCGCTTGGCCATGGCCAGCGCCTGTTCGAGCGTCAACGTGCGCTGCGCGCCGCCGGCTTCGGAAGACGACGTCGCGGACACCGTCGCGACAGGCGCGGGCGCTTGCGCCCGCGCCGCCGCCATGCCCCCCACGAAGCAACCAACGAAGACATTGAATCGCATCAATCGAGAACCAGCTCGCATCAGGACACCGCCCCCACGTCGGTGGCCCGCCGGGCCGCCGCGGAAATCAACTCGGGATCTTCCTCGTGGGGCATCACCTCGTCGGCGCCCATCTCGGACGGCGAGCGGGGGCGCGCCCCGAACAGCCCCATGAAGCGCCGCACCAGCTTGCCCGAAACCCCCGAGAGATCGTCGAACAGGGTGTAGAAAACCGGGGTCGCCAGCAAGGTCAGCAACAGCGACAGGATCTGGCCGCCGACGACCGGCCCCGCCGTGGCCTGATTGAACTCGGAACCGATGCCCTTGGAAAACACGAGCGGCAGCATACCGGCAACGAACGCCGCCGTCGTCATCAAGATGGGCCGCAATCGATCTCGATTTCCGTGCAGGATGGCGTCGCGCCGCGATTGACCGCGCGCCCGCAGGTGGTTGATGTGGTCGATCTGGAGGATGGCGTTCTTCTTCACCACGCCGAACAGCACCAAGATCCCCAGGAAGGTGAACAGGTCGAGCCCCTGGTGGAGGATCTTCAGCGAGATGAGGGCGAACGGCACCGTGAGCGGCAACGCCAGCAAGATGGTGATGGGGTGCAGCCACGATTCGAACTGCGCCGCCAGGATCAGGTACATGAAGATGAAGGCCAGACCGAACGCCGTGATGAAGGCGCCGCCGGTCCGCTTCAGCTCCTTCGACTGCCCGAACGCCGAGAAGCGATATTCGGCGGGCAGGTGCATGTTGGCGACGATCTTCTCCAGCGCCGTGCCCACCTCGCCACCGCCCACCCCGGGCGACGTGTTCGCCAGGAAAGTCACCTGGCGCTGGCGGGCCAGGCGATCGATCTTCGACGGCCCCTCGGCGCGGGTCAGATCGACCACGTCCAGCAGCGGCACCGTCCCCAGCTTCGTCGACGGCACGGTCAGCTCGGACAGCGCCGCCGGATTCGTGCGGTAGGGCTCGCTGGCGCGCACGAGGATGTCGTACTCGCGCCCCCGGTCCTCGTAGCGGGACACCTTCACGCCGCCGATCAAAAGCTGCGACGCCAGGCCCACGTCCGCCACGCTCACGCCCAGGTCGGCGGCCTTGCGCCGGTTCACCTCCGCCACCACCTCGGGATTGCCCGCCACGAACGTGGTGTCGATGTCGACCGCGCCGGGGATGGTCTTCATCTGCTTGACGATGGCGTCGGAGTACTCGGTCAGCTTCCCCAGATCCGGCCCCATCAACGTGTACTGCACCACCGCGTTCGCGAACGTTCCGGCGCCGAAGGCCGGCACCTGCGACACGGCGATCCGGTATTCCTTGGGATACTCCGGCAGGATCTGGCTGCGGGCCCGCTGCTGCAGGTCGTCCTGGGACGGCTTGCGCTTCTCGGGCGGCAGCAGCCGCACGAAGATCGAGGCGACGTTGGGGGTCTTCTGGAAGTTGTCGCCGATGGTGACGACCGTCCCCGTCACCTCGGGCCAGGCGCGCAGCTCGCGGGCCATCCGCTCGGCCACCAGGGCGGTCGAGGACATGCTGGTCCCCTCGGTGGTGCGCACGTCGACCTGGAACTGCGCCTCGTCGTTCTTGGGCAGGAAGCCGCCCGGGAGGCTCTTGGCGAGCGGAACGATGCCGACCAGCGCCACCAGGCACAGACCGACCACGATCAGCCGGCGCCAGGGGTGTATCACCCAGCCCAGGATCGCCATGTAGGCGCGCTCGATGGGGAGGTAGAACATGTCCACGAACTTCTCGACGATGTTCTTCTTGCGTTCGTTGGCCGGACGAAGATCGAGGCGCAGCCAGCGCGACGACAGCATGGGCGTCAAGGTGAACGCCACGAACAGCGAGATGGCGATGGCGATCGCCATGGTGAGGCCGAAGCTGCGCAGGAAGCGCCCCGGGATGCTGTTCATGAAGGCGACCGGCAGGAACACCGCCAGCAGCGACAGCGTCGTCGCCAGGACGGCCAGGCCGATCTCCTTGGTGGCGTAGATGGCCGCCGGCATGGGGCGGATCTTCTTCTCGTCGATGAAGCGGAAGATGTTCTCCAGCACGACGATGGCGTCGTCGATGACGATGCCGACCGCCAGCGCCAGCGCCAGCAAGGTGATGGTGTCGAGGGTGAAGCCCATCAACCACATCCCCAGGAACGTGCCCACGATCGAGGTGGGGATGGCCAGGGCGGCGATGATGGTGCTGCGGAAGTTGCCGAGGAACAGCAGCACCACCAGGGCGGCCAGCAGCGCGCCCAGGGACAGGTGCTCCTTGACGGCCGCCACGCTGGTGCGGGTCACCTCGGTGAAGTCACGAACCACGCGCAGCTTGTAGCCGGCCGGCAGCGTCGGCTCGAACTCTTTCATGCGGGCCTGGATGGCGTCGACCACCGTGACGCTGTTCTCGCCCGACTGCTTGCGGATCTGCAGCAGCACGGCTGCCTTGCCGTCGACGTTGGCAGAGGTCTCCGCCTCTTCCTCGCCGTCGACCACCGTCGCCACGTCGCGGATCAAGATGGGGTGACCGGCCACGTCGCGGATGACGACGTCGCTCAAGGCGTCGACGCTGGCCACGCGCCCCTTCACGCGGAAGGTGTAGCGCTGGGGCCCCGTGTCGATGGCGCCGCCGGGCGTGGTCAGGTTCTGCGCCACGATGGCCCGCTGCACGTCGACCACGGAGAGCCCCGCGGCGCGCAGCTTGTTGGCGTCGACGTACACCTGGATCTGGCGCTTCCGCCCGCCCAGGATGCTGACCTGGCCGACGCCGGCGACGTTCTCCAGCGCCTGGCGCAGCTCGTGGTCGGCGTACTCGGTGACCTCGCGGACGGGGCGCGCCGACTCGAGCGCGACCGAAAGGATGGGGGCGTCGGCCGGGTCCAGCTTGCTGACCACCGGCGTCTTCGTCCCCTCGGGCAGATCCGGCAGCACCGTCGACAGGTGATCGCGCACCTCCTGCGTGGCGGTGTCGATGTTCTTGTCGAGGTTGAACGACACCACCACCTGCGAGATGCCTTCGGTGGAGATGGACCGCAGCTCCTCGATGCCGCTGATGGTGTTGACCGACTCCTCGATCTTGTCGGACAGCTCCGTCTCGACCTGCTCGGGCGCCGCGCCCGGCAGCGCCGTGATGACGACGACGATGGGAAGATCGACCTTGGGGAAACGGTCGAGGCTGAGATTCTTGTAGCCGACGATCCCGACCACCACGATGACGAGGATCAGCACCGTCGCGAAGACGGGCCTGCGGACACTTATGCTGGCGAGCCACTGCATGGCGTCCTCACTTCACCCGGGCGCCGTCGCGCACGTCGGCGGTCAGATTCTCGACCACCTTGTCCCCGACCTTCACGCCGTTCAGCACGGGGACGATGCCCCCGCGCTCCTCGCCAGCCTGGACGATGCGCTCCTCGACCCGACCGTTGACCACCAGGAAGACGCGGCGCTGGGCGCCGTCGGCGCGCACGGCCGTCTTCGGGACCGCCGGGACGGTGTCCTCGCCCAGCGCCAGCCGCGCCGACACGAACATGCCAGGGCGCAGGTCGTGATCGGGGTTGTCCACGGTCGCCTCGACCACCGCGTCGCGGCTCTGCTGCCGCACCGAGGGACCGATGTACTTGATGTGGCCCACGTGGCGGGCGTCGCTGCCCGACGTCTGAAACTCGACGGCCATCCCCTGCTTGATGTGGGCGACGTCGGACTCGGGCACAGTCAGCTCGACCCGCAGCGCATCGACCGACACCAGCGTCACCACGCGCGTGTCGGGGTGCACGTACTCACCGGCGGTGACGGCACGCTCGACCACCAGGCCCGAGAACGGCGCCCGGATCTGTGCGTCCTTCATCGACTCGGCCACCTGCGTCTTGCGCGCCTCGGCCGCAGCCAGGGACCACCTGGCGGTCACGCACTGGGTCTGGGCCTTGTCGAAGTCGGCCTTGGCGATGGCCCCCTTGTCGAACATGTGCTGGGTGCGGTCGCAGTCGAGCTGCGCCTGCGCCTGCTGCGCCTTCAACGTCTCGATCTGGGCGGCCGCCTCCTCCGACTGGGCCCCGAGGACGCGGGTGTCCAGCTTGGCCAGCACGGCGCCCTTCTTCACGACCGAGCCACGCTCGACGAAGGTGGCCAGCACCTTGCCGTTGGCGCCGGCCGCCACCTGGGCCTGCTCGGCCCCGGTCAGGCTCCCCGACAAGGTCAGCACCCGGGGAACCTTGACCGCCGACGCCGGCGTGGCCTTCACGGCGATGGGCGGCGTCTCCCCCATTGCTGGGCTGGCCGCCTGCGCCGGCTCGGCTTCCGACCTGGCGCACCCCACGACCGACGAGAGGACCAGGGCCCCCCACCCGGTGACAACCAACCTGCGAAACGGCGCTCTCATGACGAAATCCCCCTCGAAAAATGGTCGGGCATTTTGTGCGTTGATGTATGTTCCCAATCGTTTAGGTTGTCAACTGTATGCGAATGAAATAGTGTGAAGCTTCATGAAACACCCGGCTGGCTCTTCGGAAAACGCTTCGACCAAAACCTCGGCCGCCTCGCCGGCGCCAGCGCCAACGACCGATCCCCTGTGGGAGCTGCTCATCGAGTTCTCGTTGAGCCAGCGCGTGTGGTGGACGGAGATCTGCGACGGACTGGGGCTGACCACCACCCAGGGGTTGGCGCTGCGGCTCCTCGAGCCGCGCACGCCGATGGCGATGAACGCCCTGGCCGACAACCTGTTCTGCGATGCCTCGAACGTCACCGGCGTCGTCGACAAGCTGGAGGCGCGCGGCCTGATCGAGCGCCGGGCGGCCGAGCACGATCGCCGGGTGAAGATGCTGGCGGTGACCGAAAAAGGGCGCGAGCTGCGGCGAAAGCTGCTGGCCGAGGCGGCGAAGGCCCCCACCCCCATCGCCAACCTGCCGAAGGACGTCCGCGAGAAGCTGAGCGCCGCGCTGCTGGCCCTGGTCGCCGAGCGCACCGGATTCAGCGCCGCCGTCTGAGTCCCGCCTCCCCAGCACTGTGGATGAGAGCGCCCCCTCCGAGGCCTGACATGTCGCAGGCGGAGCGCCGGCGCCTCCGGTGGCTGGCGCGCGAGCGTGCCGCCGACGGTGAAACCGCGCGCGCCAACGCTTCAGTCACCGGGCGGTAGCGCCGATGACAGGAGCGGACCTCCGCGCGCCGCGTATGAACCACGTTCGCTACATCGCCCTGACCCTCGTGCTGGCTTCGGCGGCACCGGCGCGCGCGGACGACTGGCTGAGCGCGGGATTCGATGCGCTTCATCAGCGCGTCACCACCGAGCGGGTGGGAAGCGGATTCGAGCCGGGCTGGTCCTTGACCCTGGCCAGTCCCTACGCCATCTCCAGCCCAGCGGCGGCCGACGGCGTCCTGGTGATGGGCGCCCGCGACGGCGTCGTGCGCGCCTTCGCCGCAGGCACCGGCAAGCTGTTGTGGCAGTTCGCCACCGGCGACACCGTGCAGGCCTCACCGGCCATCAAGGACGGCCGCGTCTTCGTGTCGTCGCTCGACGGGAAGCTGTACGCGCTTCACCTGGCTGACGGCACGCTGGCCTGGCAACGGGAGCTGGGCGGCCTCGAGTACGCATCGCCGACCGTCGTCGGCGACAGCCTGCTCGTCCCGCACGGATTTCCCGGCCGCACCTTGCTGAAGCTCGACGCGAAGACCGGCGACACCCTCTGGGAGACGAGCCCTGACCTGCTCATGCAGTTCAGTAACTCGTCGCCGGTCTCGGATGGCGCGCAGGTGTTCATGGCGGTGAACGAAGGGCAGCTGCACAGCTTCGACTTCGCGACCGGCAATCATCTGTGGAGCTACCAGACGGACGGCATCGTGAACGCCACGGGCCCCCTGCTGGCGAACGGCCGCGTCTACCTGTTTCCGGGCGGAGCGAGCGGCAAGCTGCACGCCGTCGATGCCGCCACCGGCCGGTCCGCGGCGGGCTGGCCCGTCGACGTTCCGGCGGCCGAGATCGATGTCACGGGCACGCGGATCGATCGCGACTTCGCGACGTCCTCGCTGACGATCAACGGAAGTCTGCTGACGTTCGATCTGCGCGTCGACGATGCCGTGGATGGCGATGGCGATGGCGCGGTCGACCAGTACCTGCTGCGCGAGTCGGTCGTGGCGATGAGCCCCACCGACGGACACTTGATCTGGCAGAGCGCCAATGGACGCAAGCTCATCGCCTCGGCCAACGACCTTCCGTCCTTCTGGCTTTGCCCCAC
>DASYCK010000156.1:0-9116 GCA_036500205.1 Polyangia bacterium | reverse complement strand
CGCCATCTTCTCGTACTTCTCGGTGTCGGCGCGGCTGCAGCACCGGGTGCTGTTCTGGGGAATTTTCGGGGCGCTGGTGACGCGCGGGGCGTTCATCTGGGTGGGAGCGGCGTTGCTGCAATCGTTCCACTTCGTGATGTACGTGTTCGGCGTCTTCTTGATCCTGACGGCGGGACGGCTGCTGGTGGGGGACGAGGCCGAGGTTCGGCCCGATCAGAACCTGGTGTTGCGGGGGTTCCGGCGCCTGGTCCCGGTGGCGCGCGAGTACGCGGGCACCCGGTTCCTGGTCAAGCGTGACGGTCGCTGGCTGGCCACGCCGTTGCTGCTGGTGCTGGTGGTCCTGGAGGCGACCGACGTGGTGTTCGCCGTCGATTCGATCCCGGCCGTCTTCGGCATCACGCAGGACGTGTTCATCGTCTACACGTCGAATATCTTCGCCATCCTGGGGCTGCGCGCGATGTCGTTCATGGTGGCGTCGGTGGTACGGAAGCTGCGCTACCTGAAGGCCGGCCTGGCGCTGGTGCTGGCGTTCGTCGGCGTCAAGATGCTGGTGGGCGCCTATGTCCACATTCCCGAGCTCCTGTCGCTGGCCGTCGTCGCCTGCCTCCTCCTCGGCTCCGCAGCCGCGTCGCTATTGATTCCCGCGCGCCATCAACCTTCGTCTTCGTCCTCGTCCGAGGAAATCAGTCCCTAGAATTCCCCAGGCGACCGCGACACCAGAAGGCGCAACGCGCCCCTCATGGGATTTTGCGGTGATCGAGGCAGGGAAGGTTGCGCCGGACCTCGTCCTGATACGCGAAGTCGAGATCGGCGACGGCCACCCCTTCGTGATTGCCGCACTCGGCGAGCACGACGCCCCAGGGATCGACGATCAGCGCGTGGCCGTAGCTGGCGCGCTTTCCGCCGTGCAGCCCCCACTGCGCTGGCGCCACCACGAAGGCCTGATTCTCGATGGCCCGGGCGCGCAGCAGCACATGCCAGTGGTCCTTCCCGGTCTCGGCCGTGAAGGCGGAGGGGATGGCCAGCACGCGCGCGCCGCCCGTGGCGAGCCGACGATAGAGCTCCGGAAAGCGGAGATCGTAACAGACCGACAGCCCGAGCCCGCCCCAGGGGAACGACGCCACCACGGGCTCGGCGCCCGGCGTCACCGATTCGGACTCGCGGAACCGCGCCCCGCCCGGCAGGTCGACGTCGAACAGATGAATCTTCCGGTACGTGGCGGTGACGTCTCCCGCCGGGTTCAGCAGCAGCGCGGTGTTGTAGATGTGCCCCGGCTGCTCGCTCCGCTCGGGGAAGCCCCCCAGCAACAAGTGGACGCGCGCCTCCCGGGCCAGCGTGGCCATGGCGGCCAGGATGGGACCGTCGGCCGGCGTCACCGACTCGGCGATGGCCAGGCGATGGTCGCGATCGCTGCCCAGAAACGCGAAGTTCTCGGGCAGCCCGACCAGCATGGCGCCGGCATCGGTGGCTCTGCGGACCAGCCGCGAGACGGTGGCGAGATTCGCTGCGACGTCCTCGGTCGACGTCATTTGCACCGCGGCCACACGAAGCCGCGCCGCAGTGTGAAGAGCCCCGTCCGACATCGAAAACGTACGGTAGCACGCGGTCAAAGGAACCAGGGCATCCGTGATGATATTCGAAATCCTGTTTGTTTTCAGGGCTTTGGGATGATGTTTCGAAGTTGCGGATGCCGATCTCGCGTGATATAAAGCGCCTTCCGAAATTTCGCGCCAGCCCCTTATCGAAGGTGGGCACGCAGCCCGCCTTTTTTTTTGCCCAACGATCTAACCACCGCCGAGATGAGAAAGGACACCCAAAACTTGTGGAACTTGGTTGAGCCCTACGTACACGATGCCGGGTTCGACCTCGTGGAGGTTCAGTCTGGACGCGAGCCGTCCGGATGGATCGTCCGTCTGTTCATCGATCGACCGATCTCCGCCGCGGCGCCTGCCGCCGCTCCGGCCGATCTGGAAGCGGACGCCATGCAGACCGTCTCACATTCGGACTGCGAGCGGGTGAGCCGCGACGTGTCGGCCGCGCTCGATGTCGCCGACATGATTCCTCATACCTATGAGCTCGAGGTCAGCTCGCCGGGCCTGGATCGGCCGCTGCGACGTCTGGTGGATTTCGCGCGCTTCTCGGGGCGAGAGGCGCGTATTCGGATGACAGTGGGGGTGGAGGGGCGGCGTAACTTCTCTGGCCAGCTTGCCGGGACCGAACCGGGTCTCGTCAAGATCGAATGCGATGGCCGGACCTACCACCTTCCCATCGAGGACATCGCCAAGGCGAATCTGGTCCCCGACTGGACGAAGGAATTCAATCGGAGCGCCTCATGAGTGATGCTGCCGCCCTGGGGCTGGTCCTCGACCAGGTATCCAAAGACAAGAACATCAACCGCGCCGTGCTGGTGGAGGCCCTCGAACAGGCCATCCTGACGGCCGCCAAGCGTGCCTTCGGCATGCAGCGGGAGATGGAAGCCAAGTTCAACGAGGAGACCGGTCGCGTCGACCTGTCCCAGATCATCGTCATCGTCGACCAGGTGACCCCGGGGAACGAAGGCAAGGAGATCTCCCTCGTCGACGCCACCCAGTTCGGGCTGAAGGCCGAGGTGGGCGACGAGCTGCTGTTCCAGATCTTCTTCGACGAGAAGGATCAAGTCCGCGCCGAGGAGCAGGACGCGAAGTACGGGGCGATGCTGCAGCTGAACCGGGCCTGGAAGGGGTTCGGTCGGATCGCGGCCCAGACCGCCAAGCAGGTGATCCTGCAGCGGGTGCGCGAGGCCGAGCGCGACAACGTCTTCAATCAATACAAGGATCGCCGGGGCGAGCTGATCTCCGGAATCGTCCGCCGCTTCGAGCGGGGGAACCTGGTGGTCGACCTGGGCGGCGCCGAGGCGATCCTGCCGGTGCGCGAGCAGGTGCAGCGGGAGTCCTACCGCGCCGGCGACCGCATCGTGGCCTTCGTGGTCGACATCGACAAGGCGGCGCGTGGTCCCCAGATCATCCTGTCGCGCACGCACAAGGGGCTGCTCGAGAAGCTGTTCGAGATGGAGGTCCCCGAGATCTACGAGAAGATCGTGCGCATCGAGGCCTCGGCCCGCGAGCCGGGCGCGCGCTCGAAGATCGCCGTCAGCTCGCGCGATCGCGACGTCGATCCGGTGGGCGCATGCGTGGGCATGAAGGGCTCGCGCGTGCAGGCCGTGGTGCAGGAGCTGCGCGGCGAGAAGATCGACATCGTGCCGTTCGATCCCGATCCGGCGCGCTTCGTGTGCAACGCCATCGCGCCGGCCGAGGTGTCGCGCGTGCTGATCGACGCGTCGACGCACACCATGGAGCTGATCGTCCCCGACGAGAAGCTGTCGCTGGCCATCGGCAAGAAGGGGCAGAACGTTCGCCTCGCTTCGCAGCTGACCGGCTGGCGCATCGACATCCACTCGGAGACGAAGGTCCGCGAGATGGAGACCCGGGGCCGCGCCTCGCTGGCGTCGGTCGACGGGGTCTCGGCCGAAATGGTCGAGGCGCTGTTCCGGCTGGGCTGGCGGTCGGCGTCGGATCTGGCGCGGGCCAAGACGGAAGAGCTGCTGGACGTGGCGGGCATCACCGTCGAGAACGCCTCGCGAATCGTGGCCAGCGCGGCGCGCGTGGCCGAGGTCGAGAAGCGCCGGCGAATCGAGGAAGCGGCCGTCGCAGCGGCGGCCGCCGAGGAAGCCGCCGCCGCGGCCGCGGCAGCAGCAGCGCCCGCAGGGGTCGAGTCTCCTCGGCCGGAGACCGCATGATCCGTGCCCGCTTCGCATCGTACCTGCATCGGGTGCCGAACCAAGGCGCCAGCGTTGGAATTGGTGCGTGTCGCTCTTCGGGAGGACGGCACGTTGGTGACGGGACCGCGCGGGGGACATCGCGGTCGGGGCGCCTCGATTCATCCTGCCGAGTCCTGTGTGAAGGCGGCGCTGTCGAGCGGCGCCTTCCTGCGGGCCTTTCGGGGGCGTCGCCTGCTGGAAGACAACGCGCAGCTGAGGAGTCTCTTGCTGGGCGTCACCCCCAACTCACCATTCCCTCTTGCCCCTCTTCCCACTCCCGAGAGATGAGTCGAACAATATGATTGGAAGCGGATTTGAGCGAAGGTCGGAATCGTCGGGCGGCGCTGACACGCAAGCGGTGGCTGGCCCACGCGTTCGCGTCTACGAGCTCGCGAAAGAATTGGGGATCGCCAACCGCGATCTGCTCGAGCGCATCCGCGGGTTGGGGCTCGAGGTCGCGAATCACATGTCGCATCTCGAGGCAGCCGAGGTCGATCGCATCCGGCGCTCGCTCAGCCGCGAGCGGCATGAGAGCCTCGTCGAAGAGCGGCTGACCGACACGGTCGTGCGGCGCCGCTCCAAGTCCGCTCCGCCCGTGGCAGCGCCCGCGCCCAGCCCGGTGGTCGCCCGAGCGCCGGCGCCGCCTGCTCCGAAGCCGGCTCCCGTCGTCGAGGCCAAGGAAAAAGAGCCGGAGAAGGAAGCGGAGCCGGTTCGTCCCGTCGTCTCCGAATCCCGTCGCGTCGTCGTCGAGATGGCCCCTCCGCCCAAGGCGGAGCCGGTGGTTCGCGCCGCGCCGCCCGCGGCGGCGGTCGTTTCAGCGCCGGCACCGGTCGCTGAACCGGCGCCGAAAGAGGCGCCGCCCGCCGCCCCGGTCGCCGTCGCCGTCGAGAAGACGCCCGACGCCCCGGCCCCGGTCGCCGCCTCGGCGGCTCCCGTCGCCCCCGCGCCGGAGACTCCGTCGCGTCCCATCTTCGCGGCGCCCCCGCCGGCCACGCCTGCGCAGACCGCCGCACAGAGCGCGTTCGCGGCGCAGCCGCTGCGCCAGATCATTCAACCGGTGGTCACCGGCTCGGCGGCCACGGGGCAGTTCATCCAGCTCCCGGGGCGGCCCGTCCCGGGCGTGCCCAAGATCGAGATCAAGGATCGCGACGAAGAGCTGCGCCGCATGGGGCGCGCCCCCGTCGGCCGCGATCGTTTCGGCCGCCCCTTGCCGGGCGGAGGCCAGCCGGGCCAGCGTCCCGGCCAGCCGGGACCGTGGGCGCCCAAGAAGCGGGTCGCCGCCGCGGGCAAGAAGTCGAAGAAGACCGAGATCACCACGCCCGCCGAGCACAAGCGCGTCGTGCGCATGGGCGACACCATCCAGGTGTCGGACTTCGCGCAGAAGATGGGCATCAAGGGCAAGGAGATCATCAAGCGGCTGTGGGCGCTGGGCATGATGGGCGTGAACATCAATCACGACATCGACCACGACACGGCGACGCTGATCGCGAACGAGTTCGGCTACCAGATCGAGTCCACGGCCTTCAACGAGGACGAGGTGCTGGCCGATTCGCAGAACGAGGACGCGCCCGAGGATCTGGTGCCCCGCGCGCCGGTGGTCACCATCATGGGGCACGTCGACCATGGCAAGACCTCGCTGCTCGACGCCATCCGCAAGGCGAACGTGGCGGCGGGCGAGGCGGGTGGCATCACCCAGCACATCGGCGCGTACAAGGTCCACTCCGAGCGCGGCGACGTCGTCTTCCTGGACACGCCGGGCCACGAGGCGTTCACCGCCATGCGGGCACGCGGCGCGCAGATGACGGACATCGTCGTGCTGGTGGTGGCTGCGGACGACGGCCCGATGCCCCAGACCATCGAGGCGATCAATCACGCCAAGGAAGCCAAGGTCCCGATCATCGTCGCGATCAACAAGATCGACAAGCCGGGGGCGAACCCGGACCTCATTCGCAACAAGCTGTCGGAGCATCAGCTGGTCTCCGAGGAGTGGGGCGGCGACACCATCTTCGTGAACGTGTCGGCGAAGACCAAGCAGGGCGTCGACAAGCTGCTCGAGATGCTGGCCTTGCAGGCCGAGGTGCTCGAGCTGAGGGCGAACCCGAAGCGCGCCGCCAAGGGGCACGTGGTCGAGGCGCGCCTCGATCGCTCGCGCGGTCCCATCTCGACCTTGCTGGTCGAGGAGGGAACGCTGCGGGTCGGCGATCTGGTCGTCGCGGGCGAGATGTCCGGCAAGATCCGGGCGATGTTGAACGACAAGGGTCAGAACATCACCGAGGCTCCCCCCTCGACGCCGGTCGAGCTGCTGGGCCTCGACGGCGTTCCGGACGCGGGCGAGATCTTCAACGTCGTCACCGACGAGAAGGACGCCAAGACGCTGGTCGAGCATCGTCGCGATTCGCGCCGACGCAAGGAGAACACGGGCCCGGCCCGCGTCTCTCTGGAGAACATCCTCGACAAGATCAAGGTCGGGGAGATCAAAGAGGTCAAGATCGTCCTCAAGGCGGACGTGCAGGGCTCGGCGGAGGCGGTCGCTTCGTCGCTGTCGAACCTGTCCACGCCCGAGGTGCGCGTGAACGTGATCTCGTCCGGCGTCGGTGGCATCACCGAATCCGACGTATCGCTGGCCAAGGCGTCGTCCGCGGTCATCATCGGCTTCAACGTCCGCCCCACGGGCAAGACGCAGCCGCTGGCCGAGCAGGAGGGCGTCGAGATCAAGCTGTACCAGGTGATCTACGAGGCCATCGACGACGTCAAGAAGGCCATGCTGGGCATGCTGGCGCCGGTGTTGCGCGAGAAGGTCGTCGGCAAGGTGGAGATCCGCAAGATCTTCAACATCCCCAAGGCGGGCACCATCGCCGGGTCGTTCGTCACCGAGGGGAAGGTCTCTCGAAAGTCGCAGGTGCGTCTGATCCGCGATTCGGCGGTGGTCTACACCGGTCGCATCGGATCGTTGCGCCGGCTCAAGGACGATGCCAGCGAGGTGGCGGCCGGCTACGAGTGCGGTCTCACCATCGAGAACTACAACGACGTTCGCGAGGGGGACACCCTCGAGGTGTTCGAGATCGAGAGCATCGCTCCCACCCTCGACATCCCGGGCGGCGGCGGCTCGTCCGCCCGTCGCTGACCTGCTCCAGCTCACCGAACCGCGCGCTCACCTTCTTGGTGGCGCGCGGTTTCGTTTTTTCCGATACCCCCGCTGCGGAACTGCGCGCGGAGGGGATACTCCCCCTCCTCTCGGCGCCCGACTCCCGCGTTCGCTCGCTGAACCCCGCCCGAGAGGAATGGGAATGCTGATCGAGGGTCGAGCCGCACGAGCGCACTTTCCCGCGCTTCCATTCTTCATCTCTCCCGCGCGAGCGGGAGAGGTCGCCACCGGCAGCTGGCAGGTGAGGGACGCCACCCCCATTCAGCGAGCGAACGAGGAAGCCCCGCGACCGAGGGAGGGAGCGGGTGACGAGAAAGATCGACGGACGGAGATAGACTTTGGGGATGACCGTTGGTATTGCGCGCATCACGTTGTTTTTGTCGGCGAGTCATTCCTTGAAGGAAAAGCGCATGGTGTTGCGGCGGTTGAAGGCGCACGTGCGCGAGAAGTTCAATGCCGCGATCGCCGAGGTGGGCGAGAACGAGCTGTGGCAGCGGGCGGCGGTGGGGATCTCGGTGGTGGGGAACGAGCGCGTTCACACCGAGGCCTCGCTCGACGAGATCATTCGCTTCGTTCGCTCCATCACCGATGTGACGCACGTCGATCGCGAGCTGCAGACTTTCAACGACGATTTCCCCGTGGGGGGCGGTTTCGAAAATTGGAGAGGGTGACATGAAGCAACGCACGGAGCGGCTCGGCCGGGAGATCCAGGGTATTTTGGGGGAGATCCTGTCGCGCGGGGAGATCAAGGATCCGCGCGTGCGTGACGCGGGGCTGGTCACGGTCACGCACGTGCGCGTCACCGGCGATCTGCGCGAGGCGCGCGTGGCGTTCACCGCGTTCGGGGCGGCCGACCCGGTGCTCGAGCGTGCCCGCGAGGGGTTGCAGTCGGCCAGCCCTTTCCTGCAGCGGGCCATCGGCCAGCGCCTGCGGACGCGGAACACCCCCATGCTGCATTTCGACGTCGACCACGTGCTCGACGAAGCGCTGCGGGTCGACTCGCTGCTGCGCGAGGTGCGGGCCGAGCTGGCGCCGCCCCCGGCGAGCGACGAGACAGCGTCCGACGACGAAAACGAGGCGGCCGAGGACGGCCCCACGTCGCGAGGGAAATGATTCCGACGTTGAACGGCGTGGTGATCGTCGACAAGCCGGTGGGGCCCACGTCCTTCGACATCGTCCACCAGGCGCGCCGCTTGACCGGCTCGCGCAAGGTCGGACACGGCGGCACGCTTGATCCGGCCGCCTCGGGCGTCCTGCCCATCTGTTTTGGAGAGGGGACGAAGATCGCCCAGTTCCTGCTGGACGCGGACAAGGAGTACCTGGCCACCGTTCGCTTCGGCGTCGCCACCGATAGCTACGACGCCACCGGGAAGGTCACCGGTCGGCAGCCGGCCCCTCACCTGACGTCCGGGGCGGTGGCCGACGCGCTGGCGCCGTTCCGTGGCTGGATCGACCAGACGCCACCGGTCTTCTCGGCGCTGAAGCGGGACGGAAAGCCGCTGTACGCCTATGCGCGGGCAGGGGAGGAGATCACGGTCGCGTCACGCCGGGTGCGCCTCGACGCCCTGGTGCTCGAGGACTTCGAGGCGGCGAATCCGGACGAGCCGACGGCTCGTCTGCGGGTCGTCTGCTCGAAGGGGACGTACATCCGGTCGCTGGCCCACGACCTGGGCGCCGCGCTGGGCGTCGGGGCGCATCTGGCGGCGTTGCGACGCACCCGGTCGGGGCCGTTCGGGCTCGACCAGGCGATCGCCCCGGAGGCGCTGGTGGGGGCCGACGCCGTCCTGCTCTCGCCGGCGCAGGCGCTGGCCGGTCTGCCCGCCCTGACCATCTCGGCCGAACGCGCTGCGGCGGTCAGCGACGGCAAGGCGATCTCGTGGCAGGACCTGGGCCCCAGTCCCCCGGAGGGTGAGGGGCCGATCCGCCTGCTGGACGAGGAGGGACGGCTGATCGCGGTAGCAATTCCGGCCGGCCCCTCCGAACGGGTACGAACCCTCCGCGTTTTTAGGCGGGAAGGTTGACTCACGTAAGGTTTTCTGGGAAATTCACGCCCTTCCAAAAACGAGACAGAACAGGAACCCCCGAATATGGCTCTCGCAGCAGAACGTAAAGCAGAGGTCGTCAAGAAGTTCGAGCGCAAGCCCGGTGATACCGGCTCTCCGGAGGTGCAGATCG
>DASYCK010000155.1:0-27172 GCA_036500205.1 Polyangia bacterium | reverse complement strand
CCCCACGAGCCCCCCAGGATCTCAGCGCGACGCCGGCGCGGCGAAGCCGCGCCTCCCGGGGTAAGACCCGCTCGCTGCGCTCGCTCTGACCGAGTGGGGGGAGGGCCACACCCGGTGGGATACAAGGGCAGCCACGGACGTTGTTCCTGGGCGTGAATCGGCGGCAGCCTCACATATACTCCCGGGCTGCTCATGGCCGCCCCCGCAAAGATCACGCGTGTTCGCAACATCGGAATCGTCGCCCACATCGATGCGGGCAAGACGACGGTCAGCGAACGGTTTCTGTTTCACGCCGGCCGCATTCACAAGATCGGCGAGGTCCACGATGGCGAAGCCCAGATGGACTGGATGCCGCAAGAGCGCGAGCGCGGCATCACCATCACCGCCGCCGCCACCAGCTTCCCCTGGCGAAACTTCGACATCCACCTGATCGACACACCCGGCCATGTCGACTTCACCATCGAGGTCGAGCGCAGCCTGCGGGTCCTCGACGGCGCGGTGGTGGTGTTCGACGGTGTCTCGGGGGTCGAGCCGCAATCCGAGACGGTGTGGCGACAGGCCGACAAGTTCCACGTCCCGCGCATCGCCTTCATCAACAAGATGGATCGCATGGGGGCCGACTTCGCCGGCGCCCTGGAGGAGATTCGCACCCGGCTGGGCGCGCGCCCCGTCCCCATTCAGCTGCCCATCGGAGCCGAGGACAAGTTCACCGGCGTCGTCGATCTGGTGAAGATGAAGGCGCTCACCTTCAGCGGCGAAGAGACGGACGAGCCCGAGGTGACGCCCATCCCGGACAGCGAGCTGGCCGCGGCGACGGCCGCCCGCGAGAAGCTGATAGAGGCGGCGGCCGACTTCGACGATGCCATCGCGAACGACTTCCTCGAGGGGCGGCCGGTGGCGGACGAGGTGCTGGTCGCCGCGATCCGGAAGGGGACCATCGCTTGCGGCATGGTCCCCGTGCTGGCGGGCGCGGCCTTGCGGAACAAGGGGGTGCAGCCGCTGCTCGACGCGGTCTGCGATTATCTCCCCTCGCCGCTCGACGTCCCCCCGGTCGAGGGGACGGTCCCCGGGACCGAGGAGAAGGTCACGCGCCCCGCGGACGACGCCGCGCCATTCTGCGCGCTGGCGTTCAAGGTGGCGATGGACGAGGGGCGAAAGGCCGTCTACCTGCGCATCTATTCCGGCGTGGTGAAGCCGGGCGACGAGATTCAAAACGCCCGCACGCGCAAGACCGACAAGGTGGCGCGGCTGTTCTCGGTGCATGCGAACCGCCGTGAACGGATCGAACGGGCCGGCGCCGGCACCATCGTGGTGGCCATGGGCCTGCGCGACGCGGGCACGGGCGACACCATGTGCTCGCCGCGCGCGCCAATCTTGCTCGAGCGCATCGACATCACCGAGCCCGTGATCGCGCGCGCCATCGAGCCGAAGACCCAGGCCGAAAAAGAGAAGCTCGACTTCGGCCTGGGGAAGATGGCCGACGAGGATCCGACGTTCCGCTTCGGAGAGGACGCCGAGACGGGGCAGATGATCATCCGCGGCATGGGCGAGCTGCACCTCGACATCATCGTCGACCGGCTGCGCCGCGAGTATGGCGTCGACGCCAACGTGGGGCGCCCTCAGGTCGTCTACCGCGAGACATTGGCGAAGGCGGCGGAGGGGGAGGCGCGCTTCGAGCGGGTGGTGGAGGACGAGTCGCTGTTTGGCCACGCGCGGGTGCGCATCGCGCCGCGGCCGCGCGGGGCGGGGAACGTCCTGCGCCTCGACATCCCCCGACCGTTTCAGCCGCCCGGTGCGCCGCGCATCCCCGAGACCCCCACCGCCATCAGCGACGCCGCGCTCGAAGGGGCGCGCGAGGCGATGCGCTCCGGCCCCGAGGGCTATCCCATCGAGGACATCGAGGTCGTCATCACCGGCATCGAGTACCGGCCGGACGCCTCGACACCGCCCGGCGAAAAGGCGGCCATCGGCGAGGCGCTGCGCAATGCCTTTCGCGAGGCCGGAACCCGCCTGCTCGAGCCGATCATGCGGGTCGAGGTGACGGCGCCCGAGACGAACCTGGGCGACGTGCTGGGCGATCTGAACGCCCGCCGCGCCCAGATCGAGGACGTGGGCTTTCGCGGGCAGCAGCGCATGATCATCGCGAAGGTGCCGCTGCGTCGGATGTTCGGCTATTCCACCGATCTGCGCTCGGCGACGCAAGGGCGGGCGACGTATGCCATGACCTTCCAAGCCTACGATGCGTGGGAATAGCGACGTACCGGGCGCCACTGGAAGATCCGTCGGGCGTGGCGCGCGGTGCGCGCTGCTGGCGCTTGCGCTGTTGATGGGGGGGCTGGGATTCGGCTGGCGTCGGGCAGGCGCCGCCGGTCCCGTTTCCACGCTCCGTGCCTATGCCGACGGCCATGCCCGCCCCCGGGCGCTGGCCGTCGATGCGCGGGGAGATCGCCTGTATGTCGCCGCTTCGACCGCCGATCGACTGGTGGTCGTCGATCTCCTCGGCCCTCATCCCCGCCAGCTGATCTCGCTGCGCATCTGCGCCTTCCCCGACGCGCTGGCCGCGCTGCCCGGTGGCGGCGTCGTCGTGTCGTGCCGGTTCGACCCGGCGCTGCGAGTGGTGAGTCGGGCCAGCGAAAGCTCCGACGCTTTCCAGGTGCGCGCGGTGCCGACGGGGCTCGCGCACGGAAACCGCGGCCTGGCGCTCGATCCCGCAGGCCGGTTCGCCTACGTCGGCTCGCCCGCGCGCGGTGGCGTGAAGATCGTCGCGCTCGACGGCACCACGCCGCGATTCTTCCCCACCGGCGTCTCACCGCAGGGGCTGCGGTTCGTGCCGCCCGATCCGGGGGCGGGGCGGGCGACGCCGCTGTTGCTCGTCGCCAACTTCATCGGTCACACCGTGGGGGTCTATCCGGTGCTCGCGGATGGCGGGGTCGGGGCGGCGCTGCAGACCATCGAGACGGCGGCGCCCATCCTGGCGCTGACGGTCGTTCCATCCCGGGCGCCCGCGCGGGATGCGGTGAAAGACGGCGCCCCGCGCGGGGCGCTGTTGCTGGCGACCCACGAGGATCGGGCCCTTTCGCGCGAGCGCCTCGCGGTCGAGGGGCTGGACAGCGTCGTCCTGAGCCTGCCCGCCGCTCCGCCCGGAGCCGCCGCCCCTTTCGTCGATCCCGGGCCCGGTCATCGGTTCGCGCTCAACCTGTCCGAACGGTCGCGCGACCCCGTCGTCGGCCTCGACGCCGTCGCCTTCGACGAATTCACGGACCGGGTGGCGATCGCGGGCGCCGGCTCGGACAACCTGGTCGTGGCGCGCGCGGCGGCGCTCGCCGAGGAGCCCGCCGTCGACGTCGGCACCAGCCCGTCGGCGGTGACGTTTCTTCCCGATGGCGGCGTCGTGACCGCCGATCGTCTGAGCGACACGCTCTCGTTCGTTCACGGGACCGACGGCACCCTGGTCGTGACCGACACCCTGGCGGTGGGAAAGCCGGAGCGAACGACGCGCGCCGAGCGTGGCGAGGTGCTGTTTTACAGCCGCCGGCTCGTCCCCAACAACGTCGCCACCGGGCCGCTGTCGATCTACACCTGCGCCGCCTGCCACGCCGACGGTCACATCGACGGACGCAGACACCCTTCGAAGCGGAACCGCTTCTTTTCGATGACCAAGACCTGCCGCGGCCTGGTGGGCACCGAGCCTTTCCTGAGCCTGGGCAAGCCCGACACGTTCGCCGCCTTCGCCGACAACATCGTGGCCACGCACGCGCAAGGTGCCCTCGACGCCCCCGACAGCTACGATCAGTATCCGGTCACGCTGCGCCTTCGAGAAGGGGCCCGGTGGGGCACGGTCACGCTCTCCCCACGAGAGGTCCGGGCCACGCTCGCCGCTTACCTGCCGCGCCTCCCGGTCGAGCCCTCTCCGTTCGAGGCCGTCGGCCGAACCGCGCTGACGCCGCCCGAACGAGATGGCCTGGCCGTATTTCGCGATCGTTGCAGCGGATGTCATCAGCTGCAGATCGCCACGGGCTCGACGCGTGCGGTACCCGCGCGCGAGCTCGAACGGGACCTGCTGGCGGGGCGGCTCGTCCTGACCAGCGCACGCCGCTACGATGTGGGGACGCCGGTGCTGGGCGAGGACGGCAACAATCCGCCTTCGTTGCGCGGGGTGTGGGCGGCGGCCCCGTACTTCAGCGACGGCAGCGCGGCGACCCTGGAAGACGTGCTTCGCAGAACGGACCCGGGCGTCCCCACCGTGCACGCTCCGGAGAACGCCAAGCGTCCGGCAGCGCTCACGGTGCCCCAGCGGCGCGATCTGCTCGCATTCCTGCGTGGGCTATAGACGCCGCGGACCGCGCCCCATCGTCGTCACGACGTTCGGCGTGGTCCGCTCTGAAACGATCGGGGGATCGGCTTACCAGCCGCCCGCCTTCTCGTCCTTCTTCGTATCTTTCTTCGTGTCCTTCTTCGCATCCTTCGTGGCGGCCTTGTCGTCCTTCTTGCTCTTCTCGGCCTTTTCGCCGGCGGGGGCGCCCGCCTTCTCTTCGGCGCGAACGGGGGTGGCCATGAGGAACGTGCCAGCAACGACGGCGGCGAGAATGGTCTTGATCATGGGATCCTCCTCGATGAGGTGTGGGTGAATGCCCCGACAGTGGGGCGGCTGAGTTTTATCGGATCGCGCCGCGCGAAGCGAGCCGGCCGCGCTCAGGCAGGCGCCGGCACGCGCGCGTCATCCAGCGCGCGTCTCACCGAGAACAGCAAGTGGTCGGGGTCGTAGGGTTTCCGCAGCAGCTCGATCCCGGCGTCCGGAAGCCATTCGATGACGTTGGTGCCTGCCGTGTAGCCGCTGGCCAGCAACAGGCGGGTGCCTGGCCGGGCCAGGCGGATACGCTCGACCACCTGGCGACAGGGCATTCCCGGCATGACGACGTCGAGGATAAACAGATCGAACGCCTCTTCCTTGGCCCTCTCGACGGCGGCGTCACCGCTGTCGACCGCCACCACCTCGTAGCCGGCCCGTTCCAGGATGCGGACGGTGACCGCGCGAACGCTGTCGTCGTCCTCGGCGACGAGGATGCGCTCCTGCCCCTCGGCGCGTGGTACCGAGCCCACCAGCTTGTTGCCGACCGACGTGACCAGCCGCCCCTGCGCCGGCAGATAGACCTTGAAGGACGAGCCCACGCCCGGCTCGCTGTAGCACTGAAGCATTCCGCCGTGCTGGCGGATGATTCCATAGGCAATGGAGAGCCCCAGGCCAGCGCCGGCCTCCGTCTTCGTCGTGAAGAACGGCTCGAAGACGCGGTCGATGATCTCGGGCGAGATCCCCGCGCCGGTGTCGGTCACCGTGATGAGGACGTAGCGTCCGGGCTTTGCCCAGGGGTGGGTCGCCGCGTAGACGCCGTTGACGAGCACCTGCTCGGTCTCCACGGTGAGGCGTCCGCCCTGCGGCATGGCCTCGCGCGCGTTGGCGCACAGGTTCAGGAACGCCTGATCCAGCTGCGCGCCATCGCCGTCGCAGAAGGGGAGGTTCGCGCCCCGGATGAAGTCGACCGCGATCGTCTTGGGCAGCATTCGTTCGAGGAGGTTCAGCAGGCCCAGCAGGCGCTGGTTGAGGTCGAGCGGCGCCAGCTCGAGCTCCTGCTGCCGGCTCATGGCCAGCAGCTTCTGCGTCAGGTCGCGGGCCCGGCTGGCGGCGGCGGAGATCGAGCCGACGTCCTGCTGCAAATGTCCACGCTCGCCCTCGGCGCGCAGTCCGGCCTCGACGAAGGCGGCGCTGGACAGGATCACCGTCAGCAGGTCGTTGAAGTCATGGGCCACCACGCCGGCCAGGGTGCCGAGGCTCTCCAGCTTCTGCAGCTGAAGCAGCCGGCGTTCCAGCACCATCTTCTCCTTCCGGGCCTGCTCGCGCGCCTCCACGAAGCGGATGCGACCGGCGGCGACCACGATGTGGTTCGCCAACCCCACCAGGTGCTCGAGCTCATCGGGGCTGGGCGCGCGGCACCCCTCGTCCCCGAAGGTGCCCACCCCCAGCAGGCCAAACGGCTTGTCGAGCAGGCGCAGCGGGATGTTGACGAGCGTGCGGTTCCCCAGCTGCTGGACGAGCTGCTTGTTCGTCCGCGGATCGGCGCGCGCGTCCTCGATGACGATGGGACCGTCGCTGGCCCGCAGCGCCTCGAGATAGGGATCGCCGGCGACCTTCAGCAGCGGCGCGACCTCCCAGGCCACGTCGGCGCGGTCGCCCGAAACCTGGATGAGCCGGAGCTCGTCGACGGCCTCGTCGTCCGCCACCATGAACCAGGCGTGTTTGTACCCGACCGAGGCGCGGATCTCGTCGCGCGCGATGGTGAGCAGCTCGGCGAAGTCGGTGGCGCGAAGCAAGGTTCGCGCGAACACCAGCAGACGATTCGCGTTCACCCCACGCCCCCCCGGATGCGCCCCCTCGACAATTTGCATCACTGTGGCTTCTCGCGTACCCGGACGCGAATATCAATCCGGTCTACTGCTGATGGATGGGCGTCACGATGCGCTCGAGCCGCGCCATCGCCGAGAGCGCGCCGGCGTCGTATGGGTCGACGGTCAGAGCCCGGCGCAGCCAGTCTCGCGCGCCGTCCAGGTGCCCGCGCGCGAGCGCGATCTCCGCCATCAGGGTCAGGCTCGTCTCGTCATCGGCGTCTTGCCGCAAGAGGATCTGCGTCAAGCTCTCGGCGGCGGCGAGCTCGCCCGCGATGAAGAGGGCTCGCGCCCGCAGCTGCGCGGCGGCGCGCGTGTCGAGGTCGGCGAGGACGTGGAGCGCCTGGCGCGGTTGCCCGACGACCGCCAAGGTCCGCGCCAGGTCGAGGCGCGCCGCGCGCGCGACGGCGCCGTCGCCGAAACGTCCCGGCAGCTCGTCGGCGATTCGATCGACGATGGCGCGCTGCCCGAGATCCAGCGCGTCGCCTTCGCGGGCGAACAGCAGCTCGGAGCCGTCCAGGTAGACCAGCTTCCAGCGGGGATCGCGCGCCAGGTGCGCCGCCAGGCCGAGGTAACGATCCGGGTAGATCGTGGTCAGCACCACGTAACGAAATGACTGCGCCGTCGCCAGCGCCTCGAACCCGGTGGGATCGTCGAGCAGCGCCAGGAAGGCCTGGTATTCGGCCGCCGTGTGCAACATCAGCCGGGTGTCGAGGTAGGGCCGCAGGCCCGGGACGGTGAAGGACAGATAGCCGCCCGCCTGATCGGGCGCGAACACGGGTCCGGTCGCGCGCTGCGCGGCGAGTCGCCGCGCGGACGCGACCGGAAAATGAAAGGGGGTGGGTGCCCCCACCGCCGCCTCGCGCGCCAGGGCCACGCTCGCCAGCGCGCCGACCGCCGCCACCGCGACGAGGGCCGCCACCGCGAGCCAGCGCGAGCGCAGCCAACCGCTCCGGGATGGGCCGTTGGCGCCGACGCCGATGGCGATCAGGGGAGGCGCCAGCAGATACAGCAGCAGCACGTTTCGGTTCGCCATCAGGGCGAGCGCCAGGAACGCCGCCAGGATGAGCAGGTGCGCCAGCCGCAACCGGGGACGAAACGCCACCAGGCTCGCGGCGAGACCCAGCAGCACCCACTTGAAATGACCGATCTGCGCGGGCGCCGTTCGTTCCAGGACGAAGGGGGGGATGTTCTCGGCGATGGCGGTGCTGAAGATGTTCTGCTGCCCAGGGGTGATGCGCGCCAGCAGGTGCCCGGGGAGCGCCACCGCCGCGAGCCCGTAGGGCGTGACGAAAGAGGCGAGCAGGCACAGCACGAACGTCGCGACCAGCGGACGGAGCGGATCGCGCTCGGGGGAGCGGCCACCGAGGCGGGCCAGGGCTGCCTCGCATCCGTAGGCGCCCACCAGCAAGGGACCGAGGGGCGCCAGGCCCTGACAGTTGACCCAGATGAGCTGCAGCAGCGGCAACCGTGCCCACACGCGCGGCCCGGCGCCGTCGCGCGCCGATTCGAGCGTGTGAAGGAAGAGGGCCAGGCACAGCGCCGTGACGATCACCGGCCGGATGGGCAGGAGATGGCGAACCAGGTACAGCGTGGCCACCAGCGTGACGGCGCAGAGGCTCCGGGCGACCACGCCGCCCGAACGCTCCGCGGTGCGGGTGAGGAGCGCAGCGGTGACCGCCACGGCCGCCGCCTTTGCGATCGCCAGACCGACGAATCCGTGCAGGCGGTAGATGCCGTAGACGCCGAGCTGGAACAGCCAGTGAACGTCGATCCAGGGGCGCCCCGCGGCGCTCGACGTGAACGGATCGGTTCGCAGCAGCGCCCGGCGCAAGGTCATCTCGCGGCCGGCCGCCAGGTGCCAGTAGATGTCGCCGTCGGAGATCGGACCCAACGACACCACGAACGCGACCGCGACGACGAGCGCGAACGTCGCGGCGCGCGTCCACGGCCAGGCGGCGACGTCGCCAGCCGTGCGTGACGACGGCAGCGTGGACGACGCCAGGGTCTCGGGGGCCACGGCGCGTCCGCCTAGGCGAATGGACCGCCGCCGTGGCGAGGCGACATTCCTGGTGCCCTACTTCCCAACTTCCCTACTTCCCAACTTCCCAACTTCCCTATTTCCCAACTCCCCTACTTCCAGGGGAACCAGTTGTTGCTTTGCATGAGCATGACCAGGCGATTGGCCCAGTCCTTGTGGCCCTGCATGTCGAAGTGATGGTCGTCCTGCATCTCGAGACCGTCCGTGGGGACGAGCACCAGCTTCGAGACCATACCCGGCAGCATGCGAACGAGCGGCTCCATGACCACGCCGACCGAACCGGTGGGCGCCAGCGTTCCGGTCGCCATCTGCTCGTAGTCGCAGAACATGACGGGAAGATTGGGCTCGCCGAGATCCGTCCTGATCTGATTGAGGATCTGCGCCATGCGCATCGGAAAAGCCGGCACGAGATTCGAAGCGAGGTGCTCCCCATCCGTGATGCCGAGCATGACCACGATGGCGCCGAACGTGACGTTGCCTTTCAGCTGTCCGGCCCACTTCATGAACGTCGTGTAGTAGGTGCCGTTCGTGGCGTAGTCGACCGTGGTCGACGACCCGCGCCCGAAGCCGATCGAAATGAACTGAACGTCGCTGGTCGCCGCGACGGCCGCCTTGGCCGAATGGAGAATCGCCATTCCGGGACCGGCGAAGGTCATGGTGCCTTCGGGCGCGGTCGGTTCCTTCGCGAGGCTGAAGCCGTTGTTGTTGTAGGACCAGAGGCCATTCTCGGTGTTGTAGAAATAGGACATCAGGCTGCTCGGCTTGGTCGCCTGCCCGCGCATATTCGAGTGCCCGAAGTGGATGAACACGACGGCCTTCTCCTTCGGAACGAAGGTGCCGTTGATCATGACTCCGGCGCCCGAGGTGCCGCCACTTCCGCTGCTCGTGGTTCCGCCGCTGCCCGTGGCGCCGCCCGAGGCGCTGGATTGACCGCCCGAACCCGACGGCTGTCCGCCGCTGCCCGGGGCGCCGCCCGAGGCGCTCGACTGACCGCCCGAGCCCGACGACTGTCCGCCGCTGCCCGGGGCGCCGCCCGAGGCGCTGGGTTGACCGCCCGAACCCGACGGCTGTCCGCCGCTGCCCGGGGCGCCGCCCGAGGCGCTCGACTGACCGCCCGAGCCCGACGACTGTCCGCCGCTGCCGGGCGCTCCACCCGAACTGGTGTCCACCATCGTCGGGTGCGACTGCAGGCCACAGCCGACGCCAAGGAGGCCCGCCAAGGCGGTCGCCAACAGTCCGGCGCCCAAACTCCTCCCTCGATTGGACCGCCCGCGAGCGCGCGAGACGATTCGGGGACCTGGTGACCATATTGCGCGGTGAGACATCGGGCTCCTTTCCATGATCGGCCCGCAGCGTTCGACGATGCTGGGCTGGGGCGAGCGACCTGGGACTCGGTTGGTGGCGTGGTGGCCACCCGTTTCATCAAAACGGTGCTGCGGCTATGCCTAACGCGACGGTCCAAGGGACGAACCCCCACGGCGAACGCGGGTTGTTGCTGTCATCCCGGTAGACTCCGTCCCACTTGTACGGAAGCGACCCGGCGAGCAGCACGGCGCAGTAGGTGTTCGTCCACTCGATGGACGCGTTGGCGGCGACGGAGACGAGCGGCGTGTTCTGCTGCGAATTCTGATCTCGGTCGTGCCCAGAGAAGCCTGTCAGAGATAGCCCGAACGCAGGCACGAAGGGACCCAGAAAATATCCGGCATAGCCGTAGGCCGTCGCGCTCGGAGCGCGGTAGTTGTCGATGTTGTTTTTTCCGCCCCGGTAAGAAGCGAGGCCACCCAGAACGACCAATCCCCAAACCTTGTCCAGCGTCTCGTCGAGCACCAAGGTGCCGGTCGGTCTACCGAACCCTAGCTGCGAGTTCTGATTGAGAGGCGTGCCACCGGCCGTGAAGGTGGCGTTGTATTTCCCTGTCGGCAACCCGACGATGCCGGTCAGGGAGAGCGCGTTGATTCGCCCCAAGCGTCGCGTCGCCTGGAGGCTCACGTCGCCCAGCCCACCATTCGACCAGTCGACCGCGGGCAGGCTGGGCGCCAGGTGCTGGGGGTCCTTCAAGTACTTGTAAACGAGGGGGAGGTTCACTCCGACGTTCCACTTCTCGGTGACGTCCGAGGTGATCAGGGTGTTGAAGAAGAAGTTGTACTCGGGATAGGCGGCCGACCCCAGCTTCGTGTAGAGCCCCTGCTCCTGCACGTTGAACAGCCCGCCGGAGACGTTGCGTCCAATCCACTTCACGCCGGCGCCCGCGCCGGCGCCGGCGCCCGCGCCGCAGCCGCCGATCGTCTGCCAGCTGGTCAACAGCGGCTCGATCTCGGCGATCCGAACCAGCAGCGCCGGGGCGGGCTCGGCCGGCGAGGACTCGCCGACGCGACTTGCGATCGCCGTCACGGACAGCGCCGACAACCGCGCCGAGAGCCGCTGCCCGTCGCGCCACTTGAGCAACGACGGAACGGCTATCAGGCCCATCAGCGCGACCGCTAACAGCGGCGAAAGTCGTGAGAGTCTCATGCGGGTTCGGGAGGGGACCGCGCGGCGAAAAGAAATCAAAAACATACTGACACTATCACCACGGTCAGACAATTTGTTAAAGGAGTTGCCCCGAAGCGTTTTTCCAAACCCCGGCGGACAGCATGGTCTTCACCAGCCACGTTTTTCTCTTCTACTTTCTGCCCTTGGTTCTCGGGCTGTACTACGTCCTGCCCTTCCGGGCACGGACGCTGTTGATCGCGGTGTCGAGCTACGTCTTCTATGGCTGGGCCAATCCGATCTGGGCGGTCCTGATGTTCTTCGGGTCGAGCGTCGATTACGTTTGTGGCATCGGGCTGCTGAAATTGTCAGGCCTTCCCGACGAAGGCGGTCTTCCACCGGTGATTGATCGGAAGGTACCCCGAACGCGGAAGATGAAGGCACTGCTCGTGGTATCTATTGTCACGAACCTGGGCCTGTTGGCGATTTTCAAATACACAGGGTTTGTTGCGGAAAATCTGAACAGCCTGGCCCGGGCGCTGGGCTTCGGACCGAACGCCGTCCCTATCCTGCACGTCGTGCTTCCGGTCGGGATCTCGTTCTACACGTTCAAGGCGATGAGCTATGCCATCGACGTGTACCGGGGGGACGCGCGCCCGATGCGCCGCTTCACCGACTATCTGTGCTTCGAGGCGTTCTTTCCCGATCTGGTGGCAGGCCCGATCATTCGCTACGCGGCGCTCGAGGAGCAGATGCGGGTGCGCCGCCACACCCTCGACAAGTTCGCGCGCGGCGTGGCGTTCTTCGCCTTCGGCATGGCGAAGAAGACCTTGCTCGCCAACCCGATGGGGCACGTCGCCGACACCGCCTTCGGCGCCGGCGCCTTGCACGTCCACGACGCCTGGTTCGGGCTGGTGGGCTATGCGTTCCAGATCTACTTCGACTTCTCGGGCTATTCCGACATGGCCTGTGGCCTGGCGCTGATGATGGGCTTCGTGCTGATCCAGAACTTCGACTCGCCGTACCTCTCTGACAGCATCACCGACTTCTGGCGGCGCTGGCACATCAGCCTGTCGACGTGGCTGCGCGACTACCTGTACATCCCCCTCGGCGGCAACCGGCTGGGCGAGCGTCGCACCTACGTGAACCTGATGACGGTCATGTTGTTCGGCGGACTGTGGCACGGCGCCAGTTGGAACTTCGTGCTGTGGGGCGCCATTCACGGCGGCATGCTGGCGTTCGAGCGGGCCCAGGGCAAGACGAGCGTGTACCACCGGCTGCCGCGCCCCCTGCGCGTCGCCCTGACGTTCTTCGTGGTCTGTCTGTCGTGGGTGTTCTTCCGCGCCAAGACGCTGGGGCAGGCCCTGACGTTCATGAAGTCGCTGTTCGGGGCGGCGACGTTGACCGCGGCGGCGGACGTTCCCGCAGGCGCGCTCTACACGCGGCTGCATGTCTCCGTTTTTATTTTGGCGGGATTGCTGGTGTGGGGGGCACCAAACACCTGGGCGTTCACCTCGCGTCTGACCATCCCGCGTACGGCGGGCGCGCTGGGGCTGCTGGCGATGTCGATCGTGATCATGTGGACACAAAGCGCGAACCCGTTTCTCTACTTCCAGTTCTAGATGACGACATCCTCGACTCCCCCGCGACCAGCGGCACCCCGCCGTGGGGGGCCGACCGATCCGTCGCATGACGAAAACTTGCGGCGTGGCATCCTGCACACGGACGTCGCCCGTCCCGTGGCGGGGGTGCTGGTGGTGACGTTCCTGCTCGTCATCTACGCGATCCCGATCGGCCAGGCCATCCGCGACAAGGTGGCGGGGGACGACTCTGTGCTGCTCGATCTGTTCCGTCACACGCCCAACAAGGAGAACATCAAGCAGTTCGAGGAGGACCTCGACAAGGCGTCCACCCCGCGTGAATACCTCCGCCCGCGCATGCAGGAGCTGCTGACCCGCCATGGGGGATACGGCAACGTGAAGGCCGTGCTGGGACGGCCGGGGTGGCTGTTCTATGGACCGGGCGTGACGGCCGTGGGGGGACCGGGCTTTCTCGACCCTGGGCTGATGGCCAGCCGCGCCAAGGCGGCGCTCGACGAGGGCTCGCCGAAGCTGTCTCCCGATCCGCGCCCCGCCATCCTCGACTTCGCGGCGTTCCTGCGCGGCCGCGGCATCGCGCTGGTGCTGTTCCCCGTGCCCGACAAGGCCAGCCTTCAGCCGGTGGAACTGACGGGCCGCGCCCGCGACGACGCTGGCGCGCCGCCGCACAATCCCGATGGGCCGATCCTGGCGGCCCAGCTGCGCTCCGCCGGCGTGCTGGTGTTCGATCCCAGCCCGGCGAAGCTGAACGCGGCTGAGCCGCCGCGCTTTTTGCGACAGGACACCCACTGGCGACCCGAGTGGATGGAGACGGTGGCGGGAGAGCTGGCCCGCTTCCTCGGCGCGCAGGGCGCCCTCGGTGCGCCGGTCGCGCCGCGAAGATGGCACGGCGTCGCGAAGGCGGTGTCGCGCGTGGGCGACGTCGCCGACATGCTGGGCCTGCCGGAGGGGCAGACGCTGTACGCGCCCGAGTCGGCGACGATTCACCAGGTTCACGACGACCAGGACGCGCTGTTCGAGCCGAAGGACAGGTCGGACGTGCTGCTGCTGGGCGACAGCTTCACCAACGTGTTCAGCCTCGATCAGATGGGGTGGGGCGAGGCGGCCGGCTTCGGCGCGCAGCTGGCGCTGGCGCTGGGGCGCGACGTCGACGTGATCGCGCAGAACGACTCGGGCGCGTTCGCGACCCGTCAGCTGCTGTGGAACGCGCTGGCCGGCGGCGAGGATCGCCTGGCCGGCAAGCGGGTGGTGATCTGGGAGCTCGCCTCGCGCGAGCTGGCAGTGGGGAACTGGAAGCCGCTCGACTGGTCGCGGGCGAAGCCGACCGCCGGGGACGGTACGCCGTGAGCCGGCTCGTGTTGCTGACGGGCGCCGCTGGCGAGGTGGGGCGGCGGCTGGCGCGCCGGCTGGTGGCCGACGGGTTTCGCGTGCGCGCGCTGGTCCTGCCGAACGATCCGCTGCGCGCGCGGCTGGACGGCCTCGTGTCGGACATTCATGAAGGGGACGTTCGCGACGCCGCGTCCCTCGGCGCCGCGTGCGCCGGCGTCGACACCATCTTTCATCTGGCGGCCGTCATCCTGGCGTCGGATGTGTCCGTCTACGAGACCGTCAACCGCCAGGGAACGGCGAACCTGGTGGCGGCCGCCGCGACGGCGGGCGTGCGGCACTTCGTCTATGTGTCCTCGGCGTCGGTGGTCTACCCGCGGCTCACCCCGTACGGCCAGTCGAAGCTGGCGGCCGAGCGCCTCGTCGCCGCGGAGAAGCGCTTCGCGCACACCATCGTGCGCCCCACCCTGGTCTACGACGAGTCGGGGGGGCAAGAGTTCATGCTGTTCCGGCGCTACCTGCGCCGCTTCCCCGTCGTCCCGTTCATCGGCGCGGGGGACGCGCGCAAGCGGCCGGTGTTCTCGGAGGACGTCGTCGACGGGCTGGCGCGGATCGCGGGGAACGACGCCAGCTTCGGCCGCACGTACAACCTCAGCGGCAGCGAAGCGATCACGCTGGGCGAGCTGGGCCGACTGATCTTGCAGCTCGAGGGGCGGCCCAGGCCGTTTCTGCCGTTGCCGGTTTCGTTTTGCCGGGTGGTGGCGGCGGTGCTAGGCCGGATCATGAGGAGCCCCCCCATCACCCCCTACGCCATCGCCGGATTCACCAACCACGCCGACCTCGATCCCACGCTGGCGATGACCGAGCTGGGCTTTCGGCCACGCGGCGTGCGGGCAGGCCTCTCCGCCTGCTTCGAGGCGATGAACGGAACAGAGACTGTCGCGCCATTCACCAATCGGACCGTTCGGTCCGCTGACGGGAGCACACCATGAGCCGATCCGGGAAGCGTCTTCTGTTTTCTTCTGGTCACCCGCTGCGCGCGGGGGTCGGTCTGGCGGCCCTGGCGACGCTGGGCGCCTGCGCCACCGTCGGTGGCGGCTCGCCCACCGGCAGCGACGAGCAGCCCGACGACAAGGAGAAGGCGGCCATGGTCGCGGTGGGCGGCAAGGCCAACGGCACGATCGTCTGGTCGAGCTCGCGGCTCGGGAACCACGATCTGTTCGTCATGAACACCGACGGCTCGAACGTCCACAACATCACCAAGGGCGAGACGGTCGACTGGTTCCCCCGTTTCTCGCCGGACGGCAGCCGCATCCTGTTCACCCGCAGCAAGAAGGGGTGGGTGTTCGAGCGCGACGCCAACACCGACGGCAAGTGGGACATCTTCACCGTCACGCCCGACGGCAAGGACGAGACGAAGATCGTCGACAACGCCAGCTGGGGCACCTGGATCTCGAACGACGAGATCGTCTTCGCCCGGGTCACCGCCATCGTGCGCCGCAAGCTGTCCGGCGGCGAGGAGACGGTGCTGGTCGACAGCGCCAAGGTGCCGGAGCTGGACAGCGCGCTGCTGCAGCAGCCGGAGATGTCGAAGGACGGGAATTTCATCGCCATCACCCTGCGCGGGTCGAAGCGTGAGACGGGCATCTGGGACATCCGCAAGAAGACGTGGACCCGCACCGGCGAGGGGTGCCAGATCAACTGGACCCCCGCGGGCGACGAGGTCTACTGGGTGCACCCCACCGGCAACGGCGGCAGCCGCGTGCTGCACCTGCCCATGACCGACGGCAAGGCGGCGAAGAGCGACGCCGATCTGGACGCCATCACCCTGGTCGACATTCCGGGGCGGCGCTCGCACGAATATTTTCCCCAGCTCTCCGCCGACGGGAAGTGGCTGGTGTGGGCGGCCACGCAGCGCGGACATGACCACGACATCGCCGACTACGAGATCTATCTGTGGGAGGTGGGGACGCCCGCCGACAGGGCCGTGCGGCTGACCTATCACTCGGGCAACGATCGCTGGCCGGACATCTTCATCCCGGGCGCCAGCGAGCCGCCGCCGAGCGCGAAGCCGGTCGCCGAGGGCGAGGCGAAGCCGGCCGCGCCCGACAGCAGCGACGACGAGGCGAAGGCCAAGCACGGGAGCAAGAAGAAGAAACGATGACGGCGCGTGCCCGACCGCCTTCGTCTTCGTCCCGTTCGTCCCGCGCGCCGATCACGCGCATCGATTCGCACGGGCCGAGGCGCATCGCCGTGCTGGGGGCGGGCGGGTTCATCGGCTCGCATCTGGTGCCGGTGCTGGCGGCGCGTCCGGGGACATCGGTCATCGCCGTCGACCGCACGTTTGACAAGCTTGCGCCCGACGAGCGCGCGCCCGGCAAGTCGAACGTCGAACGGATCCGCGCTGGCATCGAGGACCCGGGGCTGCTCGAAGACGTCACCGGTCGCGCCGATGTCGTCATCTCGCTGACGGCGCTGTGCAACCCGGCGCTGTACAACACGCGTCCGCTGGCCGTCATCGACGCCAACTACACCGATCTCGTGCCGCTGGTGAAGCTGTGCGCCGCGCGCCGACGCTGGCTCATCCATTTCTCGACCTGCGAGGTCTACGGGCGGTCCGCGCTCGACGGGGCGGGGCGGCCCATGGCCCGCATGGACGAGGACACCACGGCGCTGTGCCTGGGGCCGATTCACCGGGAGCGGTGGACGTACGCCGCCGCCAAGCAGCTGCTCGAGCGGGTGATCTGGGCGCACGGGCTGCACGAGGGGTTGAAGTTCACCATCGTCCGCCCGTTCAACGTCATCGGCCCCCGCATGGACTTCATCCCCGGCGTCGACGGCGAGGGGATTCCTCGCGTGCTCGCGTCGTTCATGCACGCCCTGCTGGCGCGCGCCGACCTGTTGCTGGTCGATGGGGGACGGCAGCGGCGATCGTTCATCGACGTGTCCGAGTTCGTCGACGCGGTGGTGCGGCTGGTCCAGCGCCCCCAGGCCTGCGGGGGCCAGATCGTGAACCTGGGGAGCGCCAGCAACGACGTGACGATCCGCCAGCTCGCCACCGCGGTGGTCGCGGCGTTCCGGGCGCTGCGTCCCGACGCCCCCGCGCCGCGCCTGCGCAACGTCTCGGCCCAGTCGTTTTACGGAGCGGGCTACGACGACTCGATCCGGCGCATCCCGTCGGTGGAGAAGGCCGAGCGGCTGCTGGGGTGGCGGGCGCGCCGCTCGCTCGCCGAGATGTTGCCGGCCATCGTCGCCGACTACCTGTCCAGGTACGAGGCGGCGCTGTCGCGTGAAGCGCGAGTAGCCGTCCGATGAGCCTGTGCATCGTCGTGCCGGCGTACAACGCCGCCGCTCACCTGACGGCCGTCGTCCAGCGCATCGAGGCCTCTCGGGTGCCGGCGCTTCACCGCATCATCGTCGTCGACGATGGCAGCACCGACGATACGGCCGCCACCGCGCGCGCCGTCGCCGCGACCACGCCGGCCGTGGTGGTCGTCTCCCGCCCGCGCAACGGCGGCTACGGCGCGGCCATGAAGGACGGGCTGGCGCGGGCGCGCCAGCTCGGCGCCACGCGGGCGGCCTCGGTCCACGCCGACGGCCAGTACAGCCCCGAGGCGCTGGGGGCGCTCTTGCGGGCCCTCGAGGGACAGGGCTTGGATCTGCTTCAAGGCTCGCGCATCGCCGGGGGGAGCGCGCTCGCCGGTGGCATGCCGCTCTACAAGTACGCTGGCAACTGGGCGCTGAACAAGCTCGAGCGACGGGTGTTCGCCCTCCCGCTGTCGGACTTCCACAGCGGGTACCTCGTCTACGGCCAGCGGGCGCTCGACCAGCTTCCGTTCGCGCGGCTCAGCGACAGCTTCGATTTCGACATGGAGGCGATCGCCGCCGCGCGCGCCCGCGGGCTGGCGGTGGGAGAGGGGCCCATCCCCACCCACTACGGTGACGAGATCTCTTATCTGAACCCCCTCACTTACGGGCTGCGGGTTCTGAGGGTCATGTGGCGATTCAAACGAGGTGTGTACGCGTGAACGAACGACTGCGCATTCGGCTGCGGTTTCCCAGGGCGGCGCTGGCGGGGGCGGTGATGCTGGGGGCCTGCGCGACCTCGGGGGCGCGCTTCCCCTGGCAGATCCCGGGCGCGACGCCGCAGCCCGGCTCGCGCGAGGACGTCGTCACGGTGAACAGATCGTATCGGCGCGCCACGGCGCAGGTGCTGGTGCGAAGGGTCACCCGCGCCACCCGCGCCAGCCTCGACTACGCCGCCTACGACGCGAACTTCATGGACGCCGATCCGCCGCCCGAGGGCTCGGCCACCGTGGACGCCGGTCGGACACCCGACACGAAGAACCCTTTCGGTGGCCTCCTGGCCGCTGATTCGTTGACGGGCTCGATTGCGGCCACGCCGCTCACCGCCGCCGAACGCGCGCACGCGCTGGCGGTGGCGCCGCTGGTCGAGCTGTTGACCTCGAAGCACATCGCCGGCGCCGATCACCTGGAAGACGTGGTGGCGCGGGTGCGCTCCGAGAGCTGGGGGCTGGGCGGCGGGCCGCAGCTCGTCCGCCAGACGGCGGCGCTGGCGTACCTGCACGATCCCGGCGCGGGGAAGCCGGTCGAGCTGTGGTTCAAGATCGAGTTCGCCCCCTGGTTCAAGGCGTTCTCCGGGATGCCCGACGACGATGGCGACGGCTTCCCGAACATCTACGGGCGCGCCACCAGCGAAGCGCTGGGCGATCAGAGCGCCGTGGTCGCCTTCATCCGCACCGAATACGAGGGCCGGACGCTGTCGCCGGCCGAGGTGAAGGGGTGGGCGCATCAGCTCGCGTCCTACTGGTACCCGTCCTACAACACCGATCTGGTCGCGGCGCCGACCGGCTGGCCCGCCAGTGACACCGAGCCGGCCATCGTCAGCGAGCTGGGTGGCCTGCATTTCGCGTCGCCCACCGTGGTCATGCGGGGCAAGCCGCAAGGAAAGCCGGTCTACAACGTCTTTCTGACCGACGACGCGACGGACGCCCCCGCGGCGGGCACGGCGCCCGCGCCGCCCGCGCTGAAGCTGGCCCACACGACCCCGTCGCCCGCGCCCGACCCGGTCGCCAGGGCGGTGAAGGGCGAGCTCGCCGGGCACGGGGCCTCCTGGTCGGCCTGGTCGGCGCAGGTGGCGCCCTTGCACGCGGCGCTCAAGGCGCGCCTGGCGGCGATGCCCACCGGCTCGAAGGCGCTGGCGGGCAGCGACGGTTTCCTCTTCTTCAAGCAGTCGATCGCCTACGCGCTGGGGGGGGATCTCGGCAAGCAGCGGCGCGATCGCAATCCGCTGCCCGCCATCACCGCGTTCGGCAAGCTGCTGGCGAAGCATGGCGTCGACTTCCTGTTCGTGCCGGTGCCCACCAAGGCCGAGCTGTTCCCCGACAGGGCCGCGTCGACGCCGGGAAAGGACGCCGGCCTGGGGCGGTTCGCGGGGCAGGTGGCCAACCCCTTCGAGAGAAAGTTTCTGCTCGAGCTGGCGGCGGCCGGCGTCGAGACGGTCGATCTGCTGCCGGCGTTTCTGGCGTCGCGCGCGGAGCAGGGCAAGGCGACGGCGCTGTACCAGGCGCAGGACACGCACTGGACGAGCCGGGGGCTCGAGCTGGCGGCGAAGCTGGTGGCCGAGCGCATCCGCCGCTACCCCTGGTACAAGGAGCTGGCGTCGCATCGCCGCGTCTATCACCTGCAGGACGCGTCGTTCACCCGTCACGGCGATCTGCACTCGCGCCTGCCCGAGAACGAGAAGGCGGGCTACGCCCCCGAGACGCTGGTGGGACATCAGGTGGTGGGCGCCGACGGCGCGCTGTACGACGACGATCCCGACAGCCCCGTCGTGCTGCTGGGGGACAGCTTCACGGGCGTGTACGAGCTGATGGACTGCGAGCACGCGGGCGTGTCGGCTCATCTGGCGAAGGAGATCGGGTATCCCCTCGATCTGGTGATGAGCTACGGCGGTGGCCCCAACGTCCGGCAGAAGCTGCTCCGTCGCGGCGAGGACGCCCTCGGCACCAAGAAGCTGGTGATCTGGATGATGACGGCGCGCGACCTGTACGACTTCTGGGAGGGTTGGCAGCCGCTGGGAAAGCAGAAATGACGTGAGGCCAGGCGCCATCTGGACCTGCGCGGCGGCGTCGCTCGCGGCGGGATTCGCCTGCGGGCGGACAGCGCCCCGGCCTCCCGGGCCGATCGCCAGCGCGCTCGTGGAGGTGGCCGCCGACTTCGGCGCGCAGCCCAGGGCCGTCGACGACGCCTGGGTCGAGCTGGAGGCGCTGGCGGCGCGCGTGCGGACGCGCCACCAGAAGTCGGGCGCCGACGAGGTCGACGATCTGCGGGCGGTCATCTTCGACGACGTGAAGTTCGAACGCGAGATCGACAGCGGCGATCCGCGCACCTTCGTCCTGTCGTCGGTGCTGGCGGCGCATCGAGGAAGCTGCCTGGGGCTGGGGGCGCTGGCGCTGGCGCTGGCCGAGCGGCTCGACCTCCCCCTCGACGGCATCATGGTCCCCGGACACTTCTTCGTGCGCACGCGCGGCGCCCATCCCCGCAACCTCGAGCTGCTCCGGCGCGGCGAGACGATGCCCGATGCCTGGTACCGGACGAAGTACGGACCGTGGCCTGAAGGAACCTCCGTGTACTTCCGTCCCATCGCCGTGTCCGAGCTGGTGGGGTTGCACTGGTTCAACGCCGGCAATTTCTTCCGCGCCCAGGCTGACCTCGGGGCCGCGAAGCACGCGTTCGCGCGGGCGGTCGAGGAGTTCCCGGAGTTCGCCGAGGCCTCCGCGAGCCTGGGCGCCATCCACCAGCTGGAGGGCGCGCTGCCGGAGGCCAAGATCGCTTACGATCGGGCCGGTCGCGCCCGCCCCGATCTGCCCGGCCTGGAAGAAAACCGGGCGCTGCTGCAGCAGGAGCTGCTCCCATCCCCCGTCACGAGGAGACCATCACCATGAAGTCGTCCCGCATCGCCGCCTCGCTCGCTCTCACGCTCACCGCCCTCATCGTCGCACCGATCATGCGCACGGCCCGCGCCGACGGTGCCCCGGCGACCACGTTGACGGTCACCGCGAAGCTGGTCGAGATCCCCACCAAGCTCCCCTCCGACGATCTGTACGACTACGCGTACGTGATGCGCTACGAGGTCATCGGCGGCGACATGGACAAGAAGTCGATCCTGGTCGCGCACTACAAGCCGCGGCTGGCGCGCTCCGCGATCAAGGACCAGATGAAGAAGGTCGTCTCCGGCAAGGTCCGCAGCTTCCACCAGGGGGACGTCCAGAAGCTCCAGCTCACCCCCGACCTGAAGTCGGTCTGGAAGGGCGCCCTCGTCGACGAGTTCGCCTCCACCGACCGCAAGAGCGTCCGCTACTTCTGCCTGGTCGCCGACCCCACCTGAGTCTCTCCTCACAGGGAAACGAGGCGCCGCAGGCGCTCGGCGGCGAGCGCGAGGGTCGCGTCGGACTTGGCGAAGCAGAAGCGGGCGAGCTGGGGGGCGGAGCGGGGAGCGTCGTAGAAGACCGAGGTGGGGATGGCGGCGACGCCGACCTCGGTGATGAGGCGCTTGCAGAAGTCGACGTCGGTGGGGGCGCGGTCGCTGACGTCGGCGAGCAGGAAGTACGCGCCGTCGACGGGGAGGGGGGGCAGGCCGACCTCGCGCAGGATGTCCGCCAGGCGATCGCGGCGCTGCCGGTACGTCGCCCGCAGCTCGTCGTAGAACCCGTCGCGCGCCGCGAGCGGCAGCACATCCGCCAGCGCTTCCTGAAAGGGCGTTCCGTTCGTGAAGGTGACGAACTGATGGACCGCGCGCAGGGCGGCGGTCAGCGGCGCGGGGGCGATGGCCCACCCGATCTTCCAGCCCGTCACGCTGAAGGTCTTCCCCATGCTCTCGATGGTGATCGTTCGCTGCCGCATTCCTGGCAACGTCGCGATGGGGACGGGGACCGTGTCGAAATGAATCTCGGCGTAGACCTCGTCGCTGATGACGATGACGTCGTGGGCGCGGCAAAGCTGGGCGATGATCTCCAGCTCGTCACGCCGGAAGACCTTTCCGGTCGGGTTGTGGGGGCTGTTCAGGATCAGCGCCCGCGTGCGCGGCCCGAACGCCGCGGCCAGGCGGGCGGCGTCGAACGTGAACGTCGGCGCCTCCAGCCGGACGAAGCGGGGGATTCCCCCCGCCATCGAGATGTCCGGCACGTAGGCGTCGTACGCTGGTTCGAACACGATGACCTCGTCGCCCGGATTGACGATCGCCAGCAGCGCGTCGTGCAGCAGCTCGGTGGCGCCGGCCGCCACCGTGATCTCCCCGTCCGGGTCGCCGACGGCGGCGTCGGGGTGGCGCCGCCGCCAGTCGTCGGCCAGGACCCGGCGAAGCCGGGGCACGCCCGGGCTCGCCGCGTACTGATTGCGATCCTCGCGCAGGTGGCGCGCCGCCGCCTCCTTGACGAACTCCGGCGCCGCGAAGTCGGGGAACCCCTGACCCAGGTTCACGGCGCCGTGCTGCACGGCCAGCGCCGTGATCTCCGAGAAGATCGAGGTCCCGATCCCGCTGATGCGATCCGAAGCCGGCGTGCGCCCCATTGCCTTCACCTCGTCGTGGGAAGTTCCGCGGTCAGACCGTCGTCTTGATCTTGAACGAGCGCTTGATCATCCCGAACCAGAAGCCGATGCCCAGGATGCAGACGACCACGAGCGCCGGTCCGCTCATCGCGCCCAGGTGCTGGGCACCCAGCATGCCGAACAGCATCGGCCCCGAGGCGAAGGTGTTGAAGCGGGACGCCTTGCCGGCGGTGGCCGCCAGCTTGGCGGCGTCGGGGTGCGGCGTCCCGGCCGCCAGCGCGCCCAGGATCAGCTTCTGCCGGGGCCAGATGACGAACCAGACGTTGAACCACATGACGATCGCCAGGGTCATCCCGAACATGATCCACATGGCGCGGCCGCTCATGCCCCCTTCGGGGTTCATCAGCGCGTGGCCGGGATGCAGGTAGTTGAGGACGAACAGCGCCAGGCCGAACAGGAACGTGTACATGGCGGCCCAGCGGAACCACCAGAACGCCCGCAGCAGCAACGCCGGGTTGACCTTCGCCTTCAGGTCCTTGTCCAGCCCCTGCTGAAAGGGGACGTTCACCAGGTTGAAGAAGAACAGATGGCCGAGCCAGATGATGCCGAACATGACGTGGCTCCACCGAAACAGGAGGTCGATGAAGGAGAGACTGGTGAGCGTTTCCATGAGTGGGAGGGATCCTTTCGCTTGGCGCTACGTATCGCGCGCACCGCGCGGAACCGCAAGCCACGGGCGCCGGTGGACATTTCATCGTTTGTCCGCGCGTCGGATCGCGATCTGATATAGATGCGCCGCAGTCGGCATCCACGCGGGGCGGCCGGCGTGCGTGGCACTGTGTATGTGCCCCCGTCGCGTCGGATACCTGTTTGGTGCCGAAAAGCCGGTGCGCCGAAATACCGGCCAATCGACGGTGTTTTTGGTTTCAAGTTGGTACCGATTGTGGGTCGGCGACCCAGGTCTTGGGTTAGGATGAGAACGACCGATGTTGGTCTCGTCCACGAGTGAAACGGAAGCTTCCGACCCCGCCTCGGACTATTTTCCGCGCCCGGGCACCTACGACGAGTTCATCGACGCCAACGGCGAAGTTCGCCCGCATTGGCGGACGTTTTTCGGTCGCTTGCGGATTCTGGGGTCGACCGAGCTGCGGCGGCGCTGGCGCGAAGCGCTGCACCTGATCCACGAGAACGGCGTCAGCTACAACGTCTACGGAGACGAGCGCGGCATGGAGCGCCCCTGGAGCCTGTCTCCGGTCCCCGTGCTGATGGCGGCGGACGACTGGGCCGCCCTGGCCGCTGGGGTGGCGCAGCGGGCGCGCCTGCTCGATCGGCTGCTCGCCGATCTCTACGGACCGCAGCGCGCGCTCGTCGAGGGGTGGCTGCCGCCCGAGCTGGTGTTCCGCAATCCGTCGTTCCTGCGCACGCTCCACGGCGTGTCGGTGCCCAGGGCGCGCTGGCTCCCGTTCTACGGCACCGATGTGGTGCGCGGCTCGGATGGTCGGTTTCGCGTGCTCGCCGATCGCACGCAGGCGCCGTCGGGGGCCGGGTACGCGCTCGAGAACCGCATCGTCGTGGCGCGCGCGCTGCCCGATCTGTTCCGTGAGTGCAACGTCGAGCGCCTGGCGCTGTTCTTCCGCACCCTCCAGGACACGCTGGCCAGACTGGCGCCGCACAACCGCGACAACCCGCGCGTCGTGCTGTTGACGCCCGGGCCGCACAACGCGTCCTACTTCGAGCAGGCCTATCTGGCCCAGTACCTCGGCTACACCCTGGCCGGCGGCGGCGATCTGACCGTGCGTGACGACCGCGTTTACCTGAAGACGCTGTCGGGGCTGCAGCCGGTCGACGTGATTCTCCGCCGGGTCAACGACGACTTCTGCGATCCGCTCGAGCTGCGGCCCGACACGCTGCTCGGCGTTCCGGGCCTGGTTCAGGCCGTGCGGCAGGGGACGGTGGCGCTGGCGAACCCGCTCGGCTCGGGGTTGCTGCAGACGGCGGCGCTGCTGCCCTACCTGGGAACGATCTCGCGTCATCTCCTGGGCGAGGAGCTGCTGCTCCCCTCGGCGGAGACGTTCTGGTGCGGCGATCCGCAGCTACTCCCGCGCGTGCTCGACGGCTTCGATCAGCTGGTGCTGAAGCCGGCGTTCCCCGACGCCGTGACGCACCCGGTGTTCCTGGCGGCGCTCTCGTACGCCGAGCGAGAGACGTGGCGTGCCCGCGTGCTGGCCCATCCGCAGGACTGGGTGGCGCAAGAGCAGGTCGTCGCCTCGACCACGCCCAAGCTGGAGGGAGACACCCTGGTCCCCCGCACCTTGGTGTTTCGCAGCTTCGCGGTGGCGATGGGGTTGAAGGACGGGTACGCGGTGATGCCGGGCGCCCTGGCGCGGGTCGCGAACACCAGCGACAACCCCGAGGTGTCCATGCAGACGGGGGCGGGCAGCAAGGACACCTGGGTGCCGTCGGCGGGGCCGGTCAGCAGCTTCAGCCTGTTGCCCTCCGGTCAGGCGGTCGAGCTGACCCGCGGCGGCAGCGATCTCCCCAGCCGCGCCGCCGACGATCTGTACTGGCTGGGGCGTTACGCGGAGCGCGCCGAGGGGATCGCCCGCCTGGCGCGCGTCTTCGCGTCGCGCCTGCGGGAAGCTCCCGAAGGGGGAACCCTGATGCCGGAGTCCGAGCTGGGGGCGCTGTATCGCGCCCTCGTGGCGGAGACCGAGCTGCAGGTCCCCACCGCCACGTCCGTCGAGGTGGGGCGCCCCTTGCCCGTCGTCGAGGAGCAATTGCTGGCCGCGCTGCTCGATGCCAACCGTCCCGGCAGCTTCGCGGCGGTGGCGCAGAAGGTGTTGCGCACGGCGCGCATGGTTCGTGATCGTCTCTCGGCCGACACCTGGCGCGTGCTGACGGCGCTCGACGAGCTGCGGCTGCCTCCGGGCGCCGAGCGCGCGGTGCCGGTGGCCACCGCGGCGGCGCTGCTCGATCGCATGGTGCTCGCGCTGGCGGCGTTCGCCGGCCTCGCCACCGAGAGCATGACGCGCGGGCAGGCCTGGCGGTTCGTCGACATGGGCCGCCGCATCGAGCGCGCGGGCGCGGGCGTGCTGTTGCTGGAGACGACGCTGGTGAATCCTCTCCCGGCGCGAGAGGGGCCGCTGCTCGAGGCGCTGCTGGACGTCGCCGACAGCGGCATGACCTATCGCCGTCGCTACCGGGCCACCTTGCTTCCGGCGCCGGTGCTCGATCTCCTGCTGACCGACGAGACCAATCCGCGCTCGGTGATCTTTCAGCTGCGGTCGCTGACCCGCCACCTCGAGGCGCTTCCGGCGCCGTCGAGCACGGGGGTGCGCAGCCCGCAGCTCCGCATCGCGCAGAGCGCGCTGGCCGAGCTCGATCTGGCCGAGGTCGAGTCGCTGACCGCCGTCGTGGGCGGACAGCGCAAGACCCTGAAGGCGTTGCTGGAGAGCCTGGGCGGGAAGATCCCCGCGCTGTCGGACTCCTTGTCGTCCAGCTACCTGAGCCACGCGGTGGTGTCGCGAAACCTGGGAGGCGACGAGGGGCGCCGCAACGCCCGTCCGCCCGAGATGGGGGAGCCGTGAAGCTTCGGGTCACGCACAAGACGTCGTACGTGTACGCCGACCCGGTGTCGAGCTCGCACCACCTGGCGCACCTGGCGCCGCGCGGCGGCGAGGGGCGGCAGATGCTGGCGCACGACGTGACGATCACGCCGCAGCCGTCGGTGACCCGCGAGCGGCTCGATTACTTCGGCAACCGGACGCTGTATTTCAGCGTGCGCGAGCCTCACCGTTCGCTCGACGTGGTGGCGACCAGCCTGGTCGACATCGCTCCGCTGCGTCCCCCGCAGCTCGAGAAGTCTCCCCCCTGGGGGGAAATTCGTGATCGCCTGCGCCAGGACCGCCGCCGCGATCTGCTCGATGCGTTCTCGTTCACCTTCGACTCTCCGTACGTTTCGATGAGCGACAACGTGCGGGACTACGCCGCCCCCTCGTTCCCCGACGGCCGGCCGTTCCTGCTGGCGGTGCGCGATCTCACCCGCCGCATCCACGCCGACTTCGAGTACGACCCGGGCGCCACCGATCTGACCACCTCGATCGAGTCGGTGCTCGCCCAGCGTCGAGGGGTGTGCCAGGACTTCGCCCACCTGCAGATCGCCTGCCTGCGCGCCTTCGGGCTCCCCGCCCGCTACGTCAGCGGCTATCTGGTGACGCATCCACCGCCCGGGCGACCGCGCCTCGTGGGCGCCGACGCCTCGCACGCCTGGATCAGCGTGTTCGCGCCCGATCTCGGCTGGACCGACTTCGATCCCACGAACGATCTGCTCCCCTCGGACGAGCACGTCACCGTGGCGCACGGCCGCGATTTCTCGGACGTGACGCCTCTGAAAGGGGTCATCCTGGGGGGGGGCCGCCACGAGGTTCGCGTGTCGGTCGACGTCGACCCGGTCGTCGATTCCCCTTCCTCCATGCCAGTCCAGATCCAGACGCAGAGCCAGACCCAGCGTCAGTGATCGGGGGCGGTCAGCCCCGCTCCTCCGCGGCCTCGAAGAGATCCGCTCTGCCGTCCGCGCCCGAAACGGGATAGCATTCCACGAGATGGTCCGTTGCCCCACCTGCGGAATGCGTCTCCGGGATGCCGCCCCCGCGTGCCCGACCCACGGAGCCGTGCCGCTGGCCGCGACCGGGGAGGGGGCGGCCGAGCCCGCGCAGCCGCCCGTCGTCCC
>DASYCK010000154.1:0-5151 GCA_036500205.1 Polyangia bacterium | reverse complement strand
CGCGCGCCACCACCCGCTCCAGATCGGCGACGTAGTCGTCGAACGCTTCGACGTGCCCGCGCCGCCCCGTGGAATGCCCGTGCCCGCGTACGTCGTACAGCGTGACCGCGTGGCCCGCCTCGACGAGCGCCTGCGCGACGTGACGGTAGGGCGTGGCGTATGGGGAGAACCCGTGCGTGAACACGACGACCAGGCGGGGCGGAGCCGCGGGCGGCGGCGCGAAATGTTCCAGGTGCAGCCACTCGCCCCCGGGGTCGGGCGTCTCCAGCACCTCCTCGCGGTGGGGCGGGGGGGCGCCGATGGTCCGACCGCCGTCGGCGCGCATCACGGCTCCTCGAAACCGAGATGGGTCTTCTTCATCACCTTCTCCAGCGCCGCGAGCTGCAGCCGCAGGAAGCGATCCGCCCGCGCCGGTTCGGCGTCCGCGCGGACCGTCGCCCCGAACAGAAACGTCCGGTAGACCGGCTTCCCTTTCACGCGCGACTCGTCGTGAAACATGCGGATGCGCGCCCGCAGCAGGATGGGCGCGAAGCTGGTCCTGGGCGTCGCCGTCGGCGCATGGACGCCGAAGGCGCGTTGCCACAGCCGCTCCATGCCGGGCGGCGCCGAATCGTGCTCGGAGTGGGGATGCTCGAACGCGCCACCGTCAGCGGTCGAGCGGTTGGGGCCCACGACGGTCACGTCGCGCACGTCCAGATCGTCCCAGTCCTTCGGCCCGTCGAGGCTGACCAGCGACACGCGGGGGAGCACGCGAACCACGCCGGGCGGCGGCGAGGCGCAGCAGGTCCGGATCGCCGACAGCGGAACGCCGTAGAGGTGATTGGAGAAATAGTTCCAGTCGGCCCGCCCGATGCGCTCGATGTCCCGCGCGACGACCTTGGCGTCGGGGCCGGGGGCATCGTAGCCGAAGGGCCGGCTCCACTCCGCCATGGGCGCGTCGATCTCATAGAAGCCGAAGAAAACGTTGTACCAGATCGACTGCGGATCGGCGTAGGCGCTGTTGCCGAACAGGCTGACGTGGGCCGACGCGAAGGCGACGTTGAAATCGAAGGCGGGGAGATCGCTGAACAGCTCGGCGTGGGCGAGGCGGCCGACGTAGCCGAGATCGCCGCCCGCGTGCGGGCCGACCGGGATGCGCAGGGCGACGGGCGTTCCGGACGATTCTCCCAGCTCGGGATCGTCGATGTGCGGCGCGCGCACCACGAGGTGATGATCGATGTTCCCCAGATCGGCGAGCGGGTGAACACACCCGCCGACGCCCGCGGCGACGAGGGCGGCGCGCCTCGCCCACGTCATCGCTCTCTCGGCGGCCCTGCGCGTGATAGGCACGTGAAGCTACCTTAGCGCGGACTGCTGGCTCCTCCGCAGCTTCCTCCGCAGCTTCCTCCGCCTGGGACGCCACCCCTCTCACTGAACGGGGAACGTGATGTCGACGTTGCCAGCGGTGATGGTGTGGACGGTGCCCGCGCCGTTCTTGATCCCCCCGATCACGATGCCGAGGGCCTGCATCGAACTGACGCTACCGCCCCGTCGGGACGTGTCCACGAGGACGCGGGCGGCCGGGAGAGTTAAGGTCCTGGGATGACCCGTCAGCCGGAGATCGACGTCCAGGGCGTCCGCCTGCCGGCGATCATGTACGGCACCGCCTGGAAGGAGGACGCCACCGAGGCGCTGACGGCGCGCGCCCTCGGGGCCGGGTTTCGCGCCATCGACACCGCGAACCAGCGTCGTCACTACTTCGAGGCGGGCGTGGGCGCGGCGGTGGCCGCCGCCCTGGCCAGCGGCGCGCTGTCCCGTTCGGCGCTGTTCCTGCAAACGAAGTTCACCTACGCCCGGGGACAGGACCATCGTCTCCCCTACGACCCCGTCGCCAGCCCCCGCGAACAGGTGATGCAGTCGTTCGCGAGCTCGCTCGAACATCTGCGCACCGACCACGTCGATTCGTTCGTGTTGCACGGCCCCGAGCACGGCGCCGGGATCAGCCCCGTCGATCGGGACACGTGGCGCGCCATGAGCGACCTGGCGGCGCGCGGCCAGGCCGGCCTGCTCGGAATCAGCAACGTCACCGCCGAGCAGGTGGCGGCGCTGTGCGCGATGGCGAAACAGACCGCGACGGCGCGCCCCGCCTTCGTGCAGAACCGCTGTTACGCGCGCACCGGCTGGGATCGCGACGTGCGGGCCGTGTGCCGTCGCGAAGGGATCACCTATCAGGGCTTCTCGTTGCTGACGGCCAACCCGCACGTGCTGGCGCACGCCCACGTTCAACGGGTGGCGGCCCGGCTGGGCGTGACCGCGGCGGCGGCCGTCTTCCGCTTCACGCTCGACCTCGACATCCTGCCCCTGACCGGTACGCGAAAGCCCGCGCACATGCGGGATGATCTCGCGGCGCTGGACCTGCCGTCGCTGACCGACGAGGAACGGCACGCCATCGAGGCGATCGGCTAGCCGCCGCTCGCCTCACATCACCGAGCAGGAGACGGTGGCGTCGCTCGCTTCGGAGGAGCTGTTCGGGCTGGCGCACGACGCGTCGTTGCAGAGCTTGAACAGCGTCGTGGCCTGGGGGTCTCTCGTACAATTCGCATCGCGGAAGGAGAGCTGAAAGCAGGGGGCGTTGTCGATCGGGTCGTGGCACTCGGTGAGCTTCCGCTGCATCGTCTGCTTCGTGTTCGTGTCGGTGATCGTCTGATCGACTTCGCAGTCGTGCGTCCCATCGGCTCTCTTGGCAATGCTGGTGCTGATGCACGAAGCCCCCAGCTTCTGATGAATCTTGTTGGCGATGGCCCCCATGGCGTCCGAGAAGGTGCTGGCGCAGATGGGGTAGAAGGCGCCGTTCGAGCCGAAGCCGTCGATCCATTGCGAGATTCGCACGGCCGGATCTCCGTACTCGGGCTGGTCGCCGACCGCCGCCGTCTGGGTGCATGCGTGGTCGACCCAGGGGACGACCTCGCCGCCGGCCTGTGGGCTCGCCTGCGCGAACACGCGATACTGCGCGCCCATCTTCTCGACCGGGCCGGCGATGGCGGCGACCAGGATCTGGCCCTGGTTCTCGCTCGTCTTGAGGCTCTTCACGAACCTGGTGAACGTATCCACCGTCGGCCACAGATGACCCATGGTGGGGTCTGGCTCTCCCGTGTCGGGGGTGGTGATGCCCGGGTCGGTCTTGGGCCCCGTGTCCTCCGCTGAGACACAGTTGTGCAGCACCACGCCGCCGGTCCCTGGCGCCCCAGGCTCGCTGTACGTCCCCGTGGCCAGGTCGTCCATCATGGTGGTGAAGTCGTAGCCGTGCGGGGGCGGTTCGCCGTCGCACAGGTGTCCGAACTCGTTGCAACGATAGGAGGCGAAGGCGCCCGCCTGGGACGCATCCTTCAGCGAGTTGATGTTCGGCGACAGCAGCAGGGAGTCCTCGTTGACCGAGCAGTCATCCTCGTTGGTCACCATCACGATCGCCAGCACCGCGTCGTCGCGCAGGAATCCACCGTTGTCTGGATCGTCAGCGACGGATTTCTGCGCCTTTTGCAGCGCCATCAAGGTCGACTTGAACTGGCTCTCGAAACCGCAACCGCTCTCGCCGAGGAGCGCCATGCACTGAAAGATCGACCGGATATCGCCGTCGTAGTTGGCGGGGTTCGTGGCGGTCCCGTCGCCCGACTTCAGGTACCTCTCGCCGGCGTGTAGCCCCGCGCAGGTGCCATTGCCTGCCCCGCCAGGGCCTTGCTGGAACTTGCCCCGGTCGTCCCCGGGATGAACGCGATCATCGCACTGATTGACGTTCGACCAGCGCCCCCCGCCGTCGGACGACGAGATGACCGCGACATGCAGGTCGGGCAATTGCTTCGTGGTGTCGTCGACCAGCTTGTCCATGAAGGTGGGCAGTTGGGCCGCCATCTTGGTCTGCAGGGGGGCCATCGAGGCCGAGTTGTCGACCATGAAGAGAATGTCGAGCTTTTGATTCACGTCTTGCTTGAAGCTGCGGATGTCGGCCACCCCCGTCGCCGGATCGGGGGCCGCCAGCCGGTGCGTGCTGCACGCCCACAGCGCGGGGATGACGGCGGCGCACCCCAACCAACGAAGGTGGCGCCAGCGCAGCGCACGGCACAGCAGGAGCAGCGGACGGTCCATGGGCATCCTCCTCGGGGGTGAGCGACAGCGCACGAGACGAGCGGCGGCGACGGAGGATCACGACGCGGGCTGCGCACAGCCCCGCGAACCTGCTCGCGAGCGGCAGGCGTTCGACGTGCTTGGCGTCGTTCACCGGGCGCGCGGCGTCTTCGTCTCTCGAAGGTAAAGTGCCCGGCCGACGATTTTTTAACCCACTTTTCTTTCGAGTCCCTTCGTCCAGGAGGCTGGTCGGCTCCTCCGCGGTCAAGAATGGGACGACACCCTGCTGCCGTGAGGCGCCCGAGATTGGTCGCGGGTGTGAAGCCACGGTGACCGATGGCGGCCGACCGTGGGGCAGCCGAGAAACGCCCATTTCGGGGACGTAACAATCTGATCCAGGGACGTAACGGTGTGGGGGCGGCAGACCCGTAACGTGGCGGTTTTTGCCCGCCTGTCCCGCTGAAGACCGCTGGCAAAGGACCTGCAATTGAGGTCGGTTCTCGGACCAACGGGTCCCAACCTCAACCTCAACCCCACACAGGAACCAAAGCTCATGAAATCCGTCGCGCCGACTGGCGTACCAGGACTAGATGAAGTGCTCGGAGGGGGCTTGCCGCGGGATCACCTCTTCTTGGTGCAAGGGGATCCGGGGGTCGGCAAGACGACCTTGGCGTTGCAGTTCCTCATGACGGGCCTACGCGCCGGCGAGACCTGCCTGTACATCACGTTGTCGGAGACCACCGACGAATTGAGGACCGTCGCCGCCTCCCATGGTTGGTCGCTCGACGGGGTCGCGCTGTTCGAGTTGCCGTCGTGGGACAGCGTGACCGGGCAGGACGAGAACACGCTGTTTCACCCGGCGGAGGTCGAGCTGGCCGAGACCATCAAGAAGCTCTTGCAGCGAATCGATCAGGTCAAACCGTCCCGGGTGGTGTTCGATTCGCTCTCCGAGATCCGCCTGCTGTCGCAGGGGCCCTTGCGCTATCGCCGCCAGGTGCTGGCGCTGAAGCAGTTCTTCACCGGGCGGGGCTGCACCGTGCTCTTGCTCGACGA
>DASYCK010000153.1:0-3939 GCA_036500205.1 Polyangia bacterium | reverse complement strand
CTCGCGACCAGAGGCCGACCCTGACGAGCTCGTCCCCAAGTGTCCCCGGGGACAAATCGGGGACATACTTACATGCCCACACCGGGATCACCGACAGCTTGCCGAGCTTGCCCGCCGGCACGCGGCCGTCGGTCAGGTGGCGCCCGCAGTAGGACAGCGCCCGCGTCCACATGTCGACGCAGAACGCCGCCAAATCATCGCGCAGCTCCTCGACTTGCGGGTCGTCGTAGAACTGGTCTGACAGCCGGTTCCAGACCACCTCAGCCCCCCGCCGCGCGCTGACCTGCTCCCTCGACGTCGTCGGTCAACCACCGCGGCACCGGATGAGCGTGCCGCATCAGCGCTTCCACCACCGCGACGCGCAGGAATCGGTTCCGACCACCAGGCGTCGTCACCGCCGTCAATCGCCCACGCTTCAGCCACTCCCGGATCGTCTTCGGCGCCACACCAAATGCACGCGCACACTCGGAAACGCTCACGAATTCGCTCAGGGCCATCCCGTCGCTCTACGCCGTTCAGTGCGCAAAGGTCAACTATGTTTCAGGCGCTTCCGCTCACGTCACGCCTGACGCTTCCTTGCGGATACACCCGAGATCACTCGGCCCAGAGCCAGCGCCAAACTTGCGCGCCTATCCCGCAAATTCAGGAAGCACCCGACCAAAAGCGTGGGCTCGGTGCATCACCAACCTCGCCTGCCTCGCCGGGCCAAGCCTCGCCTCGCGTAGCCACGACACGCCGAGCCCAGCGTCGACTGCCCCGCCATGACTGGCCCGGCCGGGACCAGCGTCGACTGCCCAACCCTGACCCGCGAAACCACCGCCTCGCCGTGACCAGCCTGCCCAGACCTGCCCTGTCGAGCGTCGACAAACCGGGACGTGCCCGGCCGTGCCTTGCGTCGACTGCCATGACTCGCCGGGCCTCGCAGAGACGCGCCGGGAACCACCTAGCCCTACCTGACATGATGCACCGAACCCACGACCAGCACGCGAGCACCACTCGTGCCAGAAGCTCAGGCTCTAACGTCACCGTGTCTTGACCTGGACCTTCCCACCCAAGATCCGGTAGGGTGGAGGACGGGGCGGCGGGGACGGGGGAAGAGATCGTTTCTGGATCCACGCGGGCGCGCACGAAGCCGCCGACGCACCAGAACAACGACGAGCTCGGGGCTCTCCACGCCTGCCCAGCCCAGCGATGCCCCGCGACGCCGCGCCTGCCCTGCCTGCCCCGCCGAAGCCGAGCCATGACCAGCCTAGCCTCGCCGTGCGAAGCCTTGCCTGCCTCGCCCCGCGGTGCCGTGACCAGCCGAGCGCCGCCACGCCTGCCACGAGCCCGAGCTCGTCACCAGCCAGAACAAGCACGCGGCATGCCGAACACTACGAGCCGCACCGCGCGCGCGCAGCAGGCGCCTCGCTCCCAGACCATGACCGCGGAAACGACTGCGGAGGGCTCACAGGCGACCGACAGAAGACGGGCGGTTAAGGTGGCTGGGGCTTCGCCGAGCCTAGGGCCAAAATCTTGCCCCGAACCCCAGGGAACGGCTATCCAATGGGACGGTAATATGTCGAACGCGCCCACCAAAGAAGTAAGCAAGGACTCTGCCAACGTCGTCGATTTGCCGTCCGGGTCCGGGCCGGCGAAGAACCCGGCGGGGCAGCGGAGGCTGAGCGAGTCGACCTACGACCTGTTGGTCGAGGCGCTTCGCGCGACCGAGGATCCGGTGCTCGCCGCCGCGCGGGTCGGTGTGGACAAGCGGACGGCGAGGAAGTGCTGGTTCGTCGGTCTCGGGCCGGCGTACCGGTTCGGTCAGCGGCCGGTGTGCGAGCTGGTCCGCGAGGAGAAGCTGGCGGCGCGGGCGATGTTGGGGGCTGAGGCGGAGGCGCCGAGCGCCGAGGAGGTCGAGGCGGCGCGGAAGGACCATGCGCGGAGCCGCGCCGACGAAGCCCGGATGTTGCGGGTGGCGAAGGGCAACGTGCTCGGGGTGTTGGCGGTGACGTCGCAGATGGTGGCGGGCGCGGTCGACTTGTCGAAGCTGGTGTCGAAGGAGCTGAAGAACTTCCACGACCCGATGCGGGCGATGCGGCTGATGCGGGACATGTCGACGATGATGCGGAGCGGCGTTGAAGCCGTGCAGCTGGTGATGGAGCTCGAGCGGAAGGCGCTGGGCGGGGGCAACTTCGGCGGTGGTCGCGACGTGATGAGCGTCGAGGAAGCCGAGCGCGAGCTGCGCGAGGTTGAGTCCGCGCTGACGCGGGCGAAGTCGCGTTGGGGTGATGCTGGGCTCGAGGCGCGCGACGCGGCCGACGCGTCGCTGGAAGGCGAGCCGAAGAAGCGTCCACGGATCGCGGAGGCGCTCGACGAGGTGAAGCGGATCAACCAGGAACGGCTCCGCGGAGCTCCGGGGTCCGCGTCCGATGTGTCTGCCAGCGGTGAGCCGCCGGGAGACGATGACGACGAGCTGGAAGATCTAAGCTAAGTCCGCGCTCCGCATCCACGCCTGCCTCGCCCGGCCACGCTAGGCAGCGCCGCACCTCGACTCGCCCCGCCCAGCCTGCCGGTTCAGGTCATTGCATAGCCCGGGCCATCAAATCCGGCCGGTGAGGGGGGCTCACGCGTCCACCAAGACGTAGAGCTTGGCGAGGGCGCCGGCGACCTCGGTAGCCTTGCCGCGCGCGAGCACGGGGGCGTCGGAAACTTCGCCGGTGGCGCTGATGGTGGGCGCGCCGTAGAGCACGAAGGCCGAGGCGGTGACGCGCTCGAGCGTGACGGTGCCGACGGTGGTCTGGCCGATGATGAGCGAGCCGTGTCGTTTGGCGGCGCGCACGTGGGCGTGGGCGATCGAGCCGCGGGCGAGCATCTCTTCCACCGGGTCCATCTTGGTCGTCGCGTTCATGCCCAAAGAGAGTGCACGCGTCATGCCACGCGTGACAGAGAGGTGAGCCGCGGATTCCTCGGGAGATCGCCACGTGCTCGAGCCCCAGCCGGCGCAGCATCTCCCGCCGGGTCCGGCAGACGGAGATCTCGCAACGGATGCGTAGCTGCTATGACATCCGTGTCATGGCGTAAGCGCCGTGATTCACGGGAGATTCGCGAAGCGCACATCACCCGGTATGACATGAGTGTCATGGCAGATTGCGCTTGACACCGTGGGAGACGCGGATGTCGCGGAGAATAGTCATGCCACGCGTGGCATATAGCGTGCAACACCCGTAGGCATGAGCGACCAACAGACGATCCTCGCGGCGGCAGTGAAGAAGGCGGAGCTCTCGGGCCGCACCGTCTACGTCAAGCTCACCGGCGCCCGCCCCGAGCTCACCTTCCGCCGCCCCAGCGGCGCCTGCTACGTCGTCAACGGCTTCGGCCAGATCGCGATCTGGCGATGAGCCGCCAAGAGCTTCTCGAGCGCGCCCTGAACCGCATCAAGGCCATGGCGTCGGACGAACTCGTCGCTGGCCTCGCCGTCGGCGAGGTTGCCGAGACCCTGCGCGACATCATCGCCGAGGCCGCGAAGGCCACTACCAAGACCACCAGCCAGACCGAGGCAGCATGACCACCGAGATCGGTACCGCCATCATCATCGCAACCCGGACCGTCGTCGCCTGCGAGTACAAGGGCCAGACCTGGAAGATGCCCGAAGGCGTCACCGACGCGAACATCTTCGAGCACCTTCGCTGGCTCGGCTTGAGCTCGTACACGTGGGGGTTCCGTGGCACGCCCGAGGCGAGCACCGTCGTGGTCGTCGCCCTGCGCGGCGGCATCGGCGCATACGATCGCGCCGTGGCCCGTCTTCAGAAGCTTGGTGTCGCGGCCGAGTAGGCATAGCAGCTGCAACGCTCGAGCGTGTCAGGCGAGTCGAGGTCTCGCACGGCAACGCGGGGCGCGGCACGGCGTGGCAGTCAAGGCAGCGGGAGGTGCGGCCGGTAAAGCCGCACCTGCTCGCGT
>DASYCK010000152.1:0-25346 GCA_036500205.1 Polyangia bacterium | reverse complement strand
CCTTTTCTACCTGGAATGGGCCATTTCACCAGACGCCGCGTGCCGCTCGGTGACTTCGGCGACATCTGGCCCGGCGCCGACCGCCCCGCTACGATGACGGGCGTGACCACGCCAGCATCCCCTCAGCCCAGCACGCCGCTTCCCCTCGTCCCTGGCCGGGGCTTCCTGCGGCGATTCTCCTCGCGGCGCGACCTGCTGGTGGTGGTGTTGCCGACAGTGCTGGTGCTGGCGGCGGCGATCGCGGTGGGGATCAGGGCGATGCGATTCGCGCCCCCCACCACCATCCGCTTCATCAGCGGCCCCCCGGGCAGCGGCTACCGCAACCTGGCCGACAAGTACCAGCAGATCCTGCAACGTTACGGCGTGAAGGTCGAGGTGCTCCCCTCGCGCGGCGCGCTCGAAAATCTCGAGAAGCTGGCCGACCGGTCGTTCAAGGTGGACGTCGGCTTCGTTCAAGGGGGCCTGGCCGAAGGCCACGACACCGCGCGCCTGGTCTCGCTCGGCAGCGTGTTCGCGCAGCCCCTGATGGTCTACTGCCGCAGCAAGGAACCGATCGAGCTGCTGTCGGCGCTGAAGGGCAAGCGGCTCGCCATCGGCCCCGAAGGGAGCGGGGCGCGCGTCCTGGCGCTGAAGATCCTGAAGGCGAACGAGCTGGATGTCCCCCCGACGGTGCTGCTCGATCTGGGCGGCCCCGAGGCGGCGAAGGCGTTGCTCGATGGCAAGCTCGACGCCGCCTTCCTGATGGGCGATTCGGCCACGCCGCAGGTCATGCGCAGCCTGCGTGACGTGCCCGGCATCGAGCTGGCCGACTTCAGGCAGGCCGACGGCTACCTGCGAAAGTTTCGCTTTCTGTCCAAGCTGACCCTGCCGGAAGGGGCGATGGATCTGGCGAAGGACTACCCCCCGCGCGCGATGCAGCTGGTGGGCCCCACGGTCGAGCTGGTGGCGCGCGACGATCTGCACCCGGCCCTGTCGGATCTGCTGATCGGCGCCGCCCGCGAGGTTCACGGCAGCCCCGGGATGTTCCGCAACGCGGGCGAATATCCGGCGCCGCTGGCCCGCGACTACCCCATCAGCCGCGAGGCCGAGCGCTACTACAAGTCGGGCGAGCAGTTCCTGTACAAGAAGCTGCCGTTCTGGCTGGCCAGCCTCATCGATCGTCTGCTGGTGCTGTTGCTGCCGCTGCTGGTGGTGATCGTTCCCGCCACCCGCATCGCCCCCACCATCTACCGCTGGCGCGTACGGTCGCGCATCTACCGCTGGTACGGCGCCCTCATGGCCATCGAAAGCGAGATGCGCCGGCAGAGCGACGACGCCGAGCGCGGACGCATTCGCGACCGCCTCGACGACATCGCCCACGCCGTGCGCGAGCTCCGCACGCCCCCCTCCTTCGCCGATCAGCTCTACGCCTTGCGCGACCACGTGGCCGCCGTCCGCCAGCGCCTCGACGCCGAACGGACGACGTGAGCGATCACTTCATCGACGAAGCGCCCAGAGGAGGCGCGCCCCCGCCCATCATCCCCATGACCAGGCCGCCGATCCCGGCGATGCAAGACGGCGGGATCGTCAGATCGATCGTCAGCTGCCTGCCGCTCGCGTCCCCGGTCACGCCGCCCAGCACCGGCATCGTCGTCTTCAGCATCCCCGCCACCATCTTCAGCCGCGGGTCGGCCGACGCCCCGCCCAGGGTGGTCGCCAGGCCGAACGCGTCGCGCAGGTCGATGTAATAGTAGAGCGAACGTCCGCCCTCCAAGGCCGTCGCCTCGACGAGGTTCCCCTTCGCCGAATCCTTCGGGGTCGAACCCTTCGGGCCGGCGCCGATCGCCAGCAGGCGCGCCTTCGCCCCGGGGCCCATGGTGAAGGCCAGACGATCACCGCCGACGATGGCGCCGTAGATGTCGAGGCCGCCTTTGCCGATCAGCTTCTTGATGATCCCCAGCGTGTCGCCCGCCATGGTGAACGCCAGCGTCCAGTGCGTGGCGTGAAGCTTTCCGATGTTCTCCTTCTGCGCCTTCAGCACCTTCATGTCGACGCCTGTCCCCGTCGTCTCTGCCCGCAGCATGGCGACCACCGACGCGCGATCGCTGGCCAGCAGCGCCGTCTGCAGCTTGGCGGCCGACGTCGCGTCCTTCAGGGGATAGATGATCTCCAGCGACAGGCCCGGCTGAAAGCGTCCCACCATCGAAAGCGTTCCCGTCAGTCCGTTGGCGAGCGCGTCCATCAAATTGCCGGCTGCCACGACGTCCTTGCCCCCTTTTTCGGGCAGGCGCGAACGCTGGCGACGCAGCTGCTCCAGGGTGCGCTCGGCGTACGCGGACGTCACCACCACCCCCGCCTCGTCCTTGCCGAACAGGGCGGGATCGATCGGCACGGTCGCCACGCCCCGGCTCACGCCTTCCAGCTTGGAGGCCGGCTTGGCGTGCAACCGCGCCAGCAGAGCCACGCCCTTGTCGGCGCTCAGGTCGAGCGCGAACTCCACGGTGGCGAGATCCTCGGCATAGCCGATCAACTCGTGGAGCTGCACCCGCGCCTCCGGCCCCAGCTTGTTGCCGTTCGCGGCCGAGCGCTCGTCGATCTCGTTCAGCAGCCGCTCGCTGGCCGTCTTCACGTCCGTCCCCGAGGCGCGCGCCAGCCCGTCCGGGTGGACGATGACCGACACGTCGTCCTTGACGGTGCCCCGCCGCGCGTCGAGCGCCAGGTTGGCGGCCTGAACCAGCCCCAGCTCGGAGTCGGCGAACACGATGACGTTTCCGACCGGCAGGAACCAGCCCCGGCCGCTGGAACGGGTGTCGATGACGAGGACGGGCCCGCGTCGTTCGACCACCGTGCCAATGGACCCGAGGAACCGGGCCACGTCGACGCCGGGCTTCACGTTGAAGGCGAACGCCGCCTTGATGGGATCGTTGTGACCGAAGCCCACCATCGCGCCCGAGACCGGCGACGCCAGGTCCAGTTGCGACTGAATCTCGGGGGGAACCCCCATCTGCCCGAACGCCATCTCGCGCACGGCCGCCGCATCGAGCGGCAGGGGCGCCGCCTTGCGGGCCAGCGCCACGCCCGATTCCAGCGCCCGGTCCAGGGTGGGGGCCACCATCGTTGCCACCAGCGCCGCGCGGGCCAGCTCGAGTGGTACCAGGGTCAGCGGCGGAGGCGCCGGCGGAGCAGCCACCGGAGCGACCGCGGCCGCGGTCTTGGGCGCGGGTTGCGGCTTCGCGCACGAACCAATGCTAAGAGAAGCGCAGAGAAAAATCGTGGAACCGACGAGAGATAGAGTCCTGAGCATCGGCGGAGAATACTGCGCCCCGACGGAACGCGAAACCGGGGCGGAAGTTGCGAAAGCAGCGCCCCGTTTGCTAGCGTTTCGCGTGGTGAAGCAACCTGGGATGCGCGCGGGGTGGTGGGCGGCCCTCGCGATTCTTCCGATCTTCGTCGGCTGCTCGGGAGCGAGCCAGCGCGACCAACGCTATGGGCAAGAGGCCGGCGTTGACTTCGTGCCCGATGCGGCGGGAAGCGCGGGCGCCGGTGGTGACGGAGCAAGCGGAGGCGCGGGGGGCTCCTCCGACCCATCGGGAAGCGGGGGCGCCGCGGGCGGCGCCGCCGGAGACCAGGGCACCGCCGGTCAAGCCGGCAGCGCCGGTCAAGCCGGCAGCGCCGGTCAGGGCGGCAGCGTCGGTCAGGGCGGCAGCGCCGGTCAGGGCGGCAGCGCCGGTCAAGCGGGAGGCAGCGGAACGGTTGCCGCAGCCAGCTATCGCGTCGATCAGCTGCCGACGTCGCGAAACGCACCGCGCGAGCCTGGCCGTGGAATGACGCCGGTGCGCGCGACCGTCGGGAAACATTGGACGGCGACGCCCCAACGACCCAATATGCAGAAAAACAAGTGGCCATGGCAATGGACCATGACCAACGACACGCGCGATGGCGGCCGCCTCCCACGGCTTCAATCGCACCCCATGGAGAGTTGAAGGAACGGTATGCAGGTCGTCTGCTCCAATTGTCAGTTGAGTTTCCAGGCGCCCGACGGCGCGACGGGGCTGGTTTGCCCCATTTGCCGCAGCCCTTTGCGGGCCCCGGAGGGCTCGGGTGAGATCAACGCCACGCCGGCGAAGCAGGTGATCGACTGGGCCGGCGGGAGCCTGGACGATCTCGTCGCGCTGTTGAGCGCGCCCGCCTGGTCGGCCCGCGTCGAGGTCCTGCCGGCGTCCGGCGGAAACCCGGTGGGCGAGGTCCAGGTGATCGCGGGCGGCGTCTCCGACGCCATCTTCGAGGGCAAGTCGACCCACGAATCGCTCGACAAGCTGCGCGCCGTCCCCGGCGCGAAGTACCGCATCGAGCCGCGCCTGCCCAACCCCGCGAACGGCGATCTGGCCGCGCCGGGGCCCGAGCAGGGCAAGCTGGAAGAGCGACCGCTCGCCACGCTCATGCGCTACTGCGAGGAGTTCGTGCTGACGGCCGGCATCGAGGTCTGGCGGGCCAGCGAGAACGCCAAGGTCGAGTACAAGCGGGGCGAGATCGTCGGCGTCACCGTCGGAGGCATCGACGCGCCCGAGCGGCTCGCCGAGGTGATGAAGTGGGCCTCGGGCAGCTACCGCCTGGTCGTCCCCAAGCTGACCATCCCCGAGACGGCGCCGAAGGCCCCCGCGCCGCCGGCGGTGGTGGCGCCCCGTACCATGGGCGCCGCGAGCAAGACGATCTTCGGCATGCCGGCGCTCGATCCGGCGGCCATCGCGGCCGCGGCCGACAAGGCCCGGCAGGCGAAGAGCGGCGGCACCGCGCCGTCGGCGACGATTTTACCTCCAGCCCCGCCGGCGGTCGCCCCGTCCACCACGATGCCAGCAGCGGTGGTGCCCCCGCCTCCCAAGATCGCGCCGACCCCGGGGCGCCCGACGACGCTCGGGCAGCCAGTGGTTCCGCCGCCGGCCGCGGCGGCCGCTCCGCCGCCGGCCGCGCCGCAGGCTCAACCTGCGGTCCGGGCCAGCACGAACCGAACGATCTTCGGCGTGGCCGCGCCCCAGCAGCCTGCGCCCACGCCAGCGACGGCCATGCCGCCGGCCGCCGCTCCCGCGGCGACGCCTCCGCCCGCGGCGCGCCCCAGCGCGCCTGGCGTCTCGACCCCTCCGCGGCCCGCGACGCCGACCGGCTCGGGCTCGGCCGCGCGACCCACGACCGCCGTTTCGATTCCGGCGGTGGTGGAAACGCGTCCCACGCCTCCGCCGCCTGCTCAGGCGGTGGAAAAGGCGCAGGCTAAAGCCGCCCCGCCGGCGAAGAAGAAGAATGCCCCCGCGGCACCGGTGGCTGGCGCGGACGACGCGACCCTCCCGACGAACGCCAGGTCGAAGCCCAGCGGCACCCCGGTCTGGACATACGTGGGCGTCGGCTTCATCTTCGGGTTGGCCCTGCTCGGCGTCTACCGGCTGGTGATGGTCCTCGCGCACTGAGCCGGCCGACGCCGTGATTGCGCGCATCGCCGAGGTTTACCGCCGCACGCGGAAGCCGCACGATCTCCTGTGGAACCGCTTCGTGGCCCGCCCCCTGGCGGCCGTGGTGCTGGTTCCGCTCGGATCGACGCGCGTGACCCCCAACCAGGTGACGCTCGCGACCTTGGTCGTGTTCGCCGGGGCGGCGGTGACGATGGCGCTGGCACCGACCTGGGGTGGGCTGCTCGCCGCCGTGGGGCTGCTCGAATTCGCGTACGTGCTCGACTGCGTCGATGGCCAGCTGGCGCGCCTGCGCGGCACGTCGTCGCCGGTCGGCGCGCATCTCGACTTTCTCATGGACGAGCTGAAGGCATTTCTTCTCGTCGCCGCCGTGGGCGTTCGCCTGTGGCGCGCCGACGGCGAGGCGCGCTGGCTGCTCGAAGGGCTGCTGGCGCTCGTCGCCGTTGCCTCGGCCATCAGCTTGACCACCTTCGTGCGGCGGCCCGAATACGCGGCGGCGACCGGCGCCGCCCGCCAGCAGGGGCGCGGCGACTACGGCGAGGGCTTCGCCGCCGAAGCGCCGCCGGCCGGCTTTTCGGTGAAGCGCGCCATCGAATCGGCGGGCAGCTTCGTCGTTCACTATCCGAGTTACATTGTCTTCGTGGCGCTGTTCGACCGCATGGATCTGTTCCTGCACGCTTATCTGCTGATGAACGCTGCCCACGTCGGACGCACCCTGCTGGCGGTCACCTGGAAGCTGGGACGGAGGGCGGCGTGAAGGCCATCATCATCGCGGCCGGGCGGGGACGCCGGCTCGGTCCCGAGACGGCGGAGATTCCGAAGTGCATGGTCTCCGTCGGGGGCAAGCCGATCTTGCACCGGCAGCTCGACGCCATGGCCGCCGCGGGCGCCACCGACTTCGTGGTCGTGCGCGGATATCTGGGCGACCGCATCACCGCGCCCGGCTACCCGCTGCGCTTCATCGAGAACCCCGACTGGGCCACGAACAACGTGCTCGCCTCGTTGCTGTTCGCCGAACCCGAGATGGACGACGGATTCCTGTTCTCGTACTCGGACATCGTGTTCGCGCCCGCGCACGCGCGCCTGGCGGCCGCGTCGACGGCGGACGTGGGGCTGATCATCGATCGCCTGTGGCAGGAGACCTACGTCGGCCGGGTGCACCACCCGATCTCGGAGGCGGAGCTGGCGTCGGTGAAGCAGATCCCGGGCGGTTCGACGGTCGATCGGGTGGGCAAGACCGTCGTCCCGGCGAACGAGGCGAACGGCGAGTTCACCGGCCTGGCGAAGTTTTCCCCGGCCGGCGCAGCGTCGCTGCGTCGCGTGTGGGCGCGCGCGCGCGCGGCGGGTATGGAGACGCCGTTCGGACGCGCCGCCCATCTGCGTCAGGCGTATCTCTCGGACGCGCTCAACGCGATGGCCGACGACGGCACGCGCCTGGCGCCGCTGTTCATCGACGGGCGCTGGCGGGAGATCGACACGGAAGAAGATCTGTCGCGCGCGCACGCCGTCGTGAACAGCTGGCGCGACTGAGGACCCCCATGGCCGCGCCGCCCGACAAGGATCCCGGCCACTGGCTCCATCGGCTGTCCGTCGACGAATGGCTGGCGGCCGCCGACAACGAGCTGCGCCTGTGCGCCGAGGCGCTGGCGCGCCGGGCCTTTCGCCCGGGCGTGACCCTGGCGCGCCGCGCGGCCGGCATGGCCTGGAACGCCGTGCTCGTCCTGAACCCCGACGAGCGCTTCGGCCGCAGTTACATGGAGCACATCGTCGCGCTCGCCGCGGACGCTCAGCTCCCCGACGAGCTCCGCGCCGCCGCCCGCGAGCTCCGCGACACCCCGCCCGCGCCGCCGGCTCTCATCAAGCTCGGCAGTCCCAACCTGGCTCCGCTCGAAGCGGCCACGAGACTGGTGGCGTACGCGCGCCAACGAACGAGCCAGGCCAACTGAGAGTCCCGACGACTCGCAGCGACGGCTCTCACCGGCGTGCTTGATCTATATCGTGTCGAGCACGAGGCTTTGAGGTCGCTGATCGGATGCCTGGTCGAGGTTTGGTGCCTCGAGCGTGGCGTGGAATTCAACGTGTACGGCTCCTGGACCATAGAAAACGAGGAGTCTCAGCGCGGCGTGGAGGCCGACGAGTGCTACGTGTTCGGCGGTGTGCTGAAACCTCACCGGCCCGATCTGGCGATCGAAGTAATCTGGACCTCCGGCGGCCTGGACAAGCGCGAGATCTACCGAGCGTTGGGCGTCCGCGAGCTCTGGTTTTGGCGCAGAGGCCGTCTCACGGCGCACGTGCTTCGCGCGAATGGTTACGAAGAGATCATCGGCAGCGAGGTGCTCGCCGGGAGCGATCTCGTCCAGCTCGCGTCGTTTCTCGATCGGCCTACCACCAGCCAGGCCATCCGCGACCATCGCGCAGCGCTCGCCGAGCGTACGTAGACGCAGGCGGGGCGGCCGGCAACGAAAGTCTGGGCCCGAACCCGAGCTCGGCCTTCGAAGATCAAAGGTCCGTCTCGTATCGGAGGCGGGCTTCGCCCGCCGGAGACATCACCCGCCAAGCAGATCCGGGCCCGGCTCCAGTCGCATCGGGGAGGGCTCGTGGGAGGGGCGTAGCCCCTTCCACGCGTTTTCAGTGCCCGTGCTTGGCCCCTGTGCGATAGCGGCCGTCGCCATCCACGTCGAGAAAGACCGGGTTGGTCAGCGCGAACGGGTACGCGGTGAACGTCTTGCGATCGCCCACCACCGGCGTCAGCGGCTTTTCTCCGTCGACCCGGACGAGCACGTAGCTGTCCGCCTTCACCTCGAAATCGAACGCCTCGTGCAGCCGGATGGCCGTCGTCACGCCGGGCGCCAGATCCCACCGCTTCAGCGGCTTGCCGTTCACGATCAGCTGGATGTGCTCGACCGATACCCAGGGCGCCGCCTGCACCGTGACCTCGGCGCGCGCCTTGCCACCGCGGGCGGGGACCAGATCGCCGATGGCGCCGCCGTTCACCAGCAGCGACACGAACGGTCCGGTGGTGAAGAAGCTACGGTGCGCCTTCACCGCTCGCGCCACCTCTTTTCCCGTCACCACGGCCGGGTGATCGTCCAGCACGCGCACGTAATTTCGCGGATAGCCGCCGATGTTGAACGTCAGGTGGTGCGTGTCCGAGTTGCCGGTCGCCGTGACGATGTGATCGTGATCGAGCAGCGCGAACCAGTCCGCGACGACCCGATCGACGCTGCGTCGCACGGGATCCTGGTAGCCGTTCATCACCTCGATGGCGTCGAAGTCCCACGAGAACCCGGGGCGTTCAGCCCGATCGCCGCGCGCGTCGAAGTGCGCGATGTCGAAGTAACCGATCTCGGAGTCGATGCGGGGGTGATGCACGTCGATGATCGCGTCCGGTGCGTTGGTCCGCACGTCGCGGAAGAAGTCGTCGGGCCGCCGCCCATGGACGAGGACCGCCCCCTGCCCCGCCCGCTCGAGATCGGCCGGCAGCGGGAACGCCCCGAAGTGGCCCCATGACCCGGTCGTCAGCTCGTCGCCGATGGCGCTGGCGATGAACGGCCCGGCCCCCAGTTCACGGATGTAGGGATCGTAGTCCGAGACGACGTTGTGATCGGTGGCCACGATCATCTGCACGTCGTCGGCCACGAACTCGAAGATGCGATGCTGCATCGGCACGCGCGAATCCGACGAGCGGGCCGCGTGGACGTGAAAGTCGGCCGAGATCCAGCCCGTCGTGTCGACCACGTGAGAGAGCCGCGCCGTCACGAACGCGCCCGTCGCCCCCACCTTCACCTTCCGCAACGTGGTGATGTCCCACTCGGGGCCACGGCTGATGGTCACGTCGTAGGTCCCGAAGGGGACGTGCGCCGCCCCCATGCCCGACAGCGACATGATGCGGTTGAAGGCGGCGATGGCCTTGTCTCCTTCGGGGCGACCGATGTCGACCCGGGTCAGCTCGGGGTCCTTCGTCCCCGCGACGCCCACCAGGGTCAGCTTGCAGGGGATCGGCTCGCCCGTCTTGGCGTCGCGCACGTCGAAGGAGAGCCCCCCTTCGGGCTCGATTCGCACGGGGACGACCGGCGGCGGCACCGCGGCAGAAGCGCCGGCCCAGCGAAGCAGCGACGCCAGGGCCGCGGCGGAGGCGATCCCCAGGCCGGCGGTCCAAAATCGGCGCGAGCGGCGGGGACAGGGGGAGCGCGACATGGGCGCGATTATCACCGGATCGGCGGGCACCGCTAGCCAACCGGCGAATCGTCCCCAGAATGGCCGGGCGGACGCCCTCCTTGACCCACCGGACACCCCGGCACTATGTTACGCGGACATTCGACCGCCGAACTCGTCCGAGGGGGGCGAAACCGCTCCCCGACCCAGGAAGGCCAAAGACGTCCAAAGACGGCTTTTGCCCAAAAGGGTGTTGATCGAATGGCAAACAAAAGGAGAATACGGGACTCATGAAGAAGGCTGATCTGGTGGACCTCGTGGCGCAGCAACGTGGATTGCCCCGACCGCAAGTCGAGGCGACTGTCGATTCCCTCATCGACGCTGTGGCCGAGGGCTTGGCGAAGGGTGAGCGGATCGATCTTCGAGGTTTCGGCGCGTTCGCCGTTCGCGAATCCGCCGCACGTTCTGGCCGCAATCCTCAAACTGGCGAGCCGATTCAGATCGCCGCGCGACGCGTGCCGACCTTCAAGGCCGGCAAAGAGCTGCGCGACCGCGTGAATCGCCCGAGCACCTAATTTACAAGCGAAGCAGGATCACGCTGGATGGGTACGCGTCTTTTCATCGGCAACCTCTCGTACAACGTCAACGAGCAGGAGTTGCGGGAAGCCTTCACGTCGGAAGGAATCGAAGTCCGCAGCGTTCGCGTCTCGCTTGACCGCGAGACGGGACGCCCGCGCGGCTTCGCGTTCGTCGAAACCGAAACCGACGCGGGGGCGAAACTCTCGATCGAGAAATTGTCCGGCCGCATTCTTCAGGGCCGGCCGATCATCGTCGAGGAAGCTCAAGCACGAACACCGGGAGCGGGCCCCAGCGGTCCGCGTCCACCGGGCGGGCCTCCCCGTTTCGGTGGTCCACCCGGGGCAGCCGGCGGGGCAGGTGGCCCGCCCCGTCCCGGTGGTTTCAGTGGGCCGCCCCGTCCGGGTGGCTTCAGCGGTCCCCCGCGGCCAGGTGGCTTCGGTGGTCCCGGGTCTGGACCGCCGCGACCAGGCGGCTTCGGGCCTCCCCGTGCCTTCGGGGCTCCCCCGGAAGGGGGCGGCGCGGCACCCGCGCCCGAACGGCGCCGGGAACGCCCGGAGAAGAAGAAATCCACGCGGCCCAAGCCGGAGGAGCAGGAGCGTGGGAACTGGCGTTGGAAGGGCAACGTCGACGAAGATTAGGGATGAGGGGGGCAAGCCCCCCTCATCGTCGGAGGATGAGGGGGTGTCCCCCTCATCGGCTCCCCCCGTGGGCCGTCGATGCCGGTGCGGCGGAGCCGCGCCTTCCGGGGGCTTGGACACGCTCGCGGAGCTCGCTCTGACGCCGCGATCGCCGGATGAAGAAATTGCTCGAATCTAGCGATCAGGCGGAGCCGGGCTCGGTCGAGCCGGACATTGACGAACCGGTGGCGGTCGAGTTGGAGACTGACGAACCGGTTTCCGTCGAGCCGGCGGCCGGGCCGGTGATGATTCGGCTTTCGCTGGTCGTGCCGCGGGAGTGCGATGGGTGGCGGCTCGACCATTACTTGAAGTACCGGATCGGGCGGCTGTCGCGGACGCGGATCCAGGAGATCATCGCGACGCAGATCTCGCTTCGCGAGCGGCGGGCGCGGGCGTCGGCTTCGGTGCGCGCGGGGGAGACGATTTTTCTCACCCGGCCGGCGCCGGTCGAGCCGGAGGTGCCGCGGACGTTCGAGGTGCTGCACGAGGAGCCGGAGTTCCTGGTCATCGACAAGCCGGCCGGCCTGCCCATGCACACGACGGCGAAGTTCTATCGCAACACGCTGGTGGCGGTGCTGCGCGAGCGCTACCCCGGGCAGCACACGGAGATCTGTCACCGCATCGATCGCGAGACGTCCGGGGTGATGCTGATCGCGCGCACCCGTGAAGCAGGTGCTTTCTTGAAGACGGCGTTCGCGCGCCGGCAGGTGCACAAGGCCTATCTGGCCCTGTGCAAGGGTTGCCCCCCCGACGAAGGCCTCATCGATCAGCCGCTCAAGCTGCTGGATAGCCCCACGCACCTGATGATGGGCGCGGCCAGTGACGGCGTCACCGCGGTCACGCGCTTCCGCGTGGTGCGCCGCTTCGCTGAGCATGCCCTGGTCGAGGCGGCGCCCGAGACGGGACGACAGCACCAGATCCGCGTGCACCTGGCGCTGCTCGGCTTCCCACTGGTGGGCGACAAGCTTTACGGCGCGGGCGAGAAGTACTTCATGGAGGCCTGCGATCGCGGCGTCACCGCCGACCTCCTGGAACGGTTCGACGGCCTGCCCCGCCACGCCCTGCACGCGGCGCGGCTGACGTTCCCACATCCCGTGACCCACGAGCCGATGACGATCGCGGCGCCGCTGCCGGCCGACATGACGGACTACATGGCTGGCCTGGCGAACGTTCCCGATGCCTCCGCCGCCTGAGCGGCGTGCGCGTCAGGTTTTGGGGGTCAACTCTTCTTCGAGCAGCCGCTTCACGAGCGAGGCGTCGAAGCGCCCCTTGTTGGCTTTCAAGATCTCGCCCATCACGCGGCCCGTCTGCTTGACGTCGGTGGCGCCCGAACGGACGATCGCTTCGCGGACGGCCGCCCGCGTTTCGTCCTCGCCCGCCGCCTTCGGCAGGAAGCGCCCGCACAGCTCGATCTCGAAGTCGATCTGCGGCAGCGCGGCCGCCCCGCGCTCGCCCACCGCCACGTACTCTTCCCGCGTCTTGCGCAGCTGCTTCTGGTAGCTCGCGATCACGTCCAGCCAGAGGGCGTCGTCGAGCGGCCCCTTGAACCCGGAGGCCGTCCGGCGCTCCATGTGCTTCGTCTTGATCATGCGAACGCAGTCGGCCGTTCGCATGTCGCGGTTTCGAATCGAATCCTTGAGGAGATCACCAATTTGAGCTTCGATGGACATGGCTGGACCGGTAAAGGTAGGCCGGATCGGGGCCCGTCGCAAACCGCGGAAGCCTCTCCTTGACAGTGACGATCGGCGCTTTCTAAGGTCATCCGATACGACGGCTCACTTCGGTACAAGGAAACGAGGTCCTTTCGCATGATTTCACGGCCGGTCTCTCGTCTGATGGTGTCTCGACGGTCGTGTCACTCACCGTCGTCGTGCTGGGCGCCGCCGCGCACCTCTCGGAGGGTGGGCGTGGTCCTGGTCGCGGCGATCGCTCTGTGCGGATGTTCGTCGGGCAGCACCAAACCCGACGCCGGACCGCCGGTCGGCGGAAGCTCGGGGGCGCTCGGGGGCGGCGGCAGTAGCGTTGGTGGCGTTGGCGGACAGGGAGACGCTGGGGGCGCCGGCGGTGCCGTACCGGTCCCGCTCGCCAACGTCGTGTCGATTTCCCCTGGCTACTTCGTCACCTGCGCCGCGCTGGCCGATGGGACCGCGCGCTGCTGGGGAGACAACGGCAGCGGTCGTCTCGCGGTCGGCGTCCCCGATCTCCGCGTCAACCTGGCGCGGCCCGTGATCGGAGTCGTCGGCGCCACCGTCGTGTCGGCCGGCGATCGGCATCAATGCGCCCTGCTGACGGCCGGCACCGTGGCCTGCTGGGGACAAGCGCTGTCCGGTCAGCTCGGCGACGGCGTCACGCCGACCACGACGGTCGCGGGCCCCGTCATGGTGGCCAACCTCGTCGACGCCGCGACGCTCTCCGTCGGCGCCGACTTCACCTGCGCGCTGCGCGCGACGGGAGCGGTGGGCTGCTGGGGGAAGAACGACATGGGGCAGGTCGGTAGCGCCGCGCCCGCCGGCACGGCGACGCTGACCAACGTCGCCGGTGTCTCGGGCGCGCTGGGCGTCTCCGCGGGCTGGGTGCACGGCTGCGCGATCGTCGAGGGCACCGCGCTCTCCGGGGGGATGGTCCAGTGCTGGGGGCACAACGTGGGCGGCGTCTTCGGTGACGAGGCGCCGGCGGGCTCGCCGGGCCCCACCAACGCGGATGGTCTCCCGGCGCCGGTGACGGGACTGTCGACCGCCACGGCCGTCGCGGCTGGGCGCGGTCATAGCTGCGCCTTGCTGGCGGATGGAACGGTCACCTGCTGGGGCCTCGGCATCGACGGTCAGCTCGGCGACGGTCGGGGAACGACGTCGCTGGTGCCCGTCGTCGTCAGCGGCCTGACCGACAAGGTCACGGCGCTGTCGGTCGGCAACGATCACGCCTGCGCGCTGCTGAAAGCTGGGACCATCCAGTGCTGGGGCAAGAACGAGTCGGGAGAGATCGGTGACGGCACCACCAACGACGCCACGGTGGCCGTGGCGGTGCCGGGATTGGCGGGCGTCACCGCCGTCGCCGCCGGCACCAGCCACACCTGCGCCGTGCTCGCCGATCGCTCGGCCGTCTGCTGGGGCGACAACCAGTACGGCGAGCTGGGCGACGGCACCGTCACCGCCTCGCTGGCGCCGGTCGTCGTCAAGGGACCATGAAAAGGCCCGTAGCGGCGCCCGGGCAGCACTCCCTCCGCCGCGCGCTCGGCGGCTCCCTGCTCAGCAGTTCGGGCAGCTGCAGCTGACGCCCGCGTTGCCGCTCGAGGACGAGCAGGTTCGATACGCCCCCACGCAGGTCGTCGGACCGAGGCAGGCGCAGCTCGCGTCGCCACCGCAAGCGGAGGGGATGCCGACGCAATGGTGCTGCGGGCCGGTCTGCGCGTCGTCGGTGACGCACGCCTCCCCGCTGGCGTTGCAGGCGGCGCAGCTCGTGACCCCCTTGCACTGGGTCCCGTCGACGCAGCCGCCGGTATAGCAAGAGCCGTCCGAGGTCAGGTTCGCCACCTGGCCCGCCGCGCACGGTGGCGGCGCCGTGCTGCAGGTGACGTGCGAGGCGTCGCAGTTGAAGCCCGCCACGCAGCGCCCGGCCACGCAGTCGACGGCGTTCGACGGCAGCTGAAGCGCCCCGCACCGACTCTGGATACAGGTCAGCGCGCAGGTCGGCTCGCTGGGCGCGCCGACCGGCACCGCCGCGCAGGTGCAGCAGTCCGACTGCAGCTTGCAGTCGCCGGCGGTGGCGCATTCCGCCTGGGCCGACGCCCCGCCGCCCTGCCCCCCCGTCGCGCCGCCGCTGCCGCTGCCGCCATGTCCGGCGGCGCCGCCGCCACCGCTCGCGCTTCCCCCTCTTCCGCCTTTGCCGCCGGTCGCCGCGCCGCCGGTCCCGGGCCCACCGGTCCCGCCGTTACCTCCTCTGCCGCCGCCGGTCGCTCCACCGCCCGCGCCGCCAGTCGCGACGTGCCCACCCACGCCGCCCGTGCCCAGGCCGCCGCCACCAATCCCGCCGCTCGATGCGCCGCCCGTGGCCGCGCCCGCGCCTGCGCCCCCCTGCCCCGCCCCGCCTTTCCCGCCGGAACCGATGCCACCCGACCCGGCGCCTCCCGAACCTTTTCCACCGGTCCCCGCGCCGCCCGTGCCGCCTCCATTTCCACCGGCTTCGCCGGCATCCGGATGACTCGACCCGCTCGAACAGGTCGGAAGAACCAACAGAAACACCATCGCCACCACGACCTTCTTCATGTGACCATCCTTCGCTTCATGGGGACCGGGGAAGGCAACTCTCGTTCCACCCACGGCAGCGCTCCGAAAGCCGCTCCGGCTCCGCGAACCTTGGCACGAACCGCGACGTCGCGGGCACCCCGCCCTCACTTTTCCGAGACCACCTCGGTCAACCGAGACCGAATCATGGGCCAACGCAAGCGGTCCTGATCGTCCAATCGGTGCCGCCGCGATCGTCGCGGACCACGAACGTGAAGGTGACCGGCCTGTCGATCGGCGTCTCTTTCACCGACGGCGCATCCCACTTGGTCTCGGCCTGAGGCGCGTCGGCGGGATCGTCGGCGTCGATGAAGGCGTAGGCGTTCTTGAATTTCCCCGCCGTCGCGAACGGGGAGATCTGCAGCGCCTCGCGCGCCAGCGTGGCGACCGGCGGATCGCCGTACGACGTGGTGTAGCTCTCGCGATCGCCGCCCGCCGTGAGCACGTCGATGACGTGGCCTTCGGTGCCGGCGACGAGGCGCGGCCCGGTCACGCAGGGATCGTCGCCGCTGCCCGCGCTCGGCCAGTCCGTTCCGTCGAGCGTGATGCCGCGATCGGCGGTCGGGTCGTGGTTCGTCACGTCCGCGCTGCCCACCAGCAGCGTCGCCGTCGCCGTCGTGCCCGCGCCGCCGTTCGCGCAACCGGGATAGCCGCTCTGCGGATCGAACGTGGGCGTCGCGCCGTCGCAGACGCGACCGTACAGCAACAGGCTGTTCGCGCCGGCGAGCACGTCGGCGCCCGGGACCGCCACCGAGAGGACCGGCTCCGCGTCGGTGCCTTGATACACGGCGAACGGCGCGCTGCCGCAGGTGAGCTCTCCCGGCGTCCCGGGCGTGCACAGCGCGAATGCCCAGCCTTGTGGAGCGGGCGCGGTGGGCGCCACCACCAGCCAGGTCACCGTGGCCGTCTCGCCGGGTAGCGGCGTGGCGCGCGCGGGCGTCTCCGTCCCCACCTGCACGCGCGCCCCCAGCACCCGCGTCGTCTCGATGAGCGACGCGGGATCGAACGTCGGTCCGCATCCGACGAGGACCAAGGTCCAGGCGATACCGCCGAATCCGAGCGCCGTTCGAACGGGGCTGCTCTTCGTTTTCATGATGGTGGCCTCCTAGATCTCGCCCCGCAGCCCGAGGCTGGGGATGACCGGCAGACCCGGGATCGTTCCGGACTGCGTGAAGTTGTAGTTGTAGACGCGCCCCTCGTCGCTCTGATGGTTGTAGGCGTTCTGCACGTCCAGATAGAAGGCGAGGCGGCCCGTCTTGATCTGCCAGGTCTTCTCGATGCGCACGTCGAGGCGGTGGAAGGCGTTGCTGCGGGCGCTGTTCACGGCGCCGTAGATCGGCTTGTACGTGTCGGTGTTCGCGTTGTAGACGGAGGCCACCACGGGCGTCAGCGGGTTTCCGGTGACGTAGCGGAACGTACCCGACAGGTTCCAGTCGTGGCCCAGGCGATAGCCGCCCGACACCGTCAGGATGTGCGTCTGGTCCCAGTTGAACAGCCGCCAGGGCTCGTTCGCATGGTCGCGCCGCTCGCTGCGCGACAGCGTGTACGACAGGAAGCCGGTCGATTTCTCCGTCGGGCGGAGCCGCGCCGACGTCTCGGCGCCGTAGATCCGGCCGATGCCGTCGTTGTTCAGGTTCTCTCCGGGGACGGGGCTGTTGACGGTCAGCAGGCTGAGCCGCTTGTAGAAGCCCTCGAGCGTGACCACCAGCCGATCGCCGAGCGTCTTCTCGACGCCCAGGCCGTAGTGCTGGGCGCGCGGGGCGCGCAGGTGCGGGTTGCCGATGACGGGCAACACCTCGGCGAAGTCGGGCGCCTGCGAGAACAGGCCCACTCCCCCCTTCAACGCGGTCGTGTCATCGAGCTGGTAGCGCGACGTCAACCGCGGATCGAACGTCCAGCGCTGGATGTCGCCCAGGTAATCGCCGCGCACGCCCGGCACCAGTGTCCAGCGCTCGGTGGGCTGCCAGAGCGCCTCCAGATAGGCGCCGGGGCGGAAGAAGTTGTACGACCGCTGAAAGTGAAGGTAGGTCTGCCCGGTGATCGGCCCGAACGTGCTCGGATCGCCGTCGAGCTGCGTGATGTGCGGTCCGTTGTACTTCGCGTTCGTCCACAGGTCGGCGGCGTCGACGCCCGCGATCAGGCGAAGCCGCTTGCTGGCCCGGGCCCGCCACTCGGCGCGCAGGAAGCCGTCGTAGCCGGGCACGTCGAGGACCAACCCCGGACCGACGGCCTGACCAAACCCGAACGGTCCTCCGGTCACGCTGACCTCGTGCTCGACCTCGGCCGAGTACTTGTGCTGCCAGTAGAGCTGGCCCCGTTGAAAGCCGCTGTACTCGCTGAGGTTGCCGCGAATCGCCGGATCGGCGTCCTCGGCGTGCGCCAGGATCAGCTTGAAGTCGTCGTACGAGCCGTAGACCATGGCGCGGAAGCGATCGTTGTCCGACGGCTTGTACGTCACGAACGCCTGGTAGTCCCAGTACACGGGGGCCGCCAGCACCTGCACCTCGTCCCTGGGGACCAGCTTGTCGAAGAAGAAGTCGATGGTGCTGCGCTTGGCCGCCACGGCGAACGACAGATGCTTGGTCAGCGGCCCCTCGAACAGGAACGAGCTGTCGATGACGTTGATGTCCACCAGGCCGTGGAAGCCGTCGGTCCTGGGGTCGCGGATCCCCACGTCGATGATGCCGCCCATCTTGCGGCCGAAGCGGGCCGAGAAGTTGCCGGGGTACAGATCGATCCGCTCCACCAGGCGCGGTTGCACGAAGCTGGTGAGACCGCCGAAGTGATAGAGGCGGAACACCGGCGCCCCTTCCAGCAGCACGTCGGAGTCGGCGGGGGACGATCCGCGAATGATCACGAAGTCGGCCTGGGGCGAGCGGGCCACGCCCGGCATGTACTCGATGCCGCGCAGCGGATCGCCGCGCGTGCCGGCCAAATTGAGGAGCTCCTCGGCCTTCAGGGTCCGCTTGGTGGTCTCGCGGGCGGGCGCCTCGATCGTCGCCGTCGCGCCGTACTCGAGCGCACCGTCGGCCGCGACCGCGGGCCCGGCCGCCGTCAGGCGGTACGTCACCGACGTGAGCTCGCCCGCGGCGATCTCCTCGTCGGCGGAGAGCGCCGTCAACGCGGTGCCGGTGAGCTTCACGTGATAGCTGCCGGGCGGGAGGTCGGCGAAGTTGAAGGCGCCGGTCCGATCGGTCGCCGCCGTTCGCGTGAGCTGACCATCCTTCGACGTCAAGGTGACGGTCCCGGCGCGCGCCACCTCATCGTTGCCGCGCACGAGCAGGCGCCCCTCCAGCGCGCCGGTGGTGGGCGGTGGCGGCGCGGCCGGTGGCAGCTCGAACGCGTAGCGGTACTTGATGCGCGCAGGAATCGCCTGCGCGCCGCGCCGGGCCGGCTCGAACACGAACTGGCGCGCCGCCGCCTGGGCCGCCTCGTCGAAGCCTTCGCCGACCGGGGTGGTGACGCGCACGTCGGTGACGGCGCCCGCGGCATCGATCGTCAGCTCGAGCTCGACGTTCACGGTCTCGCCTGCGTGCCGTGCCTTCGCGGCCTCGGGGCAGACGCCGTCGACGAACGTCACCAGCCTGGGTGGCGTCAACGCCGCGGCCGGCGTGTCGCCGCGCGCCGCGCGCGCGATGGCCGTCACCGCGAAGGCGATGCCCAGCGCGAGACGAAATGCGATTCGTAGTCTCCAGTTCATGGGTGGGCTCCTGATCGGCTGTCGAGCGCGCGTCAGCGCGCGAACGTGACAGTCCCCACAGCAGCCCCCATGCCAGCTCAAACGCCCGGATCTCCGCGGCGATCAGCGGCGCGCCGACAGGTGTCCGCGGACAGGGGCGGCCAGCTGTCCGCCCCTGCGTCCTCGCTCGCTCAGGTCCGGCGCAGCAGCAGCAGATGTTCCTGGCGCGGCTTGCCCTTGAAGATCTCGCGCAGGCGACGATCGTGCGTGGCCCGCACCTGCGACGCGCGCGCGACGGGCGACAGCCCCACCTGCTCCGCCAGCTCGGCGACCGTCGTCGGCGCGTCCTCGGGCTCGTTGCCGACGACGCCGTCACCCACGATCAGCAGCGCGTGCCCGCCCGGCGCCAGGATGCGCGCCATCTCGCGCATCCATTGCAGCTGCGAGGCGCGCCAGGTGCTGGGATCGGCCCCCAGGCGCCCGGCGCCCGGCGTGCGCGCGCCGAGCTGCGCGCTCTCGAACGAACGGCGCGGCAGCTCGAGCCAGGCGAACCGCACATCGTGTTGCGCGGCATAGTCGTACGTCCCCGCATATGGCGGCGACGAGACGATCAGCCGCGCCGCCCCCTTGGCGATCCCCTTCAGGTCGCGCGCGTCCCCCAGCTTGATGACGGGCGCGGGCGTCCCCGGCGGCGTGCGGTGCTCGAGCGCGCTCAGCCCCGAGGCCAGCTCGACCGCCCGATCGGCGAGCAGCCGCGACGGCACCCCGCGGGCGATCCGCTTCGCCTCGCCGTCACGCGGGGCCTCCGGGCCGGCCTTCATCAGCTTCACCAGGTTCGACGAGAAGCACATGCGCAGGGCCTGACCGATCGGCTGCCGCGGCACCTCCATCACCAGCGCGCGCAGCGCGAACAGCTCGAACGCCACGTGGGGGAAGAACCGCTCGAACTCGGGGCCCGCCCAGGTGGGGAGCTCGGGGCGGCGGCGCTTGCGGGCGTCCTCGCCGGCATCCTCGGCGATGCGCCTGGCCTCGTTGACCAGCGCCGTGCGCTTCGCGTCGTCGAGCAACGTGGTGCGCGTCTCGGCGATGGCGATGCCGAGCGGGCTGGCGTCGACGCCCAGCGCCACACGCCCCAGCCCCATCGCCTCGGTCAGCACCGTGCCGCTGCCGCAGAACGGATCGACGACCGTGTCGCCGGGGCGGCTCCACCGCATGATGGCGCCGCGCCCGATCGACGGGTGCAGGCGCCCCGCGTAAGCGTGAAAGCCGTGGGTGAGCGCCCGCGCCAACCCCGGGTCGACGTTCCACAGCCGGGCGAGCGCGCCCGCCTCCTCGGGATCTCCGGAGGTCTCGATGGCCCCACCGACGGTGGAGAACGCCCGGCGCTGGCGGGGGATGCGCGGCGGCGTGGGGTTCTTCGACGGCGCGCCCTTCGGCGACGACGCGCCGTACGACGGCGCCCCGTGGCGCGACGAGGTCACGTTCTTGGCCGAGAGCTGTCCGTCGGAGGGAAAGCGCGGCGCCTTCCGTTCGATGGTCACGCGATCGCTCGGCCGCGGGCGGCGCTTCTCTGGTTTGGCGCCGCCGCCTGGTGAAAATTTCATGCCCATTTTGATGACTCGAAGACCCCTTCCAGAAGTTTGTCGACCTCGGCCGCCACGCCGCGCGCCGTCTCGGTGCCCAGCACCTGCAGCGCCCCCCGGATGTCCTGCAGGTTGCGCAACTGGGAGAACAGCTGCACGTCGGACAGCACCTCGCCGCCCAGCAAGATCCCGCGAATCACCTGCAGCTCGGCCAGGATCCCGTCGAGGTCGGCGGCGGCGGCGCCCGCGCGACGCTCCTCGGGATTGTCGCGGTGGTGCCGCTCCAGCACCGGTCCGACGATGTCGTCCAGGATCGCCACCTGCTCGGGGCTGTTCCAGACGTGGCGCAGGATGAAGAAGTCACCGTCGTTGACGGTGGGGCGCCCGTCGAGGATGGCGCTGGCGGCGAACAGCTTCAGCAGCTTCACCACGCGGCGGTCACTGACGGAGATCCCCTCCGAGCGGATCTGGAAGATGAAGCCCTTGTAGCGGGCCATCCACTCTTCCGGGAAGCTCAGGAACTGGCCCAGCCGCGCCTGGATGCGGCGGATGTCGCTCAACGAGATCAGGTGGGGGATCGTCTCGTTCGCGCCGGTCAGCTCGGCGATCTCGCCGCGGATGCCGCGCTCGCACAGCCCGCGAAAGTGGAAGCTGTCGAGGTTCTCGGACAGGGCCCGCACCAGGAAGCGATCGAAGATCGCCCCCAGCGCGTCGTCGTTGGGGATCTCGTTGGTGGCCCCGAACAGCGAGCACAGCGGCACCTTCACCGACTGGCTGCCGGTGAAGAAGCGCCGCTCGTTCAAGATGCTCAGCAGCGCATTCAAGATCGCCGAGTTGGACTTGAAGATCTCGTCGAGGAAGACGATCTCGGCCTCCGGCAGCATCGCCTCGATGCGCCGCACGAACGAGCCCTCGCGAAACGCCTTGATGTCGACCGGGCCGAACAGCTCGTTCGGCTCGGAGAAGCGGGTGAGCAGATATTCGAAGTAGCGGGCGTCGACCAGCCGCGACAGGTGGCGCACCAGCGCCGACTTCGCGGTGCCGGGCGGCCCCACCAGCAGCATGTGCTCGCCGGCCAGCAACGTCACCAGCATCAGCCGCACCAGCTCCCCCTTGTCGAGGAAGCGCTCGTCCAGATCGCGCGCGACGTCACGCATCCGCTGCGCCACCCGGAGCACGTCGGCGTCGATCGGCCCGAGCCGACCTCTCGAAGTGCTTTCGCTGGCAGTCATGGGGGCATTCTTATACAGCATCCGTGATCGGCGGGTGGCCCGGCGCCGCCGCCGGCACAGGCACGGCGCCGCCGGCCAGCGCCGCCACCTCGAGCGCGGTCGACCAGCGTGGATGCTCCTCCACGCGATGGGCGTCGAACCAGCGGGCCAGGTGCTGGCTGAACCGCGTCCCCAGCTCCGAGCGGGGCGCCACGTCGCGCGGGCGCAGCAGCGCGGGCGCGCGACGCTCGGCCGCCGCCAGCAGCACGGCGAGCTCGCGCCCCGCCACCTCGGCGCCCGGGCGTTCGCGCTCCTTGCGCGGGTCGGCGCCCGGCCCGAACACCAGCTCGAGCCACACCAGATGCGACAGGAATCCGAACGCGAAGGCCAGCGCCTCGGGCGTCGGCGGATGCGTCCCCGACAGGTCCTGATGCGACGCGAACCGGTACAGCGCGTCCGCCAGCGCGTCGCCGGTCCGCCCCACGCCGGTCTCGACCAGTCGCCCCGCCACCAGCCGGCAGAGCACCGGGAAGCGCAGCGCCGACAGCAAACGCCCCCACGATGGCGGCGGATCCAGCCGCAACGGATCGAGCGCCTCGCCGAGCGGGCTCGCTTCGGTCAGCGCGAGGAATGCCGCGCGCGCGGCGGCGGGCACCCCCACGTCGCGCATCCACGAGCGACGAACGACCTCGACCCTGACCCCGCGCAGGCGCGGCAGCGCCAGCATGCGCGAGGGGGGCGCGCGCCCCACGAAGGTCTTCTTGCCCAGCCAGTAGTGCACCGTGCGATCGAGGCGCACGATCTCGGGCAGACGGGCCAGCAACGAATGCCGCGCCAGCGTCTCGCGCAAGCTGGTGGGAGCGCCCAGCGACGCCAGGGCGGTCGCTTCGGCCGCCACCCGCTCGACCCGCGCGTCCGAGCCGACGCCCCCCGCGATCGCGGGGTGCGCCAGCGCCAGCAGGTTGTGCACCGCCCCGCCGATGCGCCAGCTGTCCTCGTCCATGGCGGGAACCGGCGCCTCCGGCACCAGCGGCTCGAGCACGTCGTGACGGGCCAGGGCCAGCCGGGCGGCGGCGTCCTTCTCCAGGGGATCGTTATTGCGTCCGTGCGCGCGGGCCAGCGCCTCGACCCCACCGCGCCCGAGCGGGCGATCGATGGCGATGGTGCCGCCGTGCACCAGGGGCAGCAGGAAGTCCGACACGAACCGGCGCGCCACGGATCTAGTCTACGGGGGGCTCGTCACCGATGCGAACCACTGGCGGGCCTGCGCGAGATCGGCGAGCCTCCGCGCGATGCCGACCGCGCGAGCCAGCGAGACGAAGGCCCTGACCGCGGAGCAACAGCTCCGTGGGTTCATCGCGAAGTTCGCGCCGGTCCATCAAAGGCTCATCCGCGCGCTCCGCAAGACGCTACGTCGGCGCCTGCCCGGGGCCAACGAGCTCGTCTACGACAACTACAACTTCCTCGTCATCGCGTACTGCCCCACCGAGAAGACCGGCGACAGCTACTTCTCGCTCGGCGCCGACAAGAACGGGGCGAACCTGTTCTTCGGCTACACGGGCACGAAGCTCGCCGACCCCAGGCGACTGCTGCAGGGCTCGGGCACCTCGAACCGCTTTCTCCGCCTCGACGACGCGTCCGCGCCAGACCGCCCCGAAGTGCAGGCGCTGATCGCGTCGTCGCTCACGCTCTCCAAGCCCCCGAGCGCGCCCAAGGGCAAGCTCATCATCCGCTCGATCTCACCCAAACAGCGCCCCCGCCGCTGAACACGCCAACACCGTTCCCCCTCCGGCGACCACAACGCCAGAGGGGCGCAACGCGCCCGGGTCCAAGCACGGGGAGGCGCAGCTTCGCTGCGCCGGCACCGACGCAAAGAACTCCGAGGGGGTTCGCGGGGGGCCGCTTCGGCCCCTCGCGCGTTTTAGTCGATCACCGGAGCGCCGTTCGGATTCAGGCTGTGCTCCGGGGTCGAATCGGCGGGCACGCCTTCCGCTGGGCGATGGGCCGTGCGGGGAACCGTCGGACGACGCGGCGGCGCCTTGACGACCGGTGGTTCAGGCAGCGCCGTCAACGCGACCGTGTCCGGTGGCGCACGGTCTGTGAACTCGACCTCCTTGGTCTCGTACCCCGGTGCCGAGGCGCGCAAGACGTGCCGCTGGTGATCGATTGGCAGCGTCCGTTCGACCGGGCCCGCGCCAACCTCTTCGCCGTCCAGCTCGAAGGTCGCGCTGTCCGGCGAGGCGCTCACCGAAAACTTGAACGACGCCGGACGCGCGGGAGCTCGCGCGGGCGGGGGCGCGACGGCGGGCGCGCTCACGGCGGCCACGGGCGCCGGGGGCGCCTCGACGGCCGGCGGTCGCGCCGACGGCTCGGGTCCAGACCGGCGGGTGGCCAGCAACACCACCAGCCCCACCGCGGCCAGCCCGCCCAGCGCCACGGCGATCTTCGTGGTCGGCGTGCCTCGCGGCGTGCGCCCCACGTCCCAGGTCTCGACGGCCGACGCCCCGGTGGCGCTGGGGCCGACCACCACGCGATTCGCGGGACGCGGCAGGTGCGCGTCGGGCCAGGCGGCCATGGCGGCGAGCTCGGCCGCGGTCGCCGGGCCGAACGCGTCGGTCCACAGCACGCGCGCCCGATCGGACGCGAACGGCAGCAGCATTCGCCCCAGCTGATTGACCGACGGAAATCGCGACTTCGGATCGACGTTCATGGCCCGCAGGATCACGCGTTCGAGATCGGACGAGAGATCGGGGCGCAACGTCCGCGGTGACATCGGCGTGCCGTTCACGATGGCCTGGAAGATCATGAACAGGTTCTCCGACTCGAACGGCCGCCGCCCCGTGATGCACTCGTAGAGGATCACGCCGAGCGCGTACTGATCGCTGGCCGGGCCGGCCGACTTGCCGTCCATGATCTGCTCGGGCGCCAGATAGAACGGCGTGCCGATCATCGCCCCCGTGCCGGTGAGGGTGCTGGCGCTGACCGCGTCGGTCCCCTTCGAGATGCCGAAGTCCAGCACCTTCGGTTGCATCGTGTGGGGACCGACGGCGAGGAAGATGTTCTGCGGCTTCAGATCGCGGTGGGTGATGCCGGCCGCGTGCGCGGCCGCGACGGCGGAGCAGACCGGCAACATGATGTCGACCAAGGTGGCCTGCGGCATCCCCGTCTCGTGCGACACCCGCTGCGCGAGATCCTCCCCCTCGAGGAACTCCATGACGAGGAAGGCTTGCCCCCCCTCGTTGCCCATGTCGGTGACGTCGACGATGTTGGGATGGCGGACCTTCGACGTCAGCTGGGCCTCGCGGAGAAACCGCGCCCGCGCGCCCGGAACGGCTGCGATGGCGGGGCCCAGCACCTTGACCGCCACGCGCTTGCCGATCTCGGTGTGCGCCGCCTCGTAGACCGCGCCCATCCCCCCGGCCCCGATGAGACGAACGATCTGATACTTCCCCAGCCGCGTCCCGACGGTGAGGGGTGCGTCGCCGGTCTCCTCCGGTATCTCGCCGGAATCCGTCATGGTCGGCCCAGCTTATGACCGCAACCAAAAAAAACCGCAAGCCGACTCAGGGGATTTCCCATTTTTGACCATCGTGAGAGAGGTCCCGGGCACTAGTTCTGGAGATCTGAAGTCCGTTCCGGGTTACGCGAAGGGGTTTTGGAGGGTCCAGGGGAATGTGTCGGCGACGGCGGCGACGAGCTCCTCAAGGGAAGCGCGAAAGGGAGTGCTCTCCCAGCGTCCGCGGCGGT
>DASYCK010000151.1:0-2963 GCA_036500205.1 Polyangia bacterium | reverse complement strand
GGTGGCGTGCTCCTGGTGCTGTCGTTCATCGATCTCGACACCAAGCTGCTCCCCGACGTCATTACCCTGCCAGCCATCCCCATCCTCTATTTGGCGGCGTTCGGGACGCATGAGGCCGGCTGGCTGGAACGGCTGATCGGGGCCACGGCTGGCTACCTCTTCTTCCGGCTCATCGCCGATTTCTACTTTTACGTCCTCAAGCGTGAGGGGCTGGGCCTCGGCGACGGGAAGCTGCTGGCGGTGATCGGTGCGGTGCTCGGCTGGCGGGCCCTGCCGTTCGTGGTCTTCGTGGGCGCGATCGCCGGGGCCCTCGTGAGCATCCCGGTCCTGCTCGTCACCCGCCGCCCGGCGGACGCCGCGCCCGAGCCGCTCCGACGGACACAGATCCCCTTCGGTCCGTTCCTGGCCCTGGCCGCGCTCGTCCACCTCTTCGCGGGCCGCCAGCTCATACAACTGTGGCTCGGCGGCTAGACCGGGGCGCTAGTGCTTGGAAGCGTCGGGAGTGGTCCCGCCGTCTCCGAACAGCGGGCCCATCGAGATGGGGGGTGCGGCGGCGTCGGCACCGCCGTCCGGCACGACTTCGGGAAGCGGCAGATGCCACATCTCGCGCCGCTGCCGGTAGAGCGGCCCCCCGTAGAGCAGCTCGGACAGGCAGGGGTGATAGGGGAGGTCCCAGCTCTCGTTACCGACCGTGAGCTCGGCGGGTTGATCGGTCACCACGCGCTTGGCGTCGGCCTTCACCGACCAGTGCACCTCGATCTCGATCGACTTGGCGTTGGCGATCGGCTCGGGGAGGCGCCGCCAGTTCTCGTTGAGGACGCGGCGGAGCTGCGTCAACTGGAAGTCGTTCTCGAAGGCATAGCGCTCCTGGCCGCCTTGGATGACCTTCCCGTCCTTCGTCCCCTCCAGATCCAGTGCGCTCACGATGCGCGGCGGAGGCACCGTCTTGATCTCCAGGGCATCGAAATAGCCCTGAAGGCCGCACATGTCGTCGAACCCAACCTGGCCGGGTGGGATGGCGGAGAGATCGCGGCGCACCGCGATCCCGCACCCGACCCCGAGCACAAGCAACCCAGACCCCACCATATGGAACCATCGTATGCGCGGCATGCGGCGTCAGCAGATTAACGGGTGCAGCCCCCGTCAGCAAAAACCTGAAAGGGGGCTGGCGGAGTCCGGACGCCATGCACAGATTCCCCTCCCTGTTTCCCGGTACCCAGACCGCAGATTTTGTGCCTCGCAAGCCGGTCGCTCCTTGCCGAAGGCACCAGGCGGTAGTAGGTCGAAGTATGCAAGTTTCGGTTATATCACTGCAAAAAGCGACTGGGTTTTGGCTCAGTTACACGAATTCTTCGGAGTATTCGCGTGTAGTTCCATCGGGTTTGCAATCGCAACTCAGTTGCCTACAGTGAACGTGCCGCAACGAGCAAATCGATGAAGATGCTTCGACACCCCCCGTCAAAGGAACTGTGGAAGTTTTGCATGGAGCGGCTGCGGGAGCTGCGCGGCCCCGATACCCGGGAGCGGGACCTGGCAAACATCCTCGGCTTCGAACACTCCCGCGCTGTCCGGTGGAAGGAAGGGCAGATGTACGTGGACCGGGCCGAATACCTGGTCCGGCTGGCGGACGCCCTCGACGTCGAGACGATGCTGCTGGTGGCGATGGCCTCCGGGACCCTCACCGTCGAGCAGGCGCAGCGCCAGATCGCCGGCGTCGGTCGCCCCGATGACGGCAAGAAGAAGAAGGGCACGACGCGCCCCGAGCCGCTCGAGGTGGCGACGGACGCCTCCCTGTTCGCCCTCGATGGCTCGAAGTTCGAGACGGCCGGCCGGGGCGTGGTGCTGCTCCTCGCGGGCAACGGCGAGGGTCGGCTGGAGTTCGGCGAGGCGCTGGCCCGACACGCCGACGTGAGCGGGATGGTGGCCACGGGCCTGTCGATTGGCATCTGCCTGGCCGAGCGCTACCGCCCCGAGCTCGTGTTCCTCGACCTCGGAGTCGCCAACGTCCACGCCTTCGAGGCGTGCCGCGTGCTCTCCAGCCTGACCAGCCGCGCGCAGCGGCGCTGCCGGGTGGTCGCCGGAACCGCCACCGTCACCGACGAGGTCGAGAAGCCCGCTCTCATGTCGGGGGCGGCCAACGTGACGCTGTTTCCGTTCGCATCCAACCTGTTCGAGTCCGAGCTCGACCGGCTGGAGGAGCGCCTGGGCCCGCGCAAGGCCGTCCGCGCGCGCTAAACGCGGGACCTGATCGCGCGGGCGGAGGCGAGCTTCGCTCGCCGGAGCCCTTCGCGGGAGGGTTTGGGAACCCTCCCAGGGTTCCCATCAATGATAGGGTTCCGGGGGATGCAGCCGAACGGGCGGACCGCCGCGAGCGCGCGCGGCTTCCTGAGACGGCACGTCGCCTGGTTCCTGGTCGCGGGCGCTTACCTGGTCGCCTCCCCGTACTACGAGCGCATCAACAACCCCAACGAGAACGTCCGCGTTTGGGCGACGCGCGCGATCGTGGCGCACCACGCGCTCGACATCGACGCCGTCGTGCGCGAGTGGGGGTACGTGAACGACAAGGCGAAGAACGACCGCCACCTCTACTCGAGCAAGGCGCCCGGGGTGACCTTCCTGGGCGTCCCCGTGCTCTACGCCGAGACGAAGCTCCGCGCGCTCATGGGTTGGCCCGCGCCCGGCAAGGGGGCGGCGACGTTCTGGCTGCGCCTCTTCGCCGTGAAGCTGCCGCTGCTCGTCTTCCTGGGGGCCTTTGCCCGCTACGTCGAACGGAAGACCGGCTCGGCGCTGGCGCGCGATCTACTGCTGGTCGCGCTGGGGCTGGGGACGATGCTCTACCCGTACGGCGGGATGTTCGTCGGTCACGCGCTGGCAGCGGCGGCGGCGTTCTCGGCGTTCATGCTGATCGACGACCCGGGCGACGACGGGGCCGCGGGCCCGCGGCCATGGTCCCGCTTCGCAGC
>DASYCK010000150.1:0-20494 GCA_036500205.1 Polyangia bacterium | reverse complement strand
GATCGCGCTCCTTTCCGAGCGGATCTCCTACCTGACGGACCACTTCAAGACTCACTTGAAGGATCATCATTCGCGCCGCGGGCTCCTCATGATGGTTGGCCGGCGCCGTCGCCTGCTCGACTATCTCAAGTCCGAGAACGCCAGCAAGTACCGCAGCGTCATCGAGACGCTCGGCATCCGTAAGTAGCCAAGTAGAGCGAAGAAGCGAGACGAATCCGCGAGGGCGACGGGAGGGTTTCCTCTCGTCCCCGATCGCTCCGGTGATTTCCCTCGGGCCCGCTGGCTCGGGGAGTGACATGTTCCAACCCGGTGGCGGTGTCGGTATTCATCCTTTTTCCCGCGGGCCGAGCCCCGAGCTTCGCGCTCGGCCGATGAGAAGAGGGACGAATCGCGCCGCCTCCTTTACCTGAAGGAGAGCTCCTATGTTTGTCGTACGTGAAGGCGTGAATCTCGCGGGCCGCGAGCTGACCATCGAAACCGGCCGCATGGCCAAGCAGGCCGATGGCTCGGTCATCGTCCGGCAGGGCGACACCATGGTCCTGGTGACCGCGGTGGCCTCGACGGGCATTCGTCCCGGCATCGATTTCATGCCGCTGACGGTCGATTACCTCGAGCGGACGTCGGCCGCCGGCAAGATCCCGGGCGGCTACTTCAAGCGCGAAGGGCGCATGACCGAGGTGGAGGTGCTGACCTCGCGGCTCATCGACCGCCCGTCGCGCCCGCTGTTCCCCAAGGGCTGGCGGTTCGACACGCAGATCATCGCCACGGTGGTCTCCACCGATCGCGAGCACGCGTCGGACGTGCTGGCGATGACGGGCGCCTCCTGCGCGCTGTTGCTCAGCGACATCCCGTGGGCGGGGCCCTACGCCGGCGTTCGCGTGGGGCGCATCAACGGCCAGTTCGTGATCAACCCGACCTTCACCGAGCGGCAGACGTCCGACGTCGACCTGCTGGTCGCTTGCAGCCGCGACGCCATCGTCATGGTCGAAGGCGGTCTGGCCGAGGTGGCCGAGAACGTGGTCATCGACGCCTTGATGTACGCGCACAAGGAAGCACAGCCGCTGCTCGATCTGCAGGAAAAGCTGCGCGCGGCGGTGGGCAAGCCCAAGCGGGTGTTCGTCTCGCCGGTCAAGGATCCCGCGATCGTCGACCGCGTCTCGTCGCTGGCGACGGAGAAGATCCAGAACGCCATGTCGATCCGCGAGAAGCAGGAGCGCTACGCGGCGCTCGATGCTTGCGGCGGCCAGGTCAAGGAAGCGCTGGCGGGGGAGTTCCCGGACCGCGGGGGCGAGGTCGGCGAGGTGTTCGAATCGCTGAAGAAGAAGCACCTGCGCGAGCTGGTGCTGACCACCGGCAAGCGCATCGACGGCCGCGGCACCACCGACATCCGCCAGATCACCTCCGAGGTCGGCGTGCTTCCACGCACCCACGGCTCGTCGCTGTTCACGCGCGGCGAGACGCAGGCGCTGGTGACGACCACCCTGGGGACGAAGCAGGACGTGCAGCACATCGAGGCGCTGACCGGCGACATCGACAAGCGCTTCATGCTCCACTACAACTTCCCGCCGTTCTCGACCGGCGAGACGAAGCCGCTTCGTGGCGCCAGCCGCCGCGAGATCGGTCACGGCAACCTGGCCGAGCGGGCCCTGTCGCGCATCCTGCCGTCCGAGAAGGAATTCCCCTACGTCATCCGCATCGTCTCCGAGATTCTGGAGTCGAACGGCAGCTCGTCGATGGCGTCGGTGTGCGGTGGGACGCTGTCCTTGATGGACGCGGGCGTGCCGATCAAGACGCCGGTGGCCGGCATCGCCATGGGGCTCATCAAGGAAGGCGAGCGCGTGGCGGTGCTCTCCGACATCCTGGGCGACGAGGATCACCTGGGCGACATGGACTTCAAGATCTGCGGCACCCGCGCCGGCGTCACGGCCGTGCAGATGGACATCAAGATCCAGGGCATGACCCGCGAGATCCTGGACCAGGCGCTGAACCAGGCCCGCGACGCCCGCTTGTTCATCCTGGGCAAGATGTCGGAGGCGTTGAACGCGCCCCGCGGCGATCTGTCACTGCATGCGCCGCGCATCACCACCTTGCAGGTCAAGCCCGACCAGATCCGCGAGATCATCGGCCCCGGCGGCAAGACCATCCGTGGCATCACCGCGCAGACGGGCGTCGCCATCGAGGTCGAGGACGACGGCACCGTGCACATCGCGTCGCCGGACGGCATCGCCGTCAAGAAGGCCATCGATATCATCAAGGGGCTGACCACCGAGCCCGAGGTGGGCGAGTTCTACATGGGCGTCGTGAAGCGCCTGGCGGACTTCGGCGCCTTCGTCGAGATCTTGCCGGGAACGGACGGGCTGGTGCACATCAGCGAGCTCGACGAGAAGCGGGTCAACGTCGTGCAGGACATCTGCAAAGAGGGCGACGAGATGGTCGTCAAGGTCATCGGCATCGACCGCGCCACCGGGAAGATCCGGCTGTCGCGCCGCGAGGTCCTCGGGAAGACGCCGGACGTCATCCACAACTTCCGGGTCGAGAAGACGTCGTAGGGGGCACGCCCTCCTACGGTACCCCCCTTTCCCGATGTTGGCCGGCGCGGCGGAGCCGCGCCTTCCGGGTGCTTGGACGCGCGGCTCACGCCGCTCTGATTCAGCGGCTAAAACTGAGGTTGATGATGAGTGATGTTGTCGTGCGGTTTCGGCGGATCCGGAAGAACGCTGTCGTGCCGGCTTATATGACCTCGGGGGCGGCGGGGATGGATCTCGCTTCGGCGGAAGAGGCAGCGGTCACCATCGGCGCGGGGGAGCGGGCGGCCGTGGTGACTGGGTTGGCGCTGGAGATTCCGGATGGGTTCGAGGGGCAGGTGCGGCCTCGGTCGGGGCTGGCGCGAAAGTTCGGGGTGACGTTGACGAACGCGCCCGGAACGATCGACAGCGACTACCGGGGCGAAGTGACGGTGCTGCTGATCAATCTGGGGCGCGAGCCACACATCATCGCCCCTGGTGATCGCATCGCGCAGCTGGTGATCGCGCCCGTGACCCGGGCGACGTTGGTCGAGGCGACCGACGAGCTGACGGATACGAAGCGCGGCGCGGGCGGCTTCGGCCACACCGGCTGATTATCTCACGGGGTGTGGCTCGCTGCCGCTCGCACACCCCGGTCCCCCTCGCTCCTCGTGGCGAAGCCACGCGGAGCTCGCCTTGGTGATCGTAGCGAGCAGGTGCCCCCCGGACCTTCGCTCGAAGCTGGTCTCGACGCTTCCTTTGCGTCTCCGTAGCTGCGTTCTCCGTTCGGGGATTGCGAGCGGCGGGCGGCGATGCGAATGTTCGCACCATGAGCCACCGGCCTCTCCGTTTTGCTTCGCGCCGAATCGACGGCGCGCTCGTTTTCGCTCTGTTCTCGCCCTTGTTGCTGGCCGCGTCGAGCTGCGGGGGCAGCGTCGATGAGCTTCCCGGCGCCAAGGGCGATCTGATGGGGGGGCGCACCCCCACGAGCAGCAGCGGCGTCCAGCACGCGTCGAGGATGACCGACGGCTTCGTGGCCAACGAAGGGGGTTACTGGCGCAGTGACATGACGGCCCAGGTGGCCGACAACGGCTACGCGATCTGGGATCTGGGTGAGGTTCATCCCATCGCTTGCGCGCTGTTGCAGGGCGACAACAACGACTGGTACGACCTGCGCGGCAGCGTCGACGGTCAGAACTTCACGCCGCTGTGGACGGCCAATCCGACGGGTAAACCCGGGATGCAGCAGCGGCTGGAGCAGCACGTGGGAGGGCAAGCGCGCTACGTGCGGCTGTCGGCGCATGGAGGTGACGGCGCCTACAGCGTCGGCGAGCTGGCGCTGTTCAGCGAGTGCGGCGCCGACTGGCCGCCCCGTCTGGTGGCGCGCGAGGGGTCGTCGGACGACGACAACGTTCGCTTCAAGCTGATGCTGTTCGGCGGTCTGATGATCCTCTTCCTGCTGGTGAACCGCCGGGGCGCGAAGGACTGGGTCCGCCTGGGCATCGTCGTGCCGGCGGGCGTCGGGCTGTCGGTGGTCATCGATCTGTGGGCCATGTGGCCGTTCGAGGAGACGGTGCAGACGGCCGTGCGGGCGGTGATCGCGGCCATCGGCACCGTGCTGATCTTCCGCGAATACGTCTGGCCGCGGCTCTACCCCGTGTCGGCGCGCGCCACGGCGGCCGGGCTAGTGCTGCTGTCACTGATCGGGGCGTTCAGCTACTACCACTTCGGCTGGCCGCAGTTTCGCGACGAGAGCAAGGGGCGCCAGACGTTGGTTCACCCCTGGGACATGCGCGTCTATTTCCCGGTGGCGAAGTACTTCCACGAGCTGCAGTTCGACGGCCTCTACCTGGCCAGCGTGGCGGCCTACCTGGACAACCATCCCGGAATGTCCCCCGACGCGGTCGCGCACGCCCACATGCGCGACCTGACCGACAACGAGATGAAGCTGGCTGGCCAGCAGATGGACCAGATCCAGGGCGTTCGTAAGCGGTTCACCCCGGAGCGCTGGGAGTCCTTCAAGAAGGACATGAAGTACTTCGAGGACGTGATGGGGGCGGGCGCTTACCTGGGCAGCATGCAGGATCACGGCGGCAACGCCACGCCGGTCTGGCTGCTCGGTGCCTACGCGCTGTGGCACAACGCGCCCGCGAACGAGCTGACGTTGACCCTGACGGCGCTGATCGATCCGCTGATGTGGCTGCTGCTGTTCGTGATGCTCGCCCGGACGTTCGGCGTGCGGACGATGGCGATCTGTCTGCTGGTGTGGGGGACCACCGACTTCTCTCGCTTCGGCACCAACCTGATGGGGTCGACCTTGCGGGCCGACTGGATGGTGGCGCTGGGCCTGGGGGCCTGTGCGTTGAAGAAGAAGCGCTGGGCGCTGGGCGGCGGGCTGATGGCGTACGGCGGGTTGATACGGGCCTTTCCCGCCTTCGCGTCGATCTTCCTGGGGGTACCTCCGCTCTGGTGGCTCGTCGATCGCTATCGCGAGAAGCGCGCCTTGCCCTCGCTGGCGGCGTTCAAGGCGAGCCAGGGTCCGGCCGTGCGCGCGCTGGTGGGCGTGGTGGGAACCGTCGCGGTGCTGGTGGCCGTCTCGTCGGCGCTGTTCGGCTTTCATGACGCCTGGGTGACGTGGGGAAAGAAGATCACGCTTCACGCCGAGCAGCCGAACTCGAATCACGTGGGTATTCGCAACGTGGTGTCGTACTCGCCATCGCTCGAGGGACCCAAGGTCGCCGACCCGCGTCGCATCGAGCCCTGGAGCACCTGGCAGGATCTGCAGCGTGAGACGTTCGCGAAGCGCAAGGCGCTGTTCTACCTGGGCGTGCTGCTGTTCACCGGGCTGGCGGTGGTGGCCTGCCGGCGCCTGCGGCTGGATCAGGCCGCCATCGTGGGCCTGATGATGATCCCGGTCTATTTCTATCCGGCGAACTACTACTGCCATCACGTGTTCCTGCTGCCGCTGCTGGCGACCGCGGCGGGAGAGCCTCGGAGGCTGACGCAACCCGAGGGTAGAACCTGGCTGGCTTACGTCTCGTCGATCATCCTGGTGATGGGATTCCTGCAGTACTTCACGCTCGATCAGGCGGCAGGGGAATCGGACGTCACCGCGACCTACGAGAGCATCATCATGCTGGTCGCCTACTTGCTGATTCTGTATCCGATGGCGCGTCGGGCCTGGCTGGGACTGCCCCCGCCGGACGAGCAGCTCGACGAAGGCGATGAGCCGCCGGCGAGCTGGACCGGGTTCCTCGGGTCGATCTGGCGCTGGTGGGCCGAAGCGGGTCACCCCGTGGACGAGGACGAGGAGGACGACGAAGACGAGGAGGAGGTCGAAGCGCCTCCCCATCCGGGAGCGCCGGCCCCGGCCAGTTGACCGGAGGACCGGTTTGAATAATTATTCCCGCGATGAATAGCTCAACAAACGGCTCCCTGACGGCCGGCGTCGTGGGCGTGTCCGGATACGCGGGGATGGAGCTGGCCCGCATCCTGTCCCGGCACCCGAACCTGCGGTTGACGGCCGCCGTCAGCGACAAGTGGGCGGGCCGCACGGTGGGTGAGCTGCTGCCCATCGGCGGCGCGGCGGCGAACGTGCGCTGTGAAGCGCAGGCCACGGCGTCGACGGGCTTCGCCGGGCTGGACGTGGTGTTCTTCTGCACGCCGCCGGAGGTGTCGATCGCGCTGGCGCCGGCGGCGCTGGCGGCGGGGGCTCGCGTCGTCGATCTGTCGGGGGGCTTCCGGCTCGCCGCCGAGGCTTATCCCCGCTGGTACGGCTTCACCCACCCCAACCCCACGTTGCTGGCGCAGGCGGTCTACGTGATGCCCGAGGCGACCGAGAATCGCGCGGCCCTGCGCGCCGCCGCCCTGGTGTCGAACCCCGGGTGCTATCCCACGGCCAGCGCGCTGGCGCTGCTGCCGCTGCTCAAGGCCGACGTCATCGAGCCGGTGGGTCTGGTCATCGACGCGAAGAGCGGGACCACCGGCGCCGGGCGCAAGGGGACGGAGGACTTTTCGTTCTCGGAGGTCGACGGGGACTTCCGCGCTTACCGCGTCCTCAAGCACCAGCACACGCCCGAGATCGAACGCGTGCTGGGCATGGCGGGCGTGGGGGGCGCGCCGGTGACGTTCATGGCGCATCTGCTGCCGACGAAGCGGGGGATCCTCGCCACGGCCTACGGCCGGCTGCGCCCGGGGAAGACGGCCGCCGATGCCGCGGCCGCCGTGCGCGCCTTCGTCGAGACGCGGCCCTTCCTGCGTGCCGCGGCGCCCGACGCGGTTCGCTTGCAGGCGGTGGTGGGCACGAATCGCGCCCTGCTGGGCGCCGACGCCGATCCCGAACGCGCCATCGCCGTCGGATTCTGCGCGATCGACAACCTGGTGAAGGGCGCCGCCGGTCAGGCGGTGCAGAACGCCAACCTGATGTTCGGCTGGGATGAGACGACGGGGCTCGAGTGAGCACGAGGGGGCGGCAGAGCACGAGGGGGCTAGCCCCCTCGTGGGCTCCCCCGGATTAGGCCGGCGGGGCCGGCTCGGCGAAGCCGAGCCTCCCGGGTGCTTGGACCCGCTCGCTGCGCTCGCTCTGATGTTCGGGGCGCCTTCGGAATGCGAATCGGAAGACTGGAAAAAGGAAAATGAAATGAAGCTGCCTGTGGGGTTCAAGTTTGCCGGCGTCGCGGCGGGCATCAAGCCGAATCGGGCCGATCTGGCCCTGATGGTCTCGGAGGTTCCCGCGGCCACCGCCGGCGTGTTCACGGTCAATCGGCTGTGCGCCGCGCCGGTGCGACACGGCGCCAGCGTGTTGCCGTCGGGGGCGATGCGCGCCATCGTCGCCAACAGCGGCAACGCGAACGCCATGACCGGTCCCGTCGGTGCCGAGGACGAGCGCGCCATGGCGTCGGCCGTCGCCACCGCGCTGGGCATCTCGGCGGTCGACGTGCTCACCGCCTCGACGGGCAGCATCGGCCCGCGCTTGCCGGTCGACAAGATCCGCGCCGCCGCCCCCGGGCTCGTAGCGGCGCTGGGCAGCGACGAGGCGGCGCTGCGGGCCGCCGCCGAGGCGATTCGTACCACCGACCTGACGACGAAGATCGCCACCCGGGAGATCCAGGTGGGGGGACATCCCGTCGTCATCACCGGCCTCTGCAAGGGGTCGGGGATGATTCACCCGCAGATGGCGACCATGCTGTGCTTCATCGCCACCGACGCGTCGCTGGCGCCGGCGACCCTCGAGGTGGCGCTGCGCGCCGCCGCAGACGAATCGTTCAACACCATCACGGTCGACGGCGACATGTCGACGAACGACAGCGTGATCGCGATGGCGAACGGCCTGTCGGGGGCGCCCGTCATCGAGGGCAAGGGCGCCGACTTCGACCGCTTCTCCACGGCGCTGGGCGAGCTTTGCGTCGAGCTGGCCCGGAAGATCGCGGCTGACGGCGAGGGGGCCACCAAGCTGCTCATCGTCGACATCGCCGGCGTTCCCGATCACCAGATGGCGCGCGAGCTGGCGCGGGCGGTGGCCGGCTCGAGCCTGGTCAAGGCGGGCGTGTTCGGCGGCGATCCGTCGACGGGCCGCATCCTGGCGGCGCTGGGCGCCCGGATCGGGGCCCGGAATTTCTCGGTCGATCCGGGCCGCGTGTCGCTGGTGACCCAGGGGACGCGCGTCTACGACGAGCGGGGCCCGGCGGCGCTCGAGCGCGGCGCGCGCGACGCGCTGAACCAGCGCATGAAGGAAGCCGAGATCGCGGTTCGCCTCGATCTGGGGGCGGGCGAAGCGTCCGCGCGCGCGCTGGGCTGCGATCTCAGCTACGACTACGTGCGCATCAACGCCGACTACGCGGGCGCCATCGCCGCCGGCCCGACGGCAGGGGCGGCCGGCGCCGCGCCCGGGGCCGTCAACCGGGCCCTGATCGTGGGGGCGCTGTCGTACATCCGGAAGTTCGCCGGCCGCCGGGCGGTCATCAAGTACGGCGGCGCGGCGATGGTCGATCCGGCGCTCAAGCGAAGCTTCGCCGAGGAGGTGGTGCTGCTGTCCGCGGCGGGGCTGCGCCCCATCGTCGTGCACGGTGGCGGCCCCGAGATCACGCGCACGCTCGATCTCATGGGGCACAAGACCGAGTTCGCCGACGGTCAGCGGGTCACCAGCGCCGAGGACATGCACGTGGTCGAGATGGTGCTGACCGGCAAGGTCAACACCGAGATCGTCGGCCTGCTGAACTCGCTGGGCGGCAAGGCGGTGGGGCTGTCGGGCAAGGACGCGCGCCTGCTGGCGGCGCACAAGATGCCCGCGCGCCCCGGCAAGCCGGATCTCGGCTTCGTGGGCGAGATCGAGGCGGTCAACCCCGAGGTGCTGGAGATGCTGCTCGACAAGGGCTACATCCCGGTCGTGTCGCCCGTGGGCGCGGGCGCGGACGGAGAGAGCTACAACATCAACGCCGACGTGGCGGCCTCGGAGATCGCGGTGGCCACCCGGGCGTTCAAGCTGATCTTCCTGACCGACGTGGCCGGCGTGCTCGACGGCGAGGGGAAGCTGACCAGCGAGATCAAGGCGGCCGAGCTGGAGGCGCGGCTGTCGGCGACCGGGGGCGCCATCAAGGGCGGCATGATGGTGAAGACGCAGGGGGTGCTGCGCGCGCTGCGCGGCGGCGTCGAGTCCGTTCACATCGTCGACGGGCGCAGCCCCCACAGCATCGTGGCCGAGCTGTTCACCGAGAAGGGCGTCGGCACGCTGGTGACGGTCTGAAGCGGGCTTCGTCATCTCCGTCCCGATCGTCGCGGCCAGCGCTGGAGGCCTCGCCACGCTCCTCCGGCGCGCGCGGCGGGTCGGCGGCGCGGCGGGCCGCCGTGCGCGAGATCCTCGCCCACGGCGGCGCGACGTCGCAGGAGGCGCTGCAGCAGGCGCTGGCGGCGCGAGGAATTCACGCGGCGCAGCCGACCATCTCGCGCGATCTGGTCCTGCTCGGCGCCAGTCGGCTGGCCGCGCCGGGGGGGGCGCGCTACGCGATTCCCGAGGGGGACGACGCGCTCCCTATCGAGCCGGTGCGCGGTCTCGTCGACGCCATCGAATCGAACGGGCTCCTGATCGTCGTGCGAACGAAGGGGGGCGCCGCGTCCACCATCGCGCGGGCGGTCGACGACGCGCGCCTGGACGGCGTGCTCGGCACGATCGCGGGGGACGACACGATCTTCGTGGCGCCGCGGCGGCCGCGCGACGCCGAGGCGCTGGTGCGGCGGATGCGCCGCCTGTTCGGCCTCTGACGAGGCGGGTGGATTTCCTCGCGGGCCCGGGGGGCGTCTGCTAGACGAAAACGCCATGCCGAAGACGATCGTCATCGAGAAGACCGGGGGCCCCGAGGCGCTGCGGCTCGTGGAGCAGAGCGTGGGCGCGCCCGGTCCGGGCGAGCTCCGCATCCATCAGCACGCGATCGGCCTGAACTTCGCCGACATCTATTTCCGGACGGGCCTCTACAAGGCCGGCGCGTTGCCGTTCACGCCCGGCATGGAGGCGGCGGGGACCATCGAGGCGGTCGGTGCCGGCGTGACCGAGCTGCGGGTCGGACAGCGGGTCGCCTACCCCTGGTGCTTGGGCGCCTATGCCGAGGTGAGGCTGCTGCCGGCGGACAAGGTGGTGGCGTTGCCCGACGCCATCCCGGACGAGCAGGCGGCGGCGATGATGCTGAAGGGGCTGACCGCGCAGTACCTGCTGCGGCAGACGGTGGCGCTGTCGGCCGGGGACACCATCCTGTTTCACGCGGCGGCGGGCGGGGTGGGGCACCTGGTCTGTCAGTGGGCGCGCCACCTGGGCATCGCCGTCATCGGCACGGCGGGGGGGCCCGAGAAGTGCGCGCGCGTGCTGGCGGCCGGGGCGGCGCACGTCATCGACTACAAGACGGAGGACTTCGTGGCGCGCGTCAAGGACCTCACCGCCGGGAAGGGCGTGAAGGCGGTGTTCGACAGCGTGGGGCGCGACACGTTCATGCGCTCGCTCGACTGCTTGCGGCCGTTCGGAATGCTGGTGGCGTTCGGGCAGTCGTCGGGGGCGGTGCCGCCGTTCGACGTGCTGGCGCTCAGCGCGAAGGGCTCGCTGTTCCTGACCCGCCCGTCGCTGGCCACTTATGTCGCCGATCGGCCACGCTACCAGCGGATGGCCGCCGAGCTGTTCGCCGTCGTGGCGTCCGGAGCCGTGAAGGTCGACGTGCAGCAGCGCTATCCGCTGGCGGAGGTGGGCCGGGCCCAGGACGATCTGGAGTCTCGCCGCACCTCCGGGGCGTCGGTTCTCATTCCCTGACCCCGGCGCGGCCCGGCCTTGAATCGCCAGCGTCGTTTCGCTAAAAGAATCGGCTCTCCATGATTGATCGCTATACCCGTCCCGCGCTCGCCGCCCTGTGGTCCGATGCCCGTCGCTACGACACCTGGTTGCAGGTCGAGCTGGCGGCCTGCGAAGCGATGGAGCAGCTGGGCAGCGTCCCCAAGGGCACCGCGGCTCTCGTGCGCGCGCGCGCCGAAGGGAAGCTGGTCCCGGCCCGCATCCTCGAGCATGAAGAGCGCACGAAGCACGACGTCATTGCGTTCCTCACGCACGTCGAGGAGCTGGCCGGCGAGCCTGCCCGCTGGCTGCATCTGGGAATGACGTCGTCGGACGTCCTCGACGCCTCGCTGGCCATCCTGCTGCGCGACGCGGCCGACGAGATCGTGGCCGGCATCGACGGCTTGCGCGCCGCCTGCCGCCGCCGCGCCCTCGAGCATCGCGCGACGCCGATGATCGGGCGCTCGCACGGCATTCACGCCGAGCCGATCACGGCCGGGCAGGTGTTCGCCGGGTTCTACGCCGAGCTGGGCCGCGCGCGCGAGGCGGTGACCCGCGCCCGCGAGGAGATCTCGGTGGGGAAGATCGCCGGCGCCGTGGGGACCTACGCCAACCTCGATCCGGCGGTGGAGACGCAGGCGCTGGCGGCGCTGGGGCTGCGCGCCGAGACGGTGCCGACGCAGATCGTGGCGCGCGATCGCCACGCTGCCTACTTCCAGGCGCTGGCCCGCCTGGGCACCGCCGTCGAGCGCATCGGCGTGACGGTCCGCCACTGGCAGCGCACGGAGGTGGGCGAGGCGATGGAGGCCTTCGGCAAGGGGCAGAAGGGCTCGTCGGCGATGCCGCACAAGAAGAACCCCATCCTGTCGGAGAATCTGTGCGGGCTGGCGCGCTTGCTCCGTTCGTACCAGCAAGCGGCGCTGGAGGACGTGGCGCTGTGGCACGAGCGGGACATCTCGCACTCGTCGGTCGAGCGCGTGATCGGTCCCGACGCCACGGGGTTGGCCGACTTCCTGGTGCGGCGGGCCACCGGCCTGGTCGACGGCCTGGTGGTGAACGTCGCCCGCATGCGCAAGAACCTCGACCTGACCGGCGGCCTGTTCTTCAGCGAGGCCGTGCTGCTCGAGCTGGTGCGCAAGGGGCTGGCCCGCCAGACCGCCTACGAGATGGTGCAGCGCAACGCGCTTCGGTCCGCGGCCGGCGAAGGAGATTTTCGGACCTTGCTGGCGGCCGACGCCGACATCGGCAGCCGTCTCAGCGGCGCCGAGCTGAACCGCGCCTTCGATCTGGAACATCACCTACGGCACGCGGGCGCCATCGTGGATCGCGCGCTTTCATCCTGACGAGCAAGCTGACGAGCAACTGACGAGGACGAACGACATGATCGACGTGAACGTGATTCGGTCCCAGCTGGACAAGACCCTGGGCGGGACGGACTTCCCTTCGCTGGGGGAGAAGTACGAAGGCAAGGTCCGCGACTGTTACATGAAGAATGGCCGCCGGGTCATCATCGTGACCGATCGGCTGTCGGCCTTCGATGTCGTGCTGGGGACCATCCCCTTCAAGGGGCAGGTGCTGAACCAGATGGCCGCCTACTGGTTCGAGGCGACGGCGGGGCTCGTCCCCAATCACGTGCTCGAGATCCCCGACCCCCAGGTGATGGTCGGCGTCGAGTGCCAGTTGCTGCCGGTCGAGTTCGTGATGCGGTCCTACCTGACGGGCGTCACCTCGACGTCGATCTGGTCGCACTACAAGGCGGGGGCACGGCAGTTCTGTGGCCACCAGCTGCCGGAAGGCATGAAGAAGAACCAGCGGCTGGAGCGGGCGCTGCTGACGCCGTCGACGAAGGCGGAGAAGGGCGATCACGACAAGTCGGTGTCGCGGGCCGAGATCCTCGCGATGGGCGCGCTCGGCGCCGCCGAGTTCGACGAGGCGGCCGAGATGTGCGCCCGCCTGTTCGCGTTCGGTCAGGCGGAGGCGGCGAAGCGGGGCCTGATCCTGGTCGACACGAAGTACGAGGTGGGCCGGCGTCCCGACGGCAAGTTGTGCTTCATCGACGAGATCCACACGCCCGATTCGTCTCGCTACTGGTACGCCGACGACTACCAGAGCCGCTTCGATCAGGGGCTCGAGCCGCGCGGCCTCGACAAGGAGTACGTGCGCCGCACCTTGGCCGAGCAGGGCTACAAGGGGGACGGCCCGCCGCCGCCGCTGACCGACGAGGTGCGGGTCGAGGCGGCCCGCCGCTACATCGAGGTGTGCGAGCTCATCACCGGCCGCCCGTTCACGCCGGATCTCGCCGAACCGATCGCGCGGATCCGGAAGAACCTCGGCGCTTGAAGACACGGAGGCGGGCACAGGCCGCCTCCGGTCCCATCGGATTACGAGCGGCGCCGTTTGGAGCGGACGCTGCGGCTGGAGGGCTCGCGGGGCAGCGGGATGGGGATGGCGCCGGTGTGCTCGTCGTCGGGTAGCGGTTGCATCACCGCGCTCGGCCCCGTTGGCTCTGGCGACGCGATCGCCGGCCCCGAGCCCTCGCTCACCGACGTCGTCTCGGATGCGACCACGCCGCCACTGTCGGGCGAGCGAAATCCGGCGGCGGCGCGGCGGCGGCTGTTCTGCGGGTCGAGCAGCCGCGGCATCTCCGAGAGCGCCTGCGCCAAGGTCAGCGTCTCCGGAGGATCGGGCCGCAAGAGATCCGCGAGGTCGTCGTCGGCGCGGCCCGCCAGCCTGCGGCGCCGGTCGAGCACGAGCTGCATCGTCGCCTCGGTGATGCCGTACTCGGCCGCCAGATCGACGCTGGTGTCGACCGCGGGCCCGACCCGCTTGCCGTTCGTCGCGCCGCTCTTCTCCACCGCCACCAAGGTGGCGTGCATCCCCGTCAGCCCTCGGGGCACCGGCGCGTTGGTGTCCTTGCTGCGAAGGATGCGGGCCAGGATGGGGCGGCTGGCCGGCGTCACGTTGACGAACTGCACGCCCATTCCATACGGCCGGGTCGGCTCGGCCTCGTTGAACTCCTTGACCCACGTCACCTTCCCCTGTCCGGCCAGCACCACCGAACCGGTCACCAGCTGGAGCTCGAACGAGATCAGCTCCCCGACCGGTTGGATGTTCCGGCTGGCCAGGAAAAGCCCGCCGCGCGTGACGTTGGGCGCGAACTTCTCGACGAAGGTATCGACGTCGGCATAGCGCAGACGAATTCTTACGGGATTGGGTGTGACCACGGGAACGGGGCCAAAGTATGGGGGCGGCATGCGCGGACCGTCAACCGTCGGGCCCCTGACAAATCGCGATGGCCGTGTTGGAACCGCGCCGCGCGACTCAGGCGAGCCGGAACAGCCGGCGGGCGTTCTCGGTGGTGGCGTGGTCGGCCTCGGGAAGCGGGATCTTGCGCAGCGCCGCCAGCGCCTCCAGGGTCCGGGCCACGAAGGCCGGCTCGTTGCGCTTCCCTCGGTGGGGAACGGGGGCCAGGTAGGGCGAATCGGTCTCCACCAGCACGCGGTCGAGGGGGGCGAACGCCGCCGCCTCGCGGATATCGTCGGCGTTCTTGAAGGTGAGGATCCCCGAAAACGACAGGTGGTGGCCGAGGTCGAGGTAGCGGCGGGCGTCGGCGACGCCTCCTGTGAAGCAGTGGATGACCCCGCCCACGGCGGCCGCGTCCTCCTCGCGAAGGATCGTGGCGGCGTCCTCGTGCGCCTCGCGGACGTGCGAGCTGAGCGGCTTGCCGGCCCGCCGGGCCAGCTGGACGAAGCGCCGGTACGCGAGCTGTTGCGCCTCGCGCGGCGAGTGGTCGTAGTGATAATCGACCCCCGTTTCGCCGATGCCGACCACCCGGGGCTCGGCCGCCAGGACCTCCAGCTCGGCCCAGTCGGCCTCGGTCATCGCCGCCACGTCGTGCGGATGAACACCGACCGTGGCATACACGTCGGTCTCGCGCCGGGCCAGCGCCAGCGAGCCCCGGGCCGACGTCAAATCGTGGCCCGCCCCCACGCAGATCATGCGGGAGATCCCGGCGGCGCGGGCCCGCGCCAGGACCTCGGACAGGTCCCCGGCGAACTTTTCTCCGTCGAGATGGCAGTGGGAATCAATCACGGGGGGGTGATTCTAAACCTTATCCACAGAACTGCCGATTCACAGTCGTGGCGACCAGCATGTGGTTGAGTGAGAGGATGTCGTGCTGCCGAAGCTAAACGAACAGCCCGAGGACGACTTCGACAAGACCCGCGCGCTGGCGCCCCAGCAGGCGACGTCGGCGGCGATGCTCGACGGCGATCCGGACGAGCTGAGACCAGGGACGATGGCGGGAGCCTACCTGCTGGAGAAGTCGCTGGCCTCCGGCGGCGGCGGCACCGTGTACGAAGCGCGCCATCGCTTGCTGGGGCGGCGTGCCGCGGTGAAGGTGTTGCGGCGCGAGCTGGCCTCGTCGCCGCGCATGGTGGCCCGCTTCCTGCGCGAGGCGCTGGCCGTCAATCTGATCAAGCACCCCAGCATCGTCGACATCTACGAGTTCGGCGAGCTGCCCGACGGTCGCCCCTACTACGTGATGGAGCTGCTGGGAGGCGCCGATCTGCGAACCTTGCTGACCGAGCGAGGGCGGTTCGAGGCGCGCGAGGTGCTGGCGCTGCTCGAGCCCGTCTGCTCGGCGCTGACGGCGGCCCACGCGCAAGGGATCGTTCACCGCGATCTGAAGGCCAGCAACATCCACGTCGAGGTCCGCGACGGCACGCAGATCGTGAAGCTGCTGGACTTCGGCATCGCCAAGCTGGTGCGCCCCGAGGGCGAGGACGCGGGCCTGACGGTGGCCGGGGCGCGGCTGGGGACGTCGTACACGATGGCGCCCGAGCAGATCCGGAGCGAGGCCATCGACGCCCGGACCGACGTCTACGCGCTGGGCGTGGTGCTGTTTCACCTGTTGACCGGCAAGTACCCTTTCCGCGGCGAGTTCATGACCGACATCGAGCGGATGCACCTCGAAGCGCCGCCGCCGCGCCCCAGTCAGTTCGCCTCCGTCTCGCCGGCGGTCGACGTCATCGTGCTGCGCGCGATGGAGAAGCTTCCCGACCGCCGCTTCCAGGACGCCGAGTCGTTCATCTCGGCGTTGCGCGAGGCGGTGGCGCCGACGTCGTCGTCCCGGAGCACGGAGCCGGCTGGCCGGGCCATCGGGATCTACGTCGACGTGCGCGCCCCCGAGGACGCCGACAGCGACGAGATCCTCGACGACATCTCCGCCGTCCTCGATGCCGCCGAGCAGGCGTTCCGCGAGGACGGTTGGCAGGTCGTCTTGCAGACCGGCAACGTGCTGCTGGGCGCGAAGCTGTTGCCCGAAAATGCCGATGAGGCCCGCGCCGCGTGCGCGGCGGGGCGCGCCATCGCCGAGGCGCTGATCCAGGCGCTGGTCGATCGCTCCGGCGCGCAGGCCGATGTTCACGTGAACGTCAGCGCGCACGTCGCCGAGGCCGTCGTGAGGGACGGCTCCGCCGCGGGCTCCAAGGAGATCGTGGGGGGAACCATGACGGAAGTGGGCGCCTGGGCCTCCAGCGAGAATGTCGACGGCGTGCACCTGACCGCCGCCTTCGCGACGGCCCTGGGGTAGCGCCGCGCTCACCGCGGCGGCGGACCGTAGAGCGACGCTCGCCAGTCGGCGTAACCGTACGTCCCCTTCACCTCCTGGACGGGTGCCCACGACGGGTCGACCTCCAGGAGCGCGCCGTCGGTCGAGTAGGAGATGAGCGTGTTGCCGTTGGGCAATCTCTGCACGTCTCCCAGGACGTTGCTCGAACGATCTCCGGAGGAGAAGTCCTCGACCAGCGTGGCCGACAGGGTGGCCGCCGTGCTCAGCGCGAACTGCAACACATGGGATGCCCTGGGGGAGTCGTTGTTGAACAGCAGCATCGTGCCGTCGTCCAGCAGGTGATGACCGTGGTTCTGCTGCCAGCCCTCCGCCACGCAGTGGTTGGCCCCGGCGGGGGCATCGGCGCAGCTGCCGCCGAACTGCCAGCGGAGGGCCCCCGCATGGGAGACCTTCACGTAGAGATTCGGGTAGCGGTCACCGATGGTGAAGCTGTCGTCGACGGGGTGATAAAGGATGGAGTTGCAGTGATAGGTGTTGTTTGACGGCTGCCCCTCGTAGGTATTGCCGACGTACAGGTTCGCGCCGATCTCGAAGACGGGCGTCGGCGCGCCAGAGCCGTCTGAGCTCAGCTCGACGAGCTCACTCGGTGGATCGACGTCATCGTTCGTCCACGCCATCGCGGCGATCTTCCCCGGCAAGACGGCGAAGTCATGGTGCGCCCGCGAGAGGCCGCTGATGTTCGTCATGACGGTCTGTCCGTCCATGGACACGAACCGCATCTCCCCCCCCGAGTTGTCGTCGTTGACCGCCACCATCCACATGTTGACGCCCTCGTAGTCCATGCGGGCGCGGGTGCATTGATTCGGGGTGACGGCGTACCAGACCACCGTCCCGTCCGCGTCGATGATGACGGCGAAGTTGCCATACGTCAGACCGCTGCTGGTGACGATGAATCCGCGGGCCTGCGTGGCCGCCTGGTAGACCGTACGGGTGACCTTGGGCGCCTGTGGCAGGGCCCCGGTGGTCGGCAGTGGGTAGCTCGGGCTCTCGCACGTGGCGCCGGCGGTGTCCGTGGCTTCGACGTGGAACGTGTAGTCGCTCGATGGCTTCAGCCCGAGCAGCCACGTTCTGTACGCGGGCTTCGTCAGGTCGACGGGGGCGGTTCCGCCCGTGTTGAGCACGCCGGGGCCCGCGCCGTCCAACGAATAGACGATCTGGGCGCTCGCCAGGTTCGACATGGTGGTCGACCATTCGACGATACCGACGGTCGCCATCATCGGGCTGATGGTCCTGGTGAGGATGGAAAACGAGCAATCACCATTGCTGCCGCCAGGCGAGCCGCAACAGGTCCACACCAGCAGCGCCAGACCGACCCTCCACCAACGCTTCGGTCTGCTCTCCCGGTCCATCTTCGAGGGGCCGGCGTGAAGAATAGACTTCAATTCGCGCAACGGCGACGACTATATACGCGCCTCTGTCAAGGATGCATCCCCATCCCGGCCAGGATGGCGAGCAGCACGCCCATCAACGATTCGCCGGCGAGCGCCCCCGCGGCGAGCGCGTGGTCGTCGCCGTTGGCGAGGCTCGGCCATCGCCGTCGCCCCAGCGCGATGGCGCCGGCGCCGAGCAGGATGGGCGCCGACATCGTCACGGGGGTGATGAGACCGATGCCCATCGCGACGGGCGAGGGGAGAAATCGCCCCCAGCGCCCGCGGCCGAGGATGCTGAGCACGAGGCCCACCGCGAACCCCGCCAGCGCCGCCTGGAGCCCGTGGGCCGGCAGCCCGGCCAGTCCGCCCGACACGGCCTGCGCGGTGGCGCGCCACGATATCGCCGCCACCGCGGGCATGCGTTCGGTCCCCAGCGGATTCGCCCCGATGACGAACAGATAGGTCGGGACCACGACGACGCTCCCCAGCAGCACGCCCACCAGCTGCGCCACGAACTGGGCGCGCACGGAGGCCCGCAGGGCGTGTCCCGCCTTGAACGACCACATGCTCTGCGCCGTCTGGGTGGCGTTACCGGCCACCACGGCGCCCGCCAGGATCGAGGTCGCGGGCCCGCCGCCCGCGAAGGCGATCTGGCCCAGCGTTCCCATGTTCCCCACGGGGGCGATGTCGGTCTCGCCCGCCGCGCGCGCGCACACGCCGGCCAGCACGATGGAGAGCGCCACGGCCACGACCGTCGAGAAGACGGAGAGTCCGAAGGCGTGGTGCCCCGTCCAGACGAGCAGCGCGACGGCGCCCAACGTCACCGCGGCGACGAGCGCGCGGCCGCGCCCGCCGGCGACGCCAGGGGAGCGCGCCTTTCCCACGCGCGCCAGCGCCACGCGCACATCGCCGAGCGCGCGCAAGACGACCTGGCCGTGACGGCGAGCGCCCGCCACCAGCGGGCCCACGCTGGCCCCCAGCATCATCCCGAACGCCGGCCACACCAGCCAGGACACGAGGGCCGCATAGCTGGGATCCTTCACGATGTGCGTGACCACGATCAGCGGCGCGAGCGCCGCCCAGGCGAGCACGCTGGCGCCGAACAGGCTCACCGCGCCGCGCAGGCCGACGAAGATCCCGGTGGCCGTCATCAACGGGCTGACGGCGATCCCCAGGGTCAGCGTCGAGGCCGCGATACCGCCGATGGCCAGGGGCAGGTAGACGGCCTGAGGGATGAACGCGCTCGCGCCGTCACGCGCCCAGGTCAGCAGCGCCGCCAGGGCGGCGGTCAGCAGGAGCAGGCGCATCGGGCGGGCCGCCGAGCCTCGATCGACGTGCAGCGTCTTCAGGAGCTCGGCGGTGGCGATGCCGCTGGGGAAGGGCAGGGCCTCGTCGACGATCAGCCGCTGGCGCGACCAGGCGCCGATGACAATCCCGATGATTCCGAGCGCCAGGCCCCAGGTCCACAGCGCCCAGGCCGGGTGCTGCAACCCCATCAACTGGAGCGCCGGGATGGGACCCATCAGGCCGTGCACGAAGCCCATGACCGCGGCGGACGCGGCCACGGTCTGGGCGACGTTGTTCTCGAGGCGGGTGAAGGCGCGCGCGCCGAAGCGGCGCAGGCTGGCGAAGACGGCGAAGCTCACCAGGGTCGCGGTCAGCGCCCCGGTGTCGATGAAGCCGGTCTTCAGGGCGGTGTAGACGTTGCCCGCCGCGAGCAGGGCACCGATGAGGCAGCCGGCGGCCACGGCGCGGAAGGTCAGCTCGTGCGGCGCGGCGGGAACGACCGCGGGGGCGGGGATCTCCGTCAGCAGTGACTCGTCACCGGTGAATCTGAAAGGCAGCGCCGCCATGGCCGTGCGCCGCTGCTAGAGGGGCTTGTTCGTCGGGCGCGGGGTCACGTCCCCGTCCGCGTCGTGGGGCGCCTCGCCGTCGCGCGTGCTGGCCTCGCGCGTGCGCAGCCCGTGTTTCCAGAGCAGGCGATAGAAGTAGATTCGATCGACGCCGGCGGCCCGGGCCGCCGAGCTGACCCGGTTGTCGTGGGTCGCCAGCAGCTCCTCGAGATAGCGGCGTTCGAAGCTGTTCGTCCACTCCTCGCGGGCCTCGCGCAGGGGCCGCTGGCTCAGGGCTGCGTTCTCGGGCGTCGGCTGGGTGGTGGCGCGGTTCAAGGCCGGGGCGCGCACCTCGCCCAGCGCCACGCACCGTTCGACGAAGTTGCGCAGCTCGCGGATGTTGCCGGGCCAGTCGTGCTGGCCGAGCTTCACCAGGAACTCGGGCGCCATCAATGCCCGCGCCACGTCCTCGTCGAGGGGGCTCAGGGTCTGAAGAATGTGCTCGACCAGGAACGGCAGATCCCCGGTGCGCTCGCGCAGCGAGGGGAGCTTCACCTCGACGACCGCCAGCCGGTAGTAGAGATCCGAGCGGAACTTGCGGGCGGCCACCTCGGCGCGCAGGCCGCGGTTGGTGGCGGCGATCAGGCGGACGTCGACGGGGACGTGCTGATTGGTGCCGATGCGGCGCACCTCGCGGCGCTCCAGGACGCGTAGAAGCTTTGGTTGAAGATCGATGGCCAGCTCCCCGATCTCATCGAGGAAAACGCTGCCTCCGGCGGCAGCTTCGAACACGCCCTGGCGCGAGCTGACGGCGCCGGTGAACGAGCCGCGCTCGTGACCGAACAGCTCGC